>JBLMZF010000133.1:0-3505 GCA_050258655.1 Deltaproteobacteria bacterium | reverse complement strand
GATCAAGACAGTGGCTTTGCTTTGCATCCTTTTTTCCGCCGTTTCCACGCCGACCAAACTGAACCAAATACCTCTCGACCAGCTGCTGTTGAACAGGACCGCGGCGATAGGACTGATGGCGGGGATCGCATTTTATCTGGTGCAGCATAAACGGTGGGAGATGCGGTTGAGCGAGCAGGAGAAGGTCTTCAGGGCGTCGGTGGATGCTCTGCCCGCCGTTTTATCCATCTATGATGCTGATAGGCGTTATATATTCGTAAATTCCTGGACCGCGGCATTCTCCGGCAAGAGGCCGGAGGAACTGCTGGGCAAGAGGGATGAAGAGATATTCCCGGAAGAGATCACGAAGAAAACCGTGCCCTTCCTTCAAAAGACAATGGAGACAGGAGAGCGGGTGGAAGCCGAGATAGAGATCGGGCTACCGACGGGGAAACATACCTTTCTCTCCAGTGCTACTCCCGTAAAAGACGAGACCGGCGCCCTTATCCGTATCGTTGCCCTCGCGGTCGACGTTACTGGACAGCGCAAGCTCGAGACCGCCCTGAAAAAAGCCGAGGCGGAATTGAGTTCCGTCTTCCGCGCGGCCCCCGTCGCCCTGGGATTATTGCATGACAGGAAGTTCGTGATGGTCAACGATGAGTTTGTCAGGATGACGGGTTATTCCCATGATGAGGTTAAGGGCAAGAGCAGCAGGATGGTTTACGCCACTCAGGATGAGTTCGATCGGGTCGGCCGGGTAAAGTATGCGGAGGTCAGGAGAAGAGGCATCGGGACCATGGAATCCTACTGGGCGCGCAAAGACGGCACCCGGGTCGATGTCCTTCTCAGCTCAGGCGCCGTCGACTCCGCCGATCTGTCAAAAGGCGTCATCTTCACCGCGCTCGATATCACCGAGCGCAAGCGCAGCCACGACGAGATAGCCCGTCAGCGCCAGCTGTTCAAGACGCTCACCGAGAATGCTCCCGACGTCATCTTCATGATCGACAGGGATATGCGCTATACGTACTTCAATTCCGCCGTGGAGAAAGAGACGGGTCATTCCCCCGCATATTTTGTCGGAAAGAAGATAGGCGAGATCGGATTCCCTCCAAGCACTTATGAGATCTGGGAACATTCCTTCCATAGAGTTCTTGAAACAGGACAGATCGACACGATCTCGTTCTCATTGCCTTCGCGTATGGGCGAACTCTCCATGATCGGCAAGATGATCCCGCTTATCACAAAGGAAGGAAGGATAGAATCGGTCATCGGTTTCTCCCATGATGTGACAAGCCTGAAGAACGTGCAGAAGATGCTGGAAAAGCGAGCTGAAGAAGCCGAGGAGGGGCAGCGGATCCTTCGGGCGCTGATGGAGAATGTGCCGGAAGGGATCGCTATCGCGGATGCGCCTGATGTAAGGATACGCATGATCAGCGATGAGGGATGCAGGTTGCTGGGCTGCAGAAAAGAGGAAGTGATCGGCAAGCCGATGGAAGAGCACGCTGTTTTCGTCAGGGCTTTTTCTACCGGAACCCTGTCTGCCATCCCTCCCGAAGAACTGTTGTTGAGTAAAACGGTGCGGGAGGGAATTGTCGCCAACAATCAGGAGCTCCTGCTGAAGAGGCCGGACGGCACTTCCATCTTTATCCTTTGCAACACGACCCCGATCAAGGACAGACACGGTAAGATCACGGGAGGGATCATTACCTGGAAGGACATAACGCAATTAAAGAAAGCCGAGGAGGTGCTTAAGAGGGACCGGCAGACGTTCGAGCGGCTGGTGATGGAACGGACCAGGGAACTTATCTCCGTCCAGCTCCAGTTGGAGCATGCCAAACGCCTCTCGGATATCGGGCAGTTGTCGGCGGTTGTCGCCCACGAGCTGCGCAATCCTCTCGGCGCGATCAAGACCGCCGCGTTCAATATCAGGCGTAAAGCGAAGTCCGCCCCCATCGGACAGCAGCTCGAGCACATCGATATGAAGATCGACCAGTCCGACCAGATCATTAACAACCTGCTGTTTTATGCCAGGCTCAAGCATCCGCATTTTGAGCCGGTATCTATCTATGACGCGTTGAAAGAGGCGATTGATTCGTTCAGCAGGCGTTTTGAGGATTTCGCCGTCGAGCAGGACATCTTTCCGGTCAAAGGAGTCATGATCCAGGCCGATCCCCTGCAATTAGGCGAGGCGTTTGTGAACCTGATCAGCAACGCGCACGATGCGGTAAAAGCGAAACACGGGAAACTTTCGGTCAGCGCCCGTCTTCAAGACGCGCAGGTCAGGATCGACTTCAGTGATAACGGCAACGGTATGGATGAAGAGCAGATACGCAGGGCGTTTGAACCGTTCTTCACCACTAAATCCAAGGGCACGGGACTGGGACTTACTGTCGCCAGGCAGGTGGTCACTTTGCATAACGGCTCGATCGACATCAAAAGCAGAAAAGACGAAGGCACTCACGTCACCATACTCCTTCCCATTACGCAGCACGCCTAGGATTTTTTCCCGGAAAAAGCGTTAGATTTTTCTTCCGCGCCTGTCTATTCAGGTATGGGGACAGATACTTTTGTGGCTGTTAAAGCCTGGGCCCCGGAAGAAAGGCCCAGGGAGAAGATGCTTAAGGATGGGGAGCACCGTTTATCCGATACCGAGCTCCTCGCGGTCCTGTTAAGAACGGGGACGCGGGGGAAAAGCTCGGTTGATCTGGCGCGCGCGTTGCTCGCCCGATTCGGAGGACTCAGGCAGATAGCGCAGGCGCCGATGCCCCTGCTCCAAGAGATGGCGGGCATGGGCCCGGCGAAGGTGTGCCAGGTCCGGGCCGCCCTGGAGATCGGGCGAAGGGCCGCGGAAGAGAAGGCCGCTGTTGACGGAGATACGATCGGCTCGCCGGGCGACGTATGCCGCCTGCTGTCGGTCCGCATGGCAAGCCTCAGGAAGGAAGTCTTCAAGATGCTCGCCCTCGATTCGCAGAACAGGGTGATACGGATCGTGGAAGTCGAAGAGGGTACTGTCAATTACGCCAGCCCTATTTTGCGCGAGGTGTTTCAGAAGGCGATCGAGAATTTCGCCTCATCGATCGTCTGTGTTCATAACCATCCTTCCGGCGACCCCAGTCCCAGCAGCGAGGACCGGCGGTTTACCGAAGCGTTGGTCTCCGCGGGCAGGATCCTGCAGGTGGCCGTGCTTGACCACATCATTATAGGAGGCCGCGGGTATTTCAGCTTTGCCGATGAAGGGTTGATCAAGGCGGAGTGAGGCGTGGTCTTTAGGAGGAGCGCCGTTTGGCTTTGGCGAGCATTTCTTCGGCGTGGGTAAGGGCGATCGCGCTTTCCTTCTCGCCGCTCATCATCTTGGCCAGCTCCTTGACCGCCTGTCCGGCCTCAAGCAGCTCGACATCGGTGACGGTATGGTTGGCGACGACCTTTTTGGTCACCTTAAAGTGGGCGTCGGCGAATGAGGCGATCTGAGGGAGGTGGGTGATCACGATGACCTGCCGGTTACGGGTCAGTTCCTTGAGCTTATTCC
>JBLMZF010000132.1:0-6186 GCA_050258655.1 Deltaproteobacteria bacterium | reverse complement strand
CTTTACGTAGGACCAGGCAAGCCCCAGCCTGGCCAGTGTCTTTATCTTGGGGTCCTGAGAGAGCGAATCGGTGCGCTGGTACTGCTCGACGGCGCCGGAATAATCCTCGAGATAGTAATCGGCCTCCCCCAGATAATAGGAAAGGTGGGAAAGCTTGACCGGATCGTCCTTGCAGTCCTTCATGCAGCTCTTGAGCCGTTCCTTGAGCCGGGCGTACTCCTTGAGATTATACAGGCACTCGATGATCTTGAAGGCGGAATCCCTGCTCTGCTGCTCGCCCGGGAATTTCTGCTCGAGCAGCTTGAAATTCTCCAGCGCCTCCGCGTACCTGCCTTCCTGGCTCAGGCACCACCCCAGGGAATAATAGGCCGAAGCGGTATAGGGGGAATGGGGGAACTCATCGATTATCTGCTTGTAGTACTTGGCCGCCTTGGGGAAGATGTTGCCCCTGAAATGGACCTCGGCTATCCAGAAAAGGACCGCGTCCTTTATCTTCCTGGCCGAGGGCACTTCGAGCAGGTCCTCGAACTGCTTGAGCGCGTCGAGAAAACGGCTCTCCTGGAAGTAACACCGCCCGATAAGCAGGTTGACGTCGGATGTCTTGTCGGACGCGGGGTAGTTCTTGATGAACCGTTCAAGGAGGGAAAGGGCGACGTCGTAAAAGCCGTCGTCGAACGCTTTCTGCGCGACAAAAAGGGATTCAGCCTCTTTTGTATCCTCCTGGGGATACGCGGGAAGGGCGAACGGAAGGATGAGGAACGAGGAAAGAAAAACAATCAGCAGCCGTTTCATGGTGTAGACTATACCACTCTGTCAGGCCTTCTTCAAGACCTTTCTGAGGAACTCACCGGTGTGCGAGCCGCGGAAACGGGCGATCTCCTCCGGGGTCCCGCTTGAGACCACCCGGCCGCCGTTCCCGCCGCCCTCCGGCCCCAGATCGATGACATGGTCGGCGGATTTGATCACCTCGAGGTTGTGCTCGATGACCACGACAGTGTTCCCACGGTCCACCAGACGCTGGAGCACTTCGATAAGCTTGGCGACATCGGCGAAATGCAGCCCCGTCGTCGGCTCGTCAAGGATATACAGGGTCTTTCCGGTCGCCCGCTTGCTCAGCTCCGCGGAAAGCTTGATGCGTTGCGCTTCGCCGCCCGAAAGCGTGGTCGCGGCCTGACCAAGCTGGACGTATCCCAGCCCTACATCATTGACGGTAGTGAGAATGCTCTTTATCGCCGGCACGCCGCTGAAAAGCTCGAGGGCCTCCTCAACGGTCATATCCAGCACGTCCGCTATGGACTTACCCTTGTAGAGTACCTGGAGTGTGCCTTCATTGAAGCGCTTGCCCTTGCAGACATCGCAATTAATATAGATGTCGGGGAGGAAATGCATTTCGATCTTCTTGATGCCTTCGCCCTGGCATGCCTCGCATCTGCCTCCCTTGACGTTGAAGGAAAAACGGCCGGGGCGGTATCCCCTCACTTTCGATTCGGGCAGCATGCTGAATATGTCGCGGATATGGCTGTAGGCGCCGGTGTACGTCGCGGGGTTCGAGCGCGGCGTCCTGCCGATCGGGTCCTGGTCGACCATGATCACCTTGTCGATAAAGCCCGTCCCCGTGACCTTCCTGCAGGCCCCCGGTCTTTCCCGGGAACCATGGATCGCCTTCATCAGGCTCTTGTACAGCACTTCCTGCACCAGCGTCGATTTCCCGGAGCCGGAAACACCCGTGACACAGATGAAATTCCCGAGCGGGAAAGAGACATCTATATCCTTCAGGTTGTTCTCCGTCGCCCCCTTCACTTCAAGCGCCTTGGCGGGGTCATTCGGCCTGCGTGAGGCCGGGACCGGTATCTCGATCTCGTTGCGCAGGTACTTCGCGGTCAGGGACTGCTTGTCCCTGAGCAGCTCCTCCCGCGTCCCGGAGAAGACGACCTCGCCGCCATGGCGGCCGGCGCCGGGGCCGAGATCGACGACATAATCCGACGAAAGGATGACATGCTCGTCATGCTCTACGACGACCAGCGTGTTGCCCAGGTCCCTGAGCCTGACCATCGTGGAGATGAGCTTCTCGGTGTCCCTCTGATGAAGGCCGATGCTGGGTTCGTCCAGGATGTAGAGGACCCCCACCAATCCCGAGCCGACCTGTGTGGCCAGACGCACCCGCTGGGCCTCCCCTCCCGCCAGGGTCGAGCTCTTGCGGTCGAGAGTGATGTAGTCCAGCCCCACGTCCACGCAGAACTGCAGGCGCGCGTTGACTTCCTTGAGCACCTGCCGCGCGATCAGCTTCTCCTTCTCATTGAGGTCGAGAGAACGGAAGAAAGCCATCGCGTCCCTGATCGAGAGCGAGCACACCTGGGAGATGTTCTTCCCGTTTATCGTCACCGCCAGGGCCTCCTTCTTGAGGCGCGCGCCCCTGCACTCAGGGCAGGGCTGGCTGGACATGAACTTGTGTATCTCTTCCTTCAGGTAGTCGCTGTCGGTCTGTTTGAACAGGCGCTCCAGATGCGGGATCACGCCTTCGAACGGCTTGCCGCCGGCGTGCACCTCTGTCCCGTACAGTATCGCCTTCTGCTGGTCCCTGGGCAGTTTCCTGAAAGGCGCGTCGAGGTCGAGGCCCATGTTCGCCGCCAGCTCCCTGAGCAGCCAGCGGTAATAAAGGATGTACCCCCTGCCTCCTCGCTTCCATACCTCGATGGCCCCCTCATTGATGGACTTGTTCCTGTCGGGGATCACCAGGTCGGGGTCGAACTCGAGCTTTATCCCGAGTCCGTTGCAGGAAGGGCAGGCGCCGAACGGCGAGTTGAAGGAAAAAAGACGCGGTTCGATCTCCGGGATGTTGATGCCGCACCGGGTGCAGGCGTAGTTCTCGCTGAAGACCAGGTCGCCGGCCGCGTCGCCGGTCTGCGAGTCTTTCTTCTGGATATGTATGGAGATGACACCTTTGCCGGTCTTGAGGGCGGTCTCGATCGAATCGGTCAGCCGCGCTTTCACCTCGGGCTTGATCGTCAGCCTGTCGACCACGACCTCGATCGTATGGACCTTGTACCTGTCGAGCTTGATCTTCTGTGGCAGCTCGTACAGGATCCCGTCTATGCGCGCGCGGGTGAAACCCGCCTTCTGTATCTGGGACGAGATGTCCTTGTATTCTCCCTTCCTCCCGGTAAAAAGGGGCGCGAGGACCATCACCGGAGTATCCTTGGGGAGCGAAAGGACCTTCTCGACTATCTCCTGGGACGTCTGCCGCTCGATCGGCCTGCCGCAGCCGTAGCATGTGGCCTTGCCGACGCGGGCGAAGAACAGCCTCAGGTAATCGTATATCTCGGTCTGGGTACCGACCGTGGAACGGGGGTTCCCTCCCGCAGTCCGCTGTTCGATGGAGATGGCCGGAGAAAGGCCTTCTATATATTCGACATCAGGCTTCTGCAGCTGTTCGAGGAACTGCCGGGCATAGCTTGAGAGGCTCTCGACATAGCGCCGCTGGCCTTCGGCGTAGATGGTGTCGAACGCCAGGCTCGACTTCCCCGAACCGGAGAGGCCGGTGACGACAATGAGTTTGTTACGGGGCAGGACCAGATCGACGTGCTTGAGATTGTGCTGGTGGGCCCCGCGGATGATGATGTTCCCTTCCATAAATTCCTTTCTGGTACGCTATGAAAACGGTGGGCGGGAACGGGTCTTGCGGAGAGGCGGGAGAATATTAGACTCTGTCCCCCCGCAGCGAAAGCTGCGGGGGGACAGATATACGAAACACTGATTATTTCTTCTTTTTCTTGCCGCCTCTGACCATCTTGGCGCAAGAGACGTCGCCCTGCTTGTCGACGAAATACAGGTATCCTTCCTTACGGTCGATACCGCACTTCGCGACCTTCTTGGGCTTGCCGCCCTTCTGGTTGCCGCGGGCCATTTTCGCGCAGGAAACGTCTCCCTGCTTATCGACGAAGTAGAGGAACCCTTTCTCTCTCTTGATGCCCAGCTTCTGCAGTTTCTGTGCCATGCTGTTCACCTCCTTCGATGGTTTGTCTTTCGCCGCTTACCCTGTAAGCGGGAAATCTCATGTCCCGACCTTCACCGTCCCGACGGTCTCCTTCAGGAGCGCTACCGCCGAGAGGACGGCCAGGAAACTTGTTTTCGGATTTTCAGGATGTACCGTGTTCTCCGTCCGGGTGACTATCTTCCCCGACGAGGACTCTATCATTATCTCATGAATATTCCTGGTTGCAAGAGGAGATGCAATTATTTTTACCGTCGTCCGACGAGCCCCGATCCCCGCCAGACTCAGGACAGCGGCGACGTTTATGTTCTGGGGGAAATGCCTGACCGCTTCCTCGGCGGATCCGGAGAAAAGGACCGTCGGCCTGCGTATCGCCCCAAGCCGCACCCCCTTCCTGCGCACATACTCAACACCCTCGAATGAGCGGGGATGCTTTGTGGTGACCAATGTGGCGCTGCGTATACCGGCGCAGGACGCGGCCTTCACCGCGTCTATTCCCGAGATGGCGCCGCTGGGTATCAGGAGCTTGCCTCCGGTCCGGCGGCTGATCCTCTCAAGTGCCGCGATCCTGCCGCCCAAAAGACCTCCGACGCTCATCACTATAACGGACTTTCCCTTGACCAGTACCTGCCCCGCTATCGAAGCGGAGACAGCGGCGGACGAAGCTTCGACGACAAGATCGCACCGGCCGATCAGCGAAGCGAGGCCGCCGGAAACCAGTGCGGGTTTCCCCAGTTTCGCCGCCAGCGACTTTGACTTGCCTGCGTCGATATCGAACAGGCCGGCAAGCAGAGCCTTTCCGCGGAACTCACGCGCGACTGTCTTAGCAAGTGAACTTCCGATCGCACCGCACCCGACTATTCCTATCCTCAGTATTCTGCTCATTTCACCTTTTAACACCTTTGTAACTTCGTAAGTTGGAAATTCCCAACTTACGAAGTTGAAAATGGTTATTAGAAAACGATGTTATCTATCAGACGCGTGGCGCCGACGCGCGCGGCTACGACAGCCGTGGTCCCCCGCTGCGCTCTCTTCACCGGGCTCAGGGTATCGGCGTCGACAATCTTCAGGTATTCTATCCTGACAGCCCTATCCTGTCCGATGATGCGTTTCATCTCCCTTATCAGGCGGGCCGCGTCCCTGACCCCTCCGCGGGCCATCTGCCTTGCCCTGAAAAGTGCCCGGGAGATCGCCAGTGCCTGAGAATGTTCCTGCGCGCTCAGGTACGCGTTTCGCGAGCTCATCGCCAGCCCCCGGGTCTCCCTGACCGTAGGCAACACCTTGATCTCCACGGGGAAATTGAGGTCGGCTGCCATCCTTTTCAATACCACGGTCTGCTGGAAATCCTTCTGCCCGAAATAAGCCCTGTCAGGCTGAATGATGTTAAAGAGCTTGGCCACGACCGTGGCCACACCGCGGAAATGTCCCTGGCGCGTAGCGCCGCAGAGCACGTCGCTCAAAGCCTCGACCTCGACATGGGTCCTGAAACCCGGTCCGTACATCCTGTCAGGCCGGGGCATGAAAAGCAGGTCGACCTTCTCCTTCTGGCAGAGCATGCGGTCCCTGCGGGCGGGGCGGGGATACGTATTGAAATCCTCGGCAGGGCCGAACTGGATGGGGTTGACGAAGATGCTGACGCAGGTAATGTCGTTGTCTTTCTTCGAGCGGCGGACGAGGCTCAGATGGCCCTCGTGAAGGGCGCCCATCGTCGGGACGAAACCGACGCTCAAACCCTCTTTTTTGAGCTCGGCGCAGCACGACTGCATCTTGCGTATGTCTCCGATGATCCTCATTTCGTCCTGGAACGTTTTTTGATTATCCGTTTCCTGCCCAACCGCTTCAGCCTGGCGACCGCGCCCGGAGATATTTCCTCAAGCGGCCGGGTGACAAAAAACCTCGTGAACATCCGTGGATGCGGGATGACCAGTCCTTCCTCTTCCAGCACGGCATCGCCATACGAAAGGATATCGAGGTCGATGGTGCGGGGCCCGTCGGCGACGGTCCTGACGCGGCCGAGGTCGAACTCGATCCGCTGGAGAGCGGCAAGGAGCTGGTACGGGAACAGCTCGGTCTCTATTTCGATGACACCGTTCAGGTACCTGCCTTGTCCGGGCGGACCGCCCAGGGGCTCGGTGACGATGAGCGTCGAGACCTTGTGCACCCTTGTCGAAGGCAGCTGGCGTATCCTCCTGAGG
>JBLMZF010000131.1:0-9715 GCA_050258655.1 Deltaproteobacteria bacterium | reverse complement strand
GAGATCTATATACGTGAATGGATGGAGGAGTACTGCATCGAGTGCGATAAGGCTTCACATTTCTTTGCTACTCCCACCGGCAGGGATGTTTACGGCATCTCCGGCATCCATGACTGGAACGATCCCCTGCATCTCTGGCTTAAGAACCCTGAGGAGATAAATGTCAGGGAAGGCGATAGCCTCGGTTTTGTCGACAAGGAAGGGACGATGTACGTAGGTACGGTAAGCCGCGACAAAGAGCGTCCCGGCATGCTCATAGTCACTATCCCTCACGGTTATTCCTGCAAATGCACTATTCCTGAGCAGACAAACGCCTTACGCTTCTTTGGCAAAGTGACTAATGACGGCGGGATCAAGGCTGTCATCTTCGACAAGGACGGGGTCATCTCCGATTCCATCCCGCTTTATTTCATCACCTGGGAGAAGATATTCCGTGAGATAAACGGTCGACAGATTGATTTCGCGTTCTATATTCAGCATATCAACGGGCATCAGGGCAAAGATACTCTGCGCAAATGGTTCCCTCAGCTTGACGATGCGGGAATTGATGCGCTCAATGAAAGGCGCGTCGCTCATTACGAGGCGTTGGAAGAGACGATAACTCCCGCTGTTTATATCGATACTGCTCACCTTATTCTGAGACTGAAAGCCGAAGGATATAAGATGGCTGTGGCTTCAGGCGCTGACGACGCGAAAAGCGCGATCCTGAAAACAGGGTTGGCAGGCTGCTTTACTTCGGTCATCGGAGGCAGCCAGGTGCGCAATGCCAAGCCCGATCCGGAGATATTCCTTAAGGCGGCCGGCGAGATGGGTGTCCTGCCCGAAGAAACGGTCATCGTAGGCGATTCAGTCAGCGACATGGGAGCCGCTGTCAGGGGTGGGTTCCGCGAGGCCATAGGCGCGGTCAGATTCAACAATGCGGATGCCCTGCGTAAGGCCGGCGCCGACCGCACTTTTGAGGATCTTTCGCTTCTTGAGTTTGACGGGGGCTTACTGCTGACTGTCGTTACAAACTCTACCCCGTCCCAGGGCGTTCCCTTTAACCTCGATCCCGCTACTCTGATGGTCTGCGGAGTTGTGGAGTTCGGCGTGCCCACCGCGATCGTCCTTTTTGCTCTCTGGCACGAACTCCGCCGCGCCAGGCAGGAAAAAGACGGCGGCATGATGCAGGAGTTCATGGTCACGCCTGGTTTCATGTCTCTCGAAGAAGAAGTGAGGGACATTCTTGCGCGGGTCGCCGATCAGCTGTCAAAAATGAAGGTTTCCGGAAAGACCGATTCCGTCCGTAAGTCCGCGGAACTCCTTTACCCGATCTTCTCTGATAAGAATAAGATCGATGATTTCATCCAGAGGGTATCCGGTAACGGGACCGCGGGGCATGAAGCCGATATCCTTGATATAGCCGATGCGATCGGTTATCTCGATGAGCTCCCGGGTTCCGAAAAAGCGTATCTTTCTTTCGCCCTGATGAAACTCTACCGTTCGTTCAAAGGAAGCCGGTGGTCGGAAGCCCAGAAGGTGACGATCCGTTCCCTGGGTCGTCTGGGCAGCGACGATCAGGTGACGATCTCCTTCTTGGGGAGCAGGGCGGCAGAAGAATCCATCCCCGCGCTCATCGCCATGTTCAAAAAGGGACATATACCTGCCAATCGTTTTTATGATTCTCTGTTCAAAAGGCTGAAGGGGGTCGAAGGCCATCTTTATGCTGATGATCTTGGCGCCGACCTGATATTCGAGTTAAAGTACGAACGCCTCGAGATGCACTCGATATTCTCTCTTGTCCCTGCCCCCAGGGGGACATGGCACTGGCATGGCGGCAATTACGGCGACCGTCTGAAGCTGTACTACGGGATCCTGAAGAAAGACTCCCTTTCAAATCCGGGCGATGTTCTTGGCGAGCTTAAATCGCTGGAGGAAAGCGATACCGATGACAGCGGCGCAAGGCTTGAGCATAACCTGACCAATGAGAAGCGCATGGTCGAGCGGATCGCCCGCTGGCGGGAGATCGAGACCCAGGGGCTGTTCGACGGGTACAAGGACGGCGGTAAGGCGGAATTCCTTCCGATGACGCCGGAAAACATCGAGCGGTTCAAGAGGGATATCTGGCTCACCGAGATCCTTAATAATAAGTCCCAGTGCCCGATCGAGCGCTTCCAGAACCTTTCTGAGGGCGAGCCGGACGCGCTCGAGGTCGACCCGGCTTTCAGCGAGATCATCCTGGTAGATGGCAGGTTCGCGGGCTATCTGGTCGCCCATGAGGAGCGGGGCGAAGGGAAGTGGATGCTCAGCGATACGGCTGCGGGGGACGAGACGGTCTATACCGACCGCAAGAACTGTATCCGCGACCGCAGGCTCGACCTGCTCCCGTCTTTCCAGCACCGCCGCCTCGGCGCCATCATCCTCCAGCGTCTGCAGGATAAGGCGTACAGGGCCGGATACGAGAGGGTCATGCTCCGCACGCGGTTCGATCCCACGCTCGATGGCAACAAAAAGCTGTTCTACGAGAAGAGCGGCTACGGGATCGTGACGGACGTTTACATCAAAGGGTATCTTTCCACTGTCTTGAGCAGGTATCTTACAGGGACGTCTTCAAAGCTGATCGAAGTGAGGGAAGGCCTGCCGTTCAACGAGACTTATGAGGCGGATGTCTCTTCCTGTTCTGCCGCAGAGCTTATCCGTAATCTCGAGAACGAATCTCCCGCGATCCGCCTGCGTTCTGCCGAGAGGCTCATGGGCATGGGCGATGAAGGCATCCGCGCTCTTGCCGCGACCTGGGCGAAGGAGCCGGGCAAAAACAGCGGCAAGTCCTCTTCGTGGCTGCTCGAGCTGATATTCGACCGTCCGATCGCCCGGGCTCTGGCGGTGCTGCGTAACGGGATGATGCCTTTTACTCTTGAGAAGTTCAACGAGCCCGAACTGCGTAAGGCGATAAAGAAAGCCATGGCGACGCCGGGAAAGAGCTTCCAGGCGCTCCTTCCGGTTAGCCCTTCAGGATATCTCTCCGGCGAGCGGCTTGAGCTTGCCTTCGAGAACACCGGCCGGATGCTTTACGTCAGGGCCGCCTATTGTTTCGTCAATGACCGTTGCGACGGCGAGAAGGTCGACATCGACCACTGCAACATCGGTGTCGAACTGAAGGACGGCGGCAAGAATAACAAGGAAGATCTCATCAAAGAGTATTTCGCCGGTGATGCGAAGGCGTATGAAACGGCGATGAGGGGCTGGATAGCTGATTTCAAGAGGCTGCGCAACGAAGATAAGACCGAAGAGCTGATACTTAAAAACGATGAATTCCTGCGGGTGGTCGATGAGAACGATAATTATACCGGTGTCATCCGTCCCCGCGACCTTTGCCATGTCGATGGAACCCTTCACAGGACGATCATCATGTTCATGGTCGACAGGGAAGGGAAGATACTCATCCAGGTCCGTGATGAGGACAAGAAATTCTTTCCGCTGTGCCGGGAGGCCGCCGCGACGGGTCATATGGGTCTTGAGCGGGATTACCTCATTGGAGCCGTAAAGGAGACCCAGGAGGAAGTGTTCAGCGATAAACTTAAACTGGATCATTCACGCGTCATCAGGGTCAGCGAACCCGGCGAAGTGAGGATCAGCAATCCTCTTATCGATCCTGTTTCTGGCCTGAAGCTCCTTGATAACGAACGGGCTGCTATCTTTGTGTATTTCGCTTCTGATGAGGAGAAAACCAGGATAAAGGCCCAGAAGGGTGAAGTCAAGAGGCTTGAATGGGTCAAGCTTGATGACGAACTGGCCCGTTGGCAGGCGTGGGAAAAGAACGGGCGCGCGAAGTTCATGCGCAGCGCAAAGGATGAGGAAGCGACCGATTATGCAGGCTTGGGGATGTACGTGTTCCCGAACCCGGTCCTCATGGAAAAACTGATATCTGTCCTTTCCGGATTCAAGACGGCGGACAAGATCAAGCCCGCCAAGGAACAGGAAATGTTCCTGGTCTGCGACCAGACGGGTAATCTGATAAAGGACGAGCGCGGCGGTTTTGTTTCCAAGCCTCGCGACGTCTGCCACAAGGACGGCACCTGGCACCGCACCGCTTTCGTGATCTTCATGAACAGGGAAGGCAGGATCTACACCGCGGTCAGGAGCGCTTCGGTCGACAAGATGCCTTCCGCCAGGGACGCTTCGGCCGCCACCAACTGCGGGATGGAACCCGATTACAAGAAAGCGGCGCTCAAGGCCGCCGAAAAGAAGCTTTTCAAGAAGACAGCGTCAAGCTCGATCCTGCCCGCGCCTTCCCGATATGTTCTGAAGGGGCTCTGGTTGTGGTCAACGACAAGGTCACGGATTGCGAGCGCGGCACGGTCTACATCTACCTGACGACCGACGCCGAGGCGTCTGCCATCGCTCCTGCGGCCGATAAGGTCGATGCCGCATCTTCAGGCTGGGTGACCCTCGATGAGGAACTTGTTAAATATGCCCTTTGGAAAAAGAACGGCTGGAAAAAGCTCACGCTTGGGTCCGGAGAAGTGATCGATTACGCTTCTCTCGGGTTCGATATCCTCTCCAAGCCCCAGCTCGTGTCAGCGATCAAGGCGTACGCGGCTCTCGTCAGCGCGTTGAACAAGCCGTACAGCCTGCTGGCGTTGTTCATGGACAAGGACAAGACGCTGACCGGCCCGAACCAGCCGATAGACGCGGATATGACGGATCGGCTGGTCGAGAAGTTCCGGCAGAAAGTGCTGGTCGCGATCATCACCGGAGGTCTTTTCCGCCACAGCATCAACAACGTGATCCGCCCTGTCGAGAAGGCCGCCGGTCCGTCCGATCTTCTGCGTTACTTCCGTTACTACTACATGGGCGGCAACGGCAAGGCCGTCTGGCGCGAAGGCAGAAGGAACAGCATCCTTTCATCGATGAAGTTCTCCGCGCACGATCAGGCCGTCATCACCCGCGCCTATGCGGTCGCGACGATGGAACAGATCGCCGCCGAGACTGGTATAGACGCTTCCTCCTATATTAAGGAAGCTGAGAGGGCTGTTTCCGCCAAGGCGGTAACCGGTGTCTTCAACACGTTCATCGAGATGAACAAGGATGTCACCGGCACTATCCTGATCAATAACGGTTTCGGCAGGATCATCGCCCTTGAACTGATCGAATCGGCCGCGGTCCAGTCCGCGCCCCGGTTCCAGAGGACCGATTTCACCGAGAAGATCAGCAGACGCATGGAACAGCTGATGGGCGACAGTCTTGAGCGCCGGGCGGTCATGCACTACGGCAACACCTTCATCACCATCAACGTCCGCAATAAAGAGCTTACGCTGAAGCAGTTCCTCGCCCGCTGCAAGTCGCCCGATATCCTGATCATCGCGGTCGGTGATTCCGCTACCGATTACGATTTCATGAGCTGCGCCCTTTCACGCGGCCGCAGGGTGAGCCTGCTGGTCGGCGATCCCGGCAAGGAAGGCGTGGCCTGTCCGTCCGTCATCGAGATCTGGCCGCTCAAGGGTCCTGAGGGCACCAAGCAGATCCTGGACGTGATCACGGTCATGAAGACCCAGATGAAGGACGGTGGTTTCAATATCCTTTGCGTCTGCAATTTCAATTTCAGCCGCAGCGCAACCATGGATATGATCATCAGCGACCTTATCAAGCGCAATGGACTGGAGAATAGAATAAACGTCGATTCGGGCGGGGCAAAAGCGGAAGATCCGAAAGGCTGGGGGAGGACGAACACCGAATTTTCCGGGTTCTTTGTGAAATATTACGGCAAGCAGCCGAAGCGGATAATATCGAAAAAGCTTACGGCGGAGATGGTCGCTAAGGCCGATCTTATCCTTGCGGCTGACGCCAGCGTAAAGAGCCTGTTGGTAGCGAATAAAGATTTTATTTTTGCCCTGGAAAGAAAGCGCATTCTTCTTGAATCCGAGCTCGAGCAGGGAGCGGTTATTCCTGCCGGTATCACGGACAGCGAGGAGGCCGCTTTCCTCAGGATACGCCATGCGATCGAGAATGTAGTTTGGCCGGAGGTGGAGAAAACAACCCTGGAGGACGGCGGACAGGAAGTGCAGATCGAGATCGTCCTGCCCGACCAGGAGACGGTCGAGAAATACAAGAGGCTGCGCTGGGATTTTACGCCGGAGGAGGACATGCGCCTGATCAAGGGGCTTGTGCGTGACGGCTCCCTGGACAGGGCTTTCCGCTCCATCTATCCGAAAGAAGGGGTGGACGGGCGTGTCAGGGGTATCGCGATCGAATTCGCCTTCCATAATCTCTCTGACGTATATTACAAGGTGACGTACGAGTTCGGTAAGTACAGCAAGTCGCTTTTTGTCGGGACGAAGGGTTATACACTGGGGCCGCAGAGCAAGTTCCTGAGCGGCAAATCCCTGAGCGACGCCTACGCGGATTACCAGAAACGGGTCCATGACCTTCACAAGCTTCACTACGGTAAACTTCGGCTCAGTGCCGTGCCTTATGACAACGTTCTGACCATGATCAAATGGTACGTCAGCGAATTCGACACCGATGAGTTCCCCGTGCCGCTTCCCGTGATGGTAGTGGAGTTCCTGGAAGGAGTGGACTGCGCCAGGCTTTTCAAGATCGCCAGGGACATCGGGATGCAGCGTCTTATATTGAAGAAAGCCCTGGAACCGTATGTCCTGTTCTTCGGTCTGAATTACGAGGACCGTGATTCGGGCACCGCTTCGGCTTCGACCGGATGCCTGATCAGGGACGCAGCGCTGTGGAATGTCATCCTGCCGGTTTCCCCTGTTGCGGTCGCGAAAGGCGATATCCGGAAAGTGGCCCGCGTCCACGGCAGGATCGGCGATATCGTGGGTATAAACGAAGACGGCGTGATCGGCGGATGGCCAGTAGAGACCGGATCGTTCGAGGACTTCATCCGCCAGATGCAGGACTTCCGCGGAGCCGGCAGGAAATATTCGTCGATGAACGGGATCCTTACTGAAAGCGAAAGAGAAGCCTTGAGGCTTGACCGCCGGATAGTCGTTGAGCTCGCGCGCGAGATCCTCAACGAACAGGATACTTTCGAGCTGAACCCGGAATTGAAAGGGCTGATCGAAAAGGGAGACGGCGGGGTAACGGTCAGCCACGGGCAGATCGTCGGCGAAACAGTAAGGATCCTTGCTGAGCATATCAGGACGGCCGCGGGATCGATGGACGACGAGCAGCTGCGCAGGTTCATATCCGCGCTTGCCTCCACCAGGCTCATGCTTATCGGCGGGGTAGGCCGCAGCGGCCTTGCCGCTTCCTTCTCGGAGAACCGCTTGATCGAGAACATCGGCCTTACCGGCGTCAGAGTGGTCGAGATGGGCGACGAAGGCGTCACCCGTTATTTCGGCCGTTCGAAATTCGACGTGTTCCTGGCCATTTCCTCTTCAGGGTCGACACGCAGGATAAAGGAATATACCAGGATCATGCGCGAGCAGAACGTAAGGGTCCTGGCGATAACCTCCAACCCGAAAGGCGAGGCCTGGGACGGGAGCCGGGATATCATCCTCAATGTGAAAGGCAGGACCAAGGCCGACTGGAAACTGGACAGCGCAAGCAGGCTGGGAAGAAGGACTCCTTTGGGCACGCTTTCCGAGTTTACCACCGTCGTCCTCATGTCTTCGATGATCCAGGCGGTCTCAGAGGAGCGTTTTTCGGCCGAGCGGGTAAAGGAGATAATGCTGACGGTCGCCAGTGAGCTTGAGGATTCTGTGGCTGTCATAGAAGCCCAGGATGCCAAGCTTCAGCAGTGCGTGGACAAGCTTCTTTCAGCCCGCGAACAGCAGGGCAAGGTGGTGCTTGACGGTACCGGGCGCGTGCGTAAGATCTTCGAGATGTTCGCCGCGCGCCTTATCCAGGTGTACGGGTTCAATCCCCTGGTCATGCGCGGCTTCGTCTCCGCGAAGATACGCAAGGAAGTGGACGCGGTCCTCGCCTGCACGCTTTCCGGGGAGGTCCAGGAGATACTCGAGACCGTCAACCACGCGGTCAATGATAAGCGGATCACGCCTGTCCTTTTCACGGCACCCGGAGCTTCGCCTGCCCGTGAACTCATAGACAACGGCGAGTTCAGCGCGCCTAACGGTAAGTTCTCGGTCAAGGGGGCGGTGGTCGGGGTCGATGTGAACGGTTCTGCCGTCCGCGCCGGAAGGCTCAAGTGCTGGACCCATGAACAGTTCAAGTACCTGAACTTCGATCAGCCGGCAAGGGCCGACGTGCTGGAAAACACCTCCGAGTTCATCCTCCTGGCGATGCTCGACGGGCTTTTCGCCTGCGTCATGGAACGCCTTGACCTCGATGAGGAGGACCTTGAGCACGCGGAACTGGAGGACGGCGGGGATGGATTACGTAAAGACTACCTTTCCGACGCGCAGTGGATCCTGGCAAAGGACGGTCCCGCCGGCGATCTGTCCGCAATGGGACAGCCGGAGATCTACGCCGAACAAGATATGGTGTACCTGTCCTATGCCGACCGGGTGATCAGGATGGGCCCGGCGTCTTACAACGACGCGCTCACCGATACCCTCAAGGTCCGTTCTGTCTTCAGGAACGGCCTGCGCGCCGATATCATTACGGATAGGGAGGAAGTAGCCCTTATCAAGCATGAGATAGCGCTGTACAAGGAGAATCCCGGGCTGAACACGCTTGTCAGCTGGCTGAACTCCGCCGACCGTGATGAGAACATGAAGGCGATGAACCAGCTTGGGTCAATGCTCGCCGGCCCGCTCGCCGCCGAAGCGGTTCGCCTGCTTAATGCCGCGCTTGGCCATCATGATCCCGCTGTCCAGCGGCTGGCCCAGTCTTTCCTCAATAATGTTTACAGCTCCAGGCCGGTCGAATTCCCCGGTTTTGTCGAGACCCGGATAGCCATGCTCGGGCAGGAGATATCCTTCACGCCCGCTCAGCTGGTCTTGCCTGAGGCGAAGGCCGGTTTGAAAGCGCGTATCGTGGTTGCCGATAACCACTCCAACTCAAAGAAGTACCTTGATCTTACTGCCGGCCGTTCGCCGCCCGTCTTGACCGCCGAAAAGGGTATCATCCATACCGCCCTCCAGGTGCAGGCCGCCAGCGGAGAGTGGGAGTATGTTACCGGCGCGGCCGCCAACCAGCTTATCTTCTGCCAGCCTGATCTCAGAGGCCAGATGGTCTTCCAGGCCTGGGTCGCCCTCTGCGGCGGCTTCAAAGAGATCGAAAAACTCATTCCTCAGCTGCAAAAGACCGGTTACAGATACATCTACCTCATGGGTATCTTCCAGCTCGACGATCCAAAGAACATCCAGGGAAATGCCGGTAACGACGCTTCCCTGTTCTCGCCGCTGGAGCTCTCCATCAGCAAAGAGCTGGGCGGAGAAAAGGAATTCACGCATCTGTTGAAGAAGCTCCACGCAGCCAATATCGAGCCTATCGTCGATCTTATACCTCACGTCAACCGCAACTCCGTCGCCTTTTCCGAACGCGCTTTCGTCAAGGCCAATTACCTGGGAATGGTCGTGCGCAGGCTGGCGACCGACGGTTCTGTTTCCTTCGAGACCGGGACTCCGCTTCCCACCGAATGGCACGATTCCGTGATGCTCAACTGGCGCGATAACTACGTGCTCGAGCAGTATGTCTCCAAGGCAAAATGGCTTGCCGGCCTTGGCGTGAAGGGTCTCAGGATCGACGTGGCCCACAATTTCGGCACCATGCTCCCTGTCGAGCCTTCCCTTTCCGGCAAACCCAGGCTTTTCGG
>JBLMZF010000130.1:0-32564 GCA_050258655.1 Deltaproteobacteria bacterium | reverse complement strand
AGAGGCTTCTTCTCTATCGGGTCGACATTGGCGGCGATGACCGAGCCGTACGCCGAGGTGGAAAGCTCACCATCGCGATTATGGCGCACAGTGCAGAAACCCGAACCGCCCGGGGCTATTTTACAATGGTGGTTGCAGAGGAAGCAGTGGACCTTCCCCTCGTCCAGTTTTTCCCAGAGGACCGCTTTTTTCTCCATATCCTGGCGCTCTTTAGATGCGCGCCCCGTCGAGTTCGGCTTCCGTCGCCGGGACGGCCGTGATCCTTTTCTCTTCCCCGCCGGGCAGGATGCGCGCTGTCATCTCGAGCGATTCCCTGCCGCCCCGGTCGGAATACCGGCAGGCTATCCTGGCGGCCAGTTCAAAGGCCGGGGTCTCAAGGCCGCCCCTGAGCAGGCATGTGGGGCCGCCGATATCCGCGGGCGGCGTGATGACGGCGTCGTGCGCCCTCGCCAGCGATTCGATGACCGCGTTCTCCCGCGCATCCCTGCCGACGACAAGCTTGGCCCGTTCCGACAGCCGGAAATGCCTCCCCTGCTTGAGCAGCTCCACGTTGTCCATGTCGAGGGCGCCGTGGGCCATCAGGTCTTTCATCCTGTCCGCGAAACGCGGGTCTGTCAGAAGACAGCCTCCTGCCGCATTCGGAAAATCTATGATCCCCAGCATCACCGCCAGGTCGATCTGCGGCTTGCGGGACCTGCCGTTGAAACCGTACAGCCGCGCGCTGTCGACCCATCCGTTCTTCTCGGGGAGCGTCTTCTCGAGCAGTTTCGCGGACAGCGGCCGGAGCACCAGCCCTGTCACGTCCGCCTCCCGCTCGATCATCATCATCGTCTGCCTGTGCTGGGACATGGCCCGCTGGGCGACCACTTCGCCGGTCACCAGGAACGAAGCCCCCTCAGACCGCATCATCTCTTTCGCTTTCCTGAGCATCAGGATGCGGCAGTCAATACAGGCGTTGACGTTGGAGCCGTAACCGTGGCGCGGATGCAGCACGACCTTATCGAGGAATTCCTCAGCAAGGCTGACCACCTTCAAGGTAATACCCGCCTGCCTGGAAAGGTCGCCGGCCAGCGCCAGAAGGGCCTCCTCGGTCCTTTTCTCCCGCGCGCAGAAAGGCGTGCGGAAAAAGACCCCCGTCACGCCGATGCCAAGGTCCGAGACGACCTTCGCGGCAAGAGTGCTGTCGAGCCCTCCCGATATCAGTGCTATCGCTTTCATATAGTATATTCCCCCGACGGCAAACGGTACATGTTCGCGTGTCGGAATTTATTGACCTTACGCCCAAAAGCAAACGGCCCCGCTACCGAGCGGGGCCGCGCAATCGACGACAGGACCTCGGGCCCTTTACCCCTGACAGGGTTTACGGCCTTTGTTGGCCTTTTTCGAACGCCAGTTCAGCTTGCCTCTTCTTTTTCTCTTTCCCATGTGATCGCTCCTTCTATTATCGTTGTTAATACCTGTAATACCCGGACGGTATGCTCTGGGTGATGTACCTGGTGGCTTCCATCATACATATCCGGATAGCTTTTTCCATCGGGGAATCCGCGTACATGGAGAGGCTGCCTCCCAGCGTCCATCCGCCGAAGAACCCCGCCATGAACCCCCCTGCCATATCCGAAGCCTGGCCCTGGACCCGTGTCGACGCCACGACCTGCGAAGTCGTGTTGTCGATCACGCGTACGGCCAGCGAAAGGTGCGCCTTGTTCATCGGCGCGCCCAGAAGAGTACCGAGAGTGCCGCTGCCCACGCCGCCGCCGCCCCCCACGCCGGCTGTCCCACCCGATGCCTGGGGCTCGAACTCGGCCACGGAGACCGCCACCGTGAGCTCAGGCAGGGCCGGATGGCTCTTCGCGGCCGGCCCCGTGTCCCTTCCCGTGATGACGAAACGGCTGCTCGAGGAAAGGGCGGTTATCAGCATCTCCCTGAGATCTGCCGCTATGGCGACGCTCGCCTTGGGCGTCTGGACGTCGAAATCAGCCACGGCCACCCGCGCCCTCGGCCCTTTATACTGCGTAAGGCCGGAAACGGACTGCATGGGTGCGACTGGCTTCCCCGCGCATCCGGCCACGACCAGCGGACAGCAGATTATCAGGAAGAAACGGAACATATTCACGCCGTTACTATATAGAAATAACCCTGGGGTGTCAAGAGCTTAGTTGGCGGCCGGCAGCACCTTCTGGAGGTCGGCTGCCTTGCCGAGCAGAAGATCGGGCTTTTCCCGCGCCAGTTCGGAGCGGGTGCTGGAGCCGGTCAGGACCGCCGCCGAGCGGACACGTGCCCTTCTCGCCGCCTGGACATCGATGAACATATCGCCGACGTAGAGCGTCTGCCCCGGCCTCATCTTGAGCCTGGCCATTATCCTGCGGATCATCTCCGGATCGGGCTTGCCGCGGCTGACCCTGTCGCCGCAGAGTACCGCGTCGAAATCCTTTTTGATCCCGCACTCCCTCAGGAGGGTCAGCGAGAAACGGGTAGGCCTGTTGCTGGCGACAGCGAGCCGGTACCCTCTTTTCCTGAGCGCTGTCAGGAGCCTGCGCACCCCGGGCAGGAGCCGGCTCCATCTGGGCAGGCTCTTGATATGGTCCTTCCTGTATATCTCCAGGACACGGTCGAGATCGGCCTCCCTGACAAAAGGCTTCAGAAGGTTACGGTCTCCCCAGCCCACCGCCCTGCGGATCACGCGTTCAGGACGGGCCGGATAACCCGCTTCCCCCATCGTGCGGTTAAAACTGCGGTAGATCGCCTGGTAGGCGTCTATCAGGGTACCGTCGAGATCGAAGATGACAAGTCTTATTCCGTCCATTCGTGCGCCGGGGGTCATCAAAAGAAGAACGGCAGGGTTGACCTGCCGTTCTCACGTGAAAGCTTCCTGTGTTACTGTGAGTCTCCGGAAGAAGCCGGCGCGGGAGGTGTCGGTTCCGGGGCCCTGGTCGCGGGACCTTCGGTCTCGCTGACCGGACCGCCGCCCACCTTCTCGGGAGGGGCCATCTGCTGGTCATTGCCCGTATCCGCGTCTTCGACCTTCTCAACCGTGATCACTTTGGCCTGGTTCTTCCCGTCAAGGACGTTATACTCGACGCTGACCGTGTCGGCGGCCCTTATCGCAGCCAGCCCCGACGCCTCCTCGTATGAGGTCGTATCGGCGGCCATGATCTTCATCGTCTTCTCTTCATCGGTGTCGTAATCGAGGTACTTGATGATCAGGCTCTTCTCAGCGGGATCGACCGAAACGACCTCGCCCCATACCCACTGGATATCGGCCGCGTTATTGTTGCTGTCGGCCGGCTTGGGAGCTTCCTGCGCCGGTCTCGGCGGCTCCTGGGCGTTCACGCAACGGACGCCGCCTGAGATCATCCATACAACGGACGCAAGGACGATAGCTTTTCTGAACATATCTCCTCCTTGGCAATGAGCCAACACCAGCGCAATTTAGGCCAGAGGGCCACACCGACGCAATTCGAATAAGCGTCGGGTGCCTATTAAGCGCTGGGTGTGCAATTAGCGAAAACTATTTCCGGCAGCGTTGCAGTATCAACGCCGCGGCGACCGATTTGACCATGTCGCCCGGGACGAACGGGAGCATCCCCTGCGCGATGGCAGCGGATACGGGAATGCCTGTCACGAACCTCAACCAGGCCGAACCGCAGACAAGGATGACGGCGCTTCCCAACAGGAAGACGGCAAGGGTACCCGCGAAACCGCGGACCCTGCCGAGCGACAGGCCGCAGACCAGCGACGCGAGCACGAAGCCGGCGATATACCCGCCGGTAGGGCCGCACAGGTAAAGCGCGCCCGCGCCGGTCCCCGCGAAAACCGAGAAACCCGCGGCGCCGAGCGCCAGGTACACCATCTGGCTCAAAGGGCCGGCGACGCCGCCCAGGAACGCCCCGGAAAGCAGGACGCAGAACGTCTGCAGGGTCAACGGGACAGGAGTGAAGGGAAGCGGGATGCGCACGAAAGCGCCCGCGTAAGTGAACAGAGCGAAAGCGAAGATGCCGGTGACAAGCGAAAGGGCTCTCGCGGCGTGCCCTTCTTTCCTGAACGTAAGGTCCATTGAGCCTCCGATGCGATCGATTCCGTGTGGATGTGAAAACTGAGTATATTATACGTTAAAAACGGGGAGAGTAAACAACAAAAAATAGGGACAGATACCATTTATTCCTGCGAAAACGGTGTGAATAAATGGTATCTGTCCCTGATTTTATGTTGTTTATTCCTTGGCTATGGCAAGGGTGATGATCCCGGCCAGGATGAAGAAAAGGCCGACCGTCCCTTTTATAACGATAATAAGGTCTTTCCACCCCTTGTACACGCACCAGCCGCCGAACACGAGGAAAACAAGGCCCAGCGCGATCTTGAACAGGGTCGCGACACCCTTGTTGTCCTTCTTTTCGACGTTTTTCGCCTCTTCTGCCATGTCTGCCCCTCCTGGTTAATACTGCGCTTTAGGTCTGCTTTTCCATCGGCGGTGTATCCAGGTCCAATCCTGGGGATACCGCCTGATATAGTCTTCGATGATCGAGGTGATCCGCTGCAATGAATCGTGGAGATACGCCTGGTAATCCTCGCTCCGCTGCAAAGGGATCTGGGGTTCTATCCGTAACGTATGGTTATTGTCGTTGTTCCGGATGATGAAACACGGGACGATCGCCGCCCCCGTCCTTTCGGCAAAGACGATCGGCCCTGTGGCCGTCGCCGCCTTCCTGCCGAAGAAATCGACGTAGATGCCGCCCGAACCGAAATTCTGATCCACCGGGATAAACACTATCCCGTTACGCCTGAGTGTCTTAAGCGTCTGAGCCACACAGGCGGCGCGGGGAATACTGTATATCGGTGTCACGCCCAGCCTGCAGGTTTCCGGCAGGAATATGTTTTCGATCCCGCGTGTCTTGAGCGGCCTCATGATCACGCTTGTCGGGTACCCTTCGATCGACAACCGCGCGATAAGGAGCGGGAAATTGCCGAAGTGGGCGCTGACAAGGATCACTCCCTTGCCTCTTGCCAGGGCGGCTCTAAGGTTCTCTTCTCCTTCGATGACGACGCTCTCCCGTATCGATCCCGGCTTACCGACAAAAAAACCCATTTCGGCCCCGGATTTTACCATCGACCGGAAACTCTCCAGCGCCAGCGCCTTCACCTGCCTGCGGTCAAGGCTGCCTTTGAAGGCGTGAGAAAGCCCCTCCAAGGCGGTCCTGCGGTGCCTGCCGTCGAAGATGAACATCAGGAAGGCGATCTTGCGCGCGATCCTGTAGATACCGCTTTTGCTGGAAAAACGGAATATGAAAGAACAGGTCCTGATGATGGTCAGGTAAAAAAGGTTTTCCGCGTATTTGACGAACCGTTTCAGGAACATATCGTTTTGTACGTGTCAGAGCTTGTAACCGAACTTGCGCAGGAGGTCCTTGCGCCAGCGGATATCCTCGCCGGTCTCGATCCCTTTGGGCTTCTGGCCGTCGATAACGCCCATTACTCCCCTGCCGTTCTCCGTCTCCGCCACGATCACTTCGATGGGATTTGCTGAAGCGCAGTAAATGGTGCAGACCTCAGGGACAGCTTTAAGGGCATTCAGCACGTTGATAGGGAAGGTATCCCTGAGCATGACGATGAAGGAATGTCCCGCCCCGACAGCAAGAGCGTTCTCCTCCGCGCTCGACTTGAGCGCGGGATCGGTCCCTTCGGACCGCACCTTGCAGGCACCGGACGATTCCACGAACGCGAGCCCGAACTTGATGCCCGGCACCGACCCGGCCAGGGCCTCGTAGATGTCCTCGACCGTTTTGATGAAATGGCTCTGCCCGATGATGACGTTGACCGACTCCCCGGGCTTCTGGATCCTGACCGCTTTGAATTCTAGCATGGGAATATTTTAACAACCGAAAAAAAGGAAAGCAAGCACAATCTGCTCTAAGGGTTACGCACCATGTACGGCGACAAGTATGCTCTTCATACCCCTATTATATCAATAAAAAGGGGAAGCGGGAAGATTTACACCTGCGCCTAAGGAAGGTACGATAATCCTATGATCGATATCCTCATCCCCACCTTCAACCGTCCGGACGCCCTCGCGGTCACCCTCCTCTCGCTCGTCTGGCAGACCCTGCCCGGCCTGAGGATCGCGGTAGCGGACCAGAGCCCCGGCGGGACATCGACGAAGTCCGGGTGCGTCAAAGCCGTCGCGCGGCTCCTCCGGGCGAAGGGCATCCCTGTCGAGATCTTCGCCGGACTGCCCGAAAAAGGGATCGCGGCCAACAGGGATTTCCTCCTCTCCCTCTCTACCGGGGAGTTCTGCCTTTTCCTCGACGACGACCTGATCCTTGAACCCGACATGGCGGCCAGGCTCCTGAGCGCGATGCGCAAGGCCGTGTGCGGGTTCGTCGGGGCCGCTCCTATCGGCCTCAGCTTTTCTGAAGATATCCGGCCCGGCGAGCAGGTGATCGAATTCTGGGAAGGGCCGGTGCGGCCGGAAAGAATACGCCCCGGGACGCGCGAATGGGAACGCCACAAGCTGCACAACGCGGCCAACATCTTCCACCTGCAGAACAATCTCAAGCTCACGCCCGGCCAACAGCGCCTCTACAAGGTCGCCTGGATCGGCTCCTGCGTCCTCTACGACACGCGCAAACTCCGCGACTGCGGCGGCTTCGGCTTCTGGAACCGGCTTCCCGAAGAGGTCTGCGGGGAGGATGTCTACGCGCAGATACGCGTGATGGAACGGTACGGCGGCTGCGGCATCATCCCCTCGGGCATCTACCACCAGGAACTTACCACCACCATCGCCGACCGGCGCTTCAACGCGGTCAGCCTGCTCGGCAATCCCTAGCCATCTTTCCCCTTCACAACCGGGCGGATATCTGGTACTATTGTGCTGACCATGGTCAGCCATATCACCATCCGCAATTTCGGCCTTATCGACGAGCTTTCGCTCGACCTCCCGCGCGGGCTCACCATACTCACCGGCGAGACGGGCGCGGGGAAATCGATCCTCATAGACGGGCTCCGGTACGCGCTGGGAGAACGGCTCAACACCTCGCAGGTGCGCGACCCCAAGTCCCCCTGTTTGGTCGAGGCCGTTTTCGAGCTCACGCCCGGCCTGCTCGAGGATTACCCGCCCGCGGCGGAACTGGCCGGCGGCGAGACTTCGCTGATCATACAAAGGACCTACCTGCCCGACGGCAAAAGCCGCGTGAAGATCAACGGCCTTTCCGTCACTGTGGGCCAGCTCAAAGAGCTCGGCGACCACCTCCTCGATTTCCATGGGCCGAACGATCACCAGATGCTCCTTTCCGAAACAAGCCACCTCTTCATCATCGACCGGCTCTCCGGCACGAAAGAACTGCGGGAGGAATACGCGCGGCTGTACGGGGCATACGCCGAGTTGCTCAGGGAACGCCAGCGGCTCCAGGAGCTGGCGTCGGCGAAACAGCGCGACATAGAGCTTTTCGCCCACCAGATTAAGGAACTCGAACAGGTACCGCTCGAAGAGGAAAAATACGCCGTCCTGCTGGAGAAACAGGCCCGCCTGGACAACCTCGAGAAGCTCCATGAGAGCTGCCGGGCGGTGATCGACGCGCTGGAGAACGATGAATCAGGGATCGCGCGCTCCCTGTCCCCCTGTTTCCCCCACCTGCGCTCGCTGGCAAAGCTGGATCCCTCGACCGACGCGTTCCTCTCCCGTCTCTCATCGATACAGGAACAGGCCGGCGGGCTGCTGTCGGAGCTGAAGAACTACCTCGAGGGGCTCTCGCTCGACGAGGAAGAAGCAGGCCTCATCCACAGGCAATGCGATATCTACGACGCCATCAAGCGCAAGTACGGGCCCGGGCTGGATGAGGCGAAGAAGTTCTACGAAGAGACGAAGGCCCGCTACAACGCCATCGTGAACTACGAGGAGACCTCGAAAGGGCTCGAAGGACGCATAGACACCGCAGCCGCAAAGGCGCGCGAATGCGCACAGATGATCAGCAGGAAGCGCAAGGCCGCGGCAAAGGAACTGAAGAAGACGATAGAGCGCGAACTGGTCGAGCTGGGTATCAGGCACGTCGAATTCGAATGCCGGTTCGAGAAAACGGAGCTGACACCCGAGGGCATCGAGCGGGCTGTCTTCTATATCTCGCCGAACGCGGGCGAGACGCTCAAGCCGCTTGCCGACATCGTCTCATCCGGCGAAGCCGCGCGCCTGATGCTGGCGCTCAAGAAGGCGCTGGTGGAAGTGGACCCGATACCGGTGCTCGTCTTCGACGAGATAGACGCCCAGATCGGCGGCAGGCTGGGCACGGTGACCGGCAGCAAGCTCAAGGACCTGACGCGCAACCGCCAGGTCATCGTGATCACCCACCTTCCCCAGATCGCCGCGTTCGCCGACGCCCATTTCAAGGTGACCAAGAAGGTCGTCTCCAGCCGCACTGTCACGGGAGTCGAGCGCCTCGGGGAAGAGGAGACCGTGAAGGAGCTGGCCAAGATGATGAGCGGCGAGAAGGAAAGCGCCATCGCCCTCACCCACGCGCGGGAGATGCTGGAAAAGGCGCGCCCCCTCAATCGGCGCTGATCAGCCCTTCGTCCGCGAAACTGAAATGCCCTCCCTCCGCGATGATGATATGGTCGAGCACCGCCACCTGCAGCACCTTACCCGCCGAGACCAGCGCTTCGGTGAACCTGCGGTCCTCGCTGCTCGGTTGAGGGTCGCCTGACGGGTGATTATGCACGCAGACTATCGATGAGGCGAAATTCTCGATCGCCTTGTGGAAGACCTCGCGCAGGATAGGGCTGGCATAATTGACCGTCCCCTCCTCGACCTCAAGCACGCGTATGACCCTGTTCTGCGAGTCAAGGGCAAGCATCTTGAAAACTTCCTTCCTGAGCCCGGACATGCGCGCCTTGAGCAGGCGCACGACGTCCCCCGGCGAGCTCACCGCGTCACCCTCGGCCCCGGCCTTCTCCTCTACCGCCCTGCGCCCCATCTCAAGCGCTGCCCGCAGCTGACAGACCTTCGCAGGCCCCATTCCCGCGATACCGCCGAACGCGGACAGCGGGGCCTGCGCGATCTCCCGGAGCCCCTTGAAGCGGACGAGCAGGGCCCGTGCCAGGTCCAGCGAGCTTCTGCCCGGGGAACCCGTCCTGAGTATCACCGCGAGAAGCTCCGCGTCGGAAAGCCTGTGCTCCCCTTCCCGCATCAGCCGCTCGCGCGGCCTATCCTGCGCCGGCCATTCTTTTATTGGCACAAAATATCGGCGTCCCATACCTTAATAGACAGGCGGGAACGGGGAATCTAACGGAAAAACTTCCGAAGTGTCGCCGTGCAGGACTTGCGTTTAGGAAATGCATGGCTGTGTTATCAGCGCTGTTTGATGGGAAGAAGGAATAACCGGGATAAACGGTACTTCATCAGGCAGGACTTAAGGGAGAGTAATAAATGAAACGGGATCGATACTTATAGTATAGCATCGATCCCTTGCGCACTGCGCCGATTTTCAGCCGGCTAATTCTTTTTGGCCGAAATCCGGCGCATCGCTTTCGTCAGCCGGTCAATGGCCTGGTCCCTCGTTGCCCCCTCGGTAAGGTTGCCCGCGCAGATGGCGGCATAGCCTTTGCGGTTCCTGATCTTGAAAATCTGGACCTGAGCGTTGCCGATCTTCATGCCGTCTCCTTTTTCAGCGTCCGCCTCCGTTTATACCGGTATTTCTCCAGCAGCTCCCAGAAGCGCACGTCGTTCTTGATGAAGGACAGGTCGGAGTCCTCCTCCACGAGGCGGAAATCGCGGTACCCGAGCACGAGCGCCTTCTCGAGCGACTTGAGGCAGCGTTCGCTCTCGCGCAGCAGCGAATAATCGCAGGCGAGGTTGTAATGGACCGTTTCGTCAAGCGGCCTGAGCTTGAGCAGGCGCAAATCGGCGTCGAGCCCCTTGCCGTATTGCCCTTTCCTGGTATAGGCCTCGCCGAGCGCGGTCAGCGCCTGGGCGAAATCGGGCTTCCTGGCAAGAAGCTGCTCGAAGAAACGGATCTCGAAATCGTTGTCCTTTTCCATGGCAAAAATATTGTACACTTTTTGAGGGAGATTTCAACTCAAAAAACGGGGAGCTCGAGGATACCATCGGGGAGACGCGCGCTTCCGGTGATCACGGACGCGACGGGCCGGACAGCGGATCGGGGAACAAGGACGGGGATCCTGCCGCGCGCATCTCCCAGGATAACGCCGACCGCGGAATGGGAACCGTCCGGCCGTACCAGTCCGGCCAGCAGTCCCCTGATCCCCTCGCCCGGGAGCCCCGGGTGGAAAAGGCGGCGCGGGAAATAACGGACCCGCGGGCAGGAAAAATAATCGCGGAAACGGGCACAGCGGTAAGCGGCGCGCCGGGCGGATGACTTGGGGTGTGCCCCCTCCTGCGGGCGTGTCATTATCAGCAGCGCAGGGGCGATCTTTTCCAGGATGGGCGAGAGGTCGGCTCTCCCCCCGCACGCTACCACACAGTCAGGCCTTATCGACCTGATCAAGGCGGTCTTATACGCCACCGCACCCCCGCCTTCCACATAACCGTCGGTATCGATGATGATCCGGGGACAATTGCGGGAGGCTTCGGCGAACATGAGCCCGGCCCCCCTCAGACAGGCGCGGATGGAACGGGCGGGAGAGATGTCTCCGGTGAAGTACAGGCCGCCGACAGGAAGGCGCTCAAAACCCGGGAAGCGGCCGCGGCAGGGCGCCCAGGCGATCGTAGACGGCGGGCCGATATGTGACTGGCCTACATCGATGTCGAGCAGCGCGATCTTCCGCCGGGAGCATTCGCGCCGCGCCATCTCGGCGGCAAGCGTCGTCTTCCCGGAATCACCGCCTCCAAGAAAAAGGACCACGCGCGCCTCGAGGGCCGGGAGAGCGTCATATCCCCTGACAACCCTTGCCACTGTCCCCCCCTATCTCCCTTATCGACGATATCAGCCGCGGCAGGATAGAGATATCCGGCTTCTTCACCGCCACGAATTCAACGGCCTGGCCGAAGCCGAAACCGACCGTGCACAGGTAGGAGATGACTACGGAGGAAGACCTGCCGACACCGGCATTGCAGGATACCAGTATCCTGCATCCCGGGATGACCTTCCTGATCCAGTCCACCGCCTCCCTGAGCTGCGCGGGGGGTATCTGGATAAAATCGCGTATCGGGACCTTATGGCTGGGTATGCCAGGGGGGAGCTGGAGGTCGATCTCGTCGGCGACATTGAGGAACGCCTGGATGCCCGGCGGCATCGACCGCGCGTCGTTGTGGTCGCCTATCGCAAGGCTATCAAGAATAAACACCATACTTTTATAATAACAAAAAAATGGGGACAGATACCATTTATTTTGACAGTACCCGAGTAAATAAATGGTATCTGTCCCTGATTTTTTTGTTATCATAGAGGGTATGGCTGAAGTCTATTTCCTCGGCACGGCCGGCTCCGTGGCTTCGGCCCGCCGTGACAACACCGGCTTCCTTGTCGCCGCGGCGGGCTGCCGGATCCTGGTCGACTGCCCCGGTTCGACTGTCCATAAACTCGCCGGGATCGGCGTTGATTTCCGCCGCGTCCGCGATGTCTTTTTCACGCACGCCCATGCCGACCACACCGCCGGTTTCCCGACGTTCCTGCAATCCAGGCTCCTGGTCAAAGGAGAACTGCGGGTGTACGGCCACGGGAAAACACTTGAGGTGATACGCCGTCTGATACGCCTTTACGGCCTCGACAAGGGCGGATACCCGAAGACGATCCTGCGCGAGGTCTCTCCCGGAAAGGCCTTCTTCCGCCGGCCCGGCCTGAAAGCCGCGTCCTTCCCCGTCAGCCATCTGCCCGGCTCGCTGGGTTACCGGTTCACCCTGGACAACTCAAGGACACTGGTCTTCTCCGGCGATACCGCGTACAGTACTCATGTCAAAGAAGCCGCGAGATCGGCCGATCTCCTCATCCACGACTGCTTCGCTCCGGAAAGGATATTCCGGCGCTACCCCCGCCTCTATTCCCGCCATACATCCAGCCTTCAGCTCGGGATCATTGCCGCGGAATGCGGCGCCAGGACCCTGGTCCCCGTCCATTTCGGTACGGAAGTGAGCTACTGCTTCAGGGAAATACTCGCGGAGATCAGGAAGAACTACGGCGGGAAGCTGATCATCCCGCGCGACGGCGGGAAACTGGCGGTGGGCCGGTGAGCTTCAGGGCAGGTAATCCTTTTTGATGCGGCTGACGCTGCGGTAGATGTTCGTCCTGACCTCAGGACAGACCCGGTTGACCTGCTTTATGATCCCGGTCATCAGCTGCCTGCGTGAGATATCGGAATGCGGGCAGTCGCAGGTGTGGTGCGGGAAACCGAGCGTCCGGGAAAAACGCCTGATCAGGTCCTCTTCCGTGTAACAGAGCGGCCTGATGATCACTATCTTTCCCTCGAACAGCTCCTGGCGCGGCTTCATCGACGATATCTCACCCTGAAAGAACAGGTTGAGCAGGATCGTCTCGTCGATGTCGTCGAGATGGTGGCCCAGGGCGACCTTCGTGCACTTGTATCTGGCCGCCGCCTCAAAAAGCGCCTTTCTGCGGTTCCATGAGCACCAGAAGCAGGAGATGTCCTTCTTCTTCGTCTTCTTCAGCGCGTCGCTCTTCTCTATGCGGTATTCCACGCCCTGCTTCTTCAGGTATCTCTCAAGTATCCGCGAGATGCTCCGGGGATATCCCATGTCGACGTGATAGGCCAGAAGCCTGTATTTTATGGGCACGAACTTCTGTCTGTCCTGAAGGACCCTGAGCAGGGTAAGGCTGTCCTTGCCGCCCGAGACAGCGACAAGTATCTTGTCCCCCTCCTCGATCATCCTGTGGTCGATGATCGCCCTGCCGACGCGCTTCGAGATATAGAACTCAGGTCCTTTGAGTACGGTCATCGGTCTTTCCCCTGGTCCACATGAGGATTGAAAGGCGAACCATCCGAAGCCTGCTTCATCACACTGAAAGCCGCCAGCCAGGCGACGCGCAGGAGCACGGCCAGGAAGAGCAGCCCGGCGCCCATCTTTACGAACAGGAAGAAATCGAACGCCCCGTGCAGGAGCGCCGGCACCCATAACGCCTTGGCGATGTTGACGAACCGCGAATCCGCGTCCCCGAACCTGGCGAGGGCGAAATAATGTCCCATGATCATGGCGAAACAGGCGTGGGCCGGCACGGAGATGAGGGCGCGCATGATCACGACGGCAAAAGAGACCCCGGCGCCCTTGGTGAAAAAGAGGCTGGCCGCCACCCCCACGTTCTCAAGCGCCGCGAACCCGAGCGATATCATGACCGCATAGACGATGGCATCGAACGGCTCGTTGAAATTCCTGTCGCCGTAGACCAGCGTCCTGAAGCGGAAGTATTTGGCCCCCTCCTCGATGAGCCCGGCGGAGATGAACGCGAAAAGGAGGAACCGTACGGCCTTGAACGGGACAGACGCGATGAACGGGTGGACGGCCATCTCGGCCGCAAGCGCGTACAGCGTGACTACGGCGCCGCCGATAAACGCCCTGACGAGGAACCGCAGGGGTTCCTTCTCGTAAGTGTCCTTCTTATAGACGTAGACCGCGAGCGCGGCGACGGGAGCCAGGGCAAGCAGCAGCAACAGGAGGGGTATCATTTGTCCGAGACAAGCTCCTTAATGATCTTAAGCGTCTCAGAATGACCCAGGGAGCTTATCCTGCAGGCTTCGGAATCGATATCGGCATAATCGAAAGGACCGCGGTCCTTCCAGAGCGCGCGGATCCTCGACTCGCACTGCCGCTGTTCTTCTGTGTTCAGGCCGTTGAAGATGGCGACCGCGTAAAAATAACAGGCTTCCCTGAACTTCGCGTCGGCTTCGAGCTTCTGCGCCTGGCGCATCTTCTTTTCGCCCACCATGATCTTGGCCACGAAGACGATGAGGACGATGAACAGGGCTATGACGATGAACAGACTCATTTCGCTTCTCCTTGCGCCGGCAGCAGGGCCGCCGATAACAAAAGCCTTCTCATCCTTCCCTCATCAGCGCCTGTTGCGCTTGAAATGATTCCTCTGCCCGCCTCCGCCCTGGCCGCGGCGCTGGCCGCCTCCATGGCCTCCGCCATGTCCGCCCCCGTGCCCTGGGCCGCGGCGTCCAGGGAAACCGCCGTGCCTGCGCTGTTCAGGCGCTCCGGCGACAAGTATCTCCTGGGGGAACTCGGGATGTTTTGACACCGGCAGGGGTTTCTTGAGCAGCTTCTCGATATTGCGCACTTCCTCGCCCTGGTCAGGGGCCGCGAAGGAGATGGCCCGGCCTTCCCTGCCGGCGCGCGCGGTCCTGCCGATGCGGTGCACATAGTTCTCGCTCTCTTCCGGCAGGTCGTAGTTGATGACCAGCTCGATGCCGGTCACGTCAATGCCGCGCGAGGCGATATCGGTGGCGACGAGCACGCGGTACCTGCCCGACCTGAACCCCTCGAGCGCCTCGGTGCGCTGGTTCAGCGACTTGTCGGAATGGATCTCGGCCGCGTTGACGCCGTGCTTTTTCAGTTCCCTGGTCACCTTGCGGGCGCCGATCTTGGTCCGGCTGAACAGGAGCACGGAGCCGTTGTACTGGCGCAGGAGTTTGAGCAGGAGCTGCGCCTTGAGCTCGCGCCGCACGACGAAAAGCTCCTGGGTCACTTTCTCGACGGTGGTCCCGGACGGCGCGATCTCGACGCTGACCGGAAGGCGCATGTAGTGCGAGACGATTTTCATGATCATCTGGGGCATCGTCGCCGAGAAAAGCATCGTCTGCCTGTCCTTCGGGATATGCTTGAGGATCTTCTCGATCTGCGGCTGGAAGCCCATGTCGAGCATGCGGTCCGCCTCATCCAGGACGAGGATGCTGATCTCCTCGGGCATCACCGTCCACTGGCTGAAATGGTCGATCAGGCGGCCGGGCGTGGCGATGAGGATGCGGGGCTTCTTCTTGAGCGCCTCCTCCTGCTCGTACATCGACGCGCCGCCGATCAGCACCGCCGAGCTCATGCCCAGGGCGTGCTCGATCTTCTCGAACGTCTGGTTGACCTGTATCGCCAGCTCGCGTGTAGGCACCAGCACCAGCCCAAGGCCTTTCTTCTGGGCAAGCTGCTGGATCAACGGAACAGCGAAGGCGAGCGTCTTGCCTGTACCCGTCTGCGCGATACCGAGGACGTCCTTGCCTTCGATGGCGATCGGGATGGCCTTGCGCTGTATCGGCGTCGGAACCTTGAATTTATGCTGCTCCAGCACCTGCAGGAGCTTGGGGGCTATGCCCAATCCGTAAAAACTGTCAGTGTTGTTCATCTGCTGATCCTTTCCGTATTATTGTATCGACAATATCGAGTTGAAATAACTGCTGTAATAAGAGATTATCATGGAGCCGACAACGCAGGCCACCAGGATATACACGATGATCGGGACCGTCTTGACCAGGATGCCTATGGCCGCCTCGTTCTCCTTCTCACAGAAAGCGGCCGCGGTGTCCAGCGCCTTGACGATGCTCCCGCTCTTCTCGCCCGTGGCGATCATGCCGGCCATGTACGGCGGGAAGACCCTGGCGCGGGTAAGCGCGGAGGCGATAGTGCCTCCCTGCTCGATCAGCGCCAGCCCCTGAAGAAGGTCCCTGGCCACGGGCTCGTTGCCGCTGGCCTCCGCCGCGAGCCTCCAGGCGGTCATGATCGGCACTCCCGCCGCGCACAGCGACTGCAGCGCGCGTGTGAACCGCGTGACGGCGAACTGGCGCAGGAGCCTGCCGAACAGCGGCAGGGAAAGCGCCGCCGACTGGAGTGCGGCCTTGAGGCGCGGACCCGGCTTGCGCAGTACCGCGGCGGCCGCCGCCGCGGCGATACCCAGAAAGAACACCGCTGACAGCGTCCTGGCGAAACAGCCGCCCATGGCGCAGCTTTTGACCGGCAGAAGGGGCATGACCAGCAGCGCTATGACCAGCAGCAGCGCCGGATAGGCCAGACCGACTGAAAGCTTCAGGAGATCGGAATAGTTCCTCTCGAGCTGGCTGGAGATCATGGAAAGGGCATCGGCGAGCTTGCCCGATTTCTCTCCCGCCTTGACCACGCCCACATGCCAGCCGGGGAAATACTGCGGATAACGCTCGAGGGCCTCACCCAGCGTCTTGCCCTGCTCAAGGTCCTTCTGGATATACCAGACGGCGGTGCGGAAAGCGCCGAAAGGAAGGTGGTCCACGAGGGACGCCGACGCCTGGACGACCGGCATGCCGGAGGCCAGCAGCGTCGCCAGCTCGCGGTAGAACAGGCTTAATGACTTGGCCTGGAATAACGCCATATGTCTATCGTCCTCTAAACACGGGAAATGTCAACGTTTCTTTTCCGCCCAGCTGTCATGGACCTTCCGGCAGGCTTCCACCCAGAATATCGTCTTGTCCCTGTACCGTTTCCCGAGCGACTGGGCGAGCGCGAAGAACTCCTGCGCCGGCAGCTCATCCCCCGGGCGGCGCACCACGATCGCGGAGATGATCCCCCTCCCCGCCTTATTCTCGCGTTCCGAGATCTCCGCCAGCGCCCCGGCCAGCACGAAGAGCTCGTCGGGGTTCTCGACGTGCAGGGAAACCGCGGTGACCAGTTTGGCCAGCTCAGGATAGGAGATGAGCCCGCGGCGCTCGGCTGTCTTGCGCAGGATCGAACGCAGCTCGTCCTTGAATTTCTCCCATTCAGGAGTATTGAAATCCTCCCTTTTCACTGTTTTATCCCCCCGTAAACGGCAAAATTATATCGCTTGAGCACGACCTCGATGCGCTTGAAGCCGGCCTCCCGCATGAAGCCCAGCTCGCTGGCCAGGTCCGTCGGCCGGTCTTCCCTCTGGTGGCGGGCGATCATCTCGTTCACCCTGCGGCGGGGCAGCCCCGCGGCCATGAACGCCTTCCATTTCTCCATGAACAGCTTCTGAAGCCTGGGGTCGGGCGAGACGAAGATGTCGATATTGTAGAAAGCGCCGCCGGACCTCAGCGCCGAATAAAGCTTCCTGTAAAACCGCGGCTTCTGCCGTTCCTCGACATGATGCAGGACGAGCGAAGAGACGACCGCGTCGCAGGTCTTGTACGGGAACTTCAGTATATCGGCCTGGCGGAACTCGATGGACCGGCCCTTGAGCTTTGCCCGGGCCATGATCAGCATGTTCTCGGCCATATCGACGCAGGTAAGCCTCGCCTTCGTATACCTGGCCAGCACTTTCTCGGCGAGGTTCCCCGTGCCGCAGCCCAGGTCGATGACGGAAGGCCGGGCCGCTTTGGGGAACGGCAGCGCTTCGGCCAGCGCCTCGGACATCGCGCGGTACTCCGGCATCACCTTGAAAAAGAGCCTGTCGAAGACGGCGGCTTCTTTCTCGAAATGCGCCTTTATCTGCTCGAAACGGTCGACCGTCTTCACCATGTCTAGAATTTTATGTTGAACGCACCCGCTATCGCCTCTTCGTCGATGAAACGTCCCTGGACCTCAAGCGAGATGCCCCGGAACGGGCCGACTATCAGTCCGGCGAAACAACCAAGTGTCTTGTCGCCCGAGGCGTGGCCGGCATCGTAGGCCTTACCCTCGACGTTCGCCTTCGCAGAAACCCTGACGCTGGAGTAGACACCGCCCGCGTAGGGTTTCACCGCGGCCATTACCCACGCCAGCCCCAGCGCGGCCTGCCATTCATGCCACCGGGCCTTTGAAACGGTGGTGATCGAGCTCCCCGTGAACTGCGTGCCGTTGACCGTGACGGAGTCGAATCTCATGCCCGGGAGCTGGCGGTAATCGACATCGGTGAAAAGAGCGATCTTCGGCTTAGGGTGCTCGTAGATGACCCAGTTGCCCCCGGCCCCCCAGAGCAGCTTGTCTTCCAGCCGGTACTCGACCGTCGAGCCCGCCACGCCGGCGCGGTACTTCAGCCCGCTTGAGCTGCCCAGCAGGGTGTACACCTCGACCGTATCGAAACAGCTGACCCCGAACCTGGCGTCGACGAAATTCCCTTCTGCCCGGCCGCCCGGCTTATCGAGGTCCCGCCGCAGCACGCCGCTCCCTTCGAAGGAAGCGACAAGGTCCGTATCCTTAGACCACTGGTACTCCCTGCGGATACGGTCGTTGATGATGTAGTTCGGACCGCGGTTGGCGATCCCCGCCGGGACGCTTACGGGTGCGGCCAAGACCCGCACCGATGAGACAAGAACGATAACGCCCCCCGCGAAAGCTGCGGCTCTTTTCATGGATACCTTCCTGGGGGGATATTCGGATCCTACGCCTGCTTCAGGTAGATCACCCTGGTCAGGTTATGCCTTCCGGACGACTCTTCGTATTCAGCGATCGTCTCCGGGTCGTCCGTCCACCGTTCGCAGGAGAAATCGCCCGCGTATTCCCACAGGTGGCCTTTTTCCTTGAAAAAGACCGGCACGGCCGCGGCCTGGGCGCAGAACATCTCAGCCTGCTGCTGGACGCCAGGACCCGCGCCCACAAGCGCTGCCTGGCGCTCCGACGGCTCATATCCCTGGCTCAGGCACAGGCACACTATCCTGCCGTCCTTCTGCGGCATGTAATCCTGCACGCCGCCGCCAAGCTCTGCGGCGATCTCCTGCCGCGAATACATCCTGCCTTTTTCAAAAGCCATGTGAGCGGGTCACTTGAACAGCCCGTGGATAAGGTCCTTGACCGCCGTGTCCGTCGACTGGCTCGAGTCCTGCTGCGTACCGGACTGCTGCTGGACGCCCGGCTGTTGCTGCGGCGCCTGCTGTTGAGGCGTCTGCTGCGGCGCGCCCTGTCCGCCAAAGAGCTTATTCAGCCCTTTCATGATCTGCTGCTGGGCCTGATTCTCGACCATCTTCCTGGCGATGTATCCCGCGTCGAGGTTGAACTGCATCTTCGCGCCCGCCGTGCCCGTGACCTTCAAAGGCAGATCTATCATCCCGTCGGCGTTAAGCAGGTACTGGAACTGGGGCACCGAAGCGACCATCGACTTGGAAAGGTCCTGGGAAAGCATGAAATCACCCTCCAGATCATACGTACCGTCAAGTCCCGCGCTTCCTTTAGCCTTGAAGGTGAACAGCTCCGGCGAAGAGATCAGGGTCTCCGGGATGTTCGCCCGGCCGCTGACGATCGTGACCGGGATGGTCATGTCCGAGAAGACCGTATCTTTCTCCTGAAGCTTCTGCTGGTATTTCGGGGGAAGGCCCGTCTCAATGGACTGGCCCAGCATCTGTCCGGCCACAGGCACCGCGGAAAGCTGGTCCAGCACGGTACGCAGGACATTGAGGTCCTTGAGCTTGGCCTTGGTGATCTGAGCGCTGGCCTGCCCGACGAGGTTCGAGCGCAGTGCGTCCGGCGTGAAACCGTGACCCTTGATCTGTCCTTTCGCGGAGATCAGCCCCTCGGCCTTAACCGGCAGCTGTCCCTGCGCGACCAGGTCGACCACGCTCAGGTCCTGCGCCTCGGCCTCAAAGCTGAAATCCTGCCCGGCGAGATAATTCTTGAGCCAGCCTGTCCCGGTGATCTTCCCCTGCCCGATGACGGCGGAGAGCGAGTTGACCAGGATATCTTTTTCCGTTATCTTTATCTCCCTCTGGATATCGGTAATGGGAGAAGCCATCTGCTTGAATTTCATGTACCCGTTCGAGATGATCACGTCGCAATCCATCTTGGTCAGCCCCTTGGCCCCGGCGACCAGCGTCGGGATGGAGACGTCCACGTTCCCTTTCATCTGCTCAGGGAGCGCGTCGGCAGGGACCATCGGCACGGCCTTCGGTATGCGGGACAGCGCAAGACGCGCGAGGTCCGTCGAGACCTTCAGGTCGGACACCTTCGCCGAAAGGTCCTTGAGATCGAGCTGGCACTTCCCTTCCGCCTTGATGTTCTGCCGGTCGCCAAAGACATTGGCGTTGACCGTGAAGGAAAAAGGATCCGTGAGCGAAAGCTTGTGCACGATGACCGACAGATCCGTCACGTCCATCGCTATGGGCGGCTGGAAGGTCTGGTCAATATACTTGACCACGCCTCCCTGGGCCTTTATCGACGAGATCAGGAGCGCGGGCAGCGCCGCCTGCGCGGCCGGCGCGTTCTGCTGAGGAGCTCCTTCCGGTGCCTTGGCGATGGTAGCGGCGTTGACCGCCCCGTTCTTATCCCTGATGATCGTGACTCCAGGCGAATCGATCAAGATGCCGGTGATGCTGATCTGGCGCTTGAAGAGGTAACCGAGGACGTCGACCCCGATTGAGATGCCCTTCACCGTGAGGAAATCGCCCGTCCCGAAAGCCGGGTCCTCGGAAACGCTCAGCCCGTCGATCTTGACACCCAGACCGTTGAAGCCGATCCCGAGGCTGGCGCTGGAAAAATCGACCTTCCTGCCAAGCGCCTTGCCCGCCTGTTCCACTATCTGGGGCTTGAACTTGTTGACGTCCACCGTCTTGACGATGATGACCGCGGCCACGAACAGGACGACTATCAGCACGAGCAGCGAGATAAGCACCACTTTGAGGACCTTCATCTGACGAAACCTCCCTGAACAGGTGTACCGGTTGTGTTGTTTGCCGTGGAATTGCCGGCAGGATGCGAATTGAACGGCGTGGCGGGTATGGTAGCCGAGGCGGAGATCCCTCCCTTATCACACTGCTTATGCTGCCCCTGGTCCGCCGCCCATGCCGCCAGCGGCATCCACAAGACCATCAGTAACGCGAGGCTTTTTCTCATACTCCGGCCTTTCTTTATCTGAGTGAAATTATAGCACTTGCGGAAGAAAATAACAGTAAAAAGCGAAAGGGCTTAATGATGCGGCGCGGAAGATCTCAGGGCTGGTTCGGCTCCTTCGGTTCCAGTACTTTCTCCAGTTTCGTCATTATTTCGCGGACAAGGTCGCTGTCCACACTGGTAAACTCCACAGCAAGGCGGAACATCGTGGCGTTCCTGCGCACGATCGGCTGGGAATAGATGATCTTCCCGACCCCCCCCATGCGCACGTCAAATTCCTTGCTCAGGAGCAGGAACCTGAACAGCGCATCCTTCGGCAGGCTCTCGTCCGAATACGCGGCGACCCCCCTGAAGCTGACATCCACCAGCTCGCCTTTTACCGTCCGGGGTTTGCCTTCTGTCGGCTGAAATAAGATGGTCCCCGGCAGTCCGTATCGCACGAATAACCTGTTCTCAGCCATGCCTTAATACATCGAAAGGAAGACTGCCGACAGGCGACAGTCTTCCTTTCATGAAGTTCAAGAGGGCAAAAAGTTCCCGCGGCATCAGGCCTTGGGAGCGGGACGGACGTTAGCGGCACGCGGACCTTTGGGTGATTTCTCCACGTCGAACTCCACGGTCTCGTCCTCGGAAAGGCTGTCGAAATTCGTGTCCATGACGCTGCTTCTGTGGAAGAAGACCTCGTTACCGTCCGTATCGCTGATGAAACCGAACCCCCGGTCCCTCACCAGTTTCTTGATCTTGCCCGTGTGCATGTTCCTCCTCCTTGTCTCCGCCATAGGCGGCTTGTATCTCATTATACTCCCGACGGGATAGGGCGGGCGATTTAAGGGGAGGCAAGACAGAAAAAGGGGGCGAAAAGGAACCTGTTCAGGCGATACGGACGCGGCCATCTCTCACGGCCACCAATCTGTCCCTTTCCAGGCCCTCAAGCGCCTCGGCAGCAAGAGCCCGGTCTTGCGAAAGGCGCAAGAGTCCCGTGACAGCGCACCCCTTGTTGGCAAGCAGATACCGGACGATACGGGCGCGCGCCTGCCTCACCGAACCTTCGAGGGGAGACTGTTTTTTATAACCGGAACTCCGGCGGGAGGGGTTGGGGCGGGTGGCTTTGAGATGGACACCGTAATCCATCAGGGCATAATACCAGTTCCTGGGATCGGAACGGTCCAGGGTCTTTTCGACGAGGGGCAGTATCTCCGTATCGCAGACCCCGCTTTTGCCCCTGAAGAAATGATGGATAAAAACGCTGCGGATATTCGTCTCTATAAAAGGGAACGCCTGGCCGAAGGCGAACGCGCACACGCAGGCGCTCGTTGCAGGGCCGAGGCCGGGCAGACCCAGGAGCGTCTGTCGGTCGCGGGGGATCCTGCCGTCATGTTCGGCGACCACCGTGCGGGCAAGCTTGCGCAGGTACAGCGCGCGCCGGTTGTACCCCATCCCCTGCCACACCTTAAGGACCCTTGCCAGGGGCGCCTCTGCCAGCGCGCGGACGGTCGGGAAAGCGCGGATGAACTCCGGGTATTTCTCCATCACCCGCGCCACCTGCGTCTGCTGCAGCATCACCTCGGAGACCAGGATGCGGTAAGGGTCGCAAGTGCTGCGCCAGGGCATGGGACGCCGGTTGCGCTTGTAATACGCGTAAACTATGCGCCGGAATGTTCTTACATCCATGGAGGGGGTGTTTGTTCCGTAACAAAAAAGGGCCCGGAAGGTTATTCCGGGCCCTCTGTGATCAGCTGCTATTAAAGCTTGGTGACCTTGGAAGCCTGCTCGCCTTTCGGTCCGGTCTCGACCTCGAACTCGACTTCCTGGCCTTCAGCTAAAGTCCTGTACCCGTCCGCCTGGATGGCAGTGTGGTGTACGAAGACATCGGTTCCCGACTCAGTGGTGATGAAACCATAGCCCTTACGATCGTTGAACCATTTCACTTTACCGCGCATGCTGCTGTACCTCCTCTTACTGGGTTTATAGCAAGGCAAGTCAAAAAAACGCCGCAAGGCTAGAACGCAAGCCCTCCGGCTTCGACTTCTAATCCCAACTCTTCGCCTTACTATTTGTCACCAGTAATGATACAAAGCCTTGGCTTCTTAGTCAACAGTTTTTTTAATCCTTATGCAAGGGTGCGCTTGAAGATCAGCGAACTTACCGTTATGATCCCGGCGCCGATGATCAGGAGACCGAGCATGTCCGGCCAGATCACCCTTAGACCCACGTCCTTGAGGTAAAGTCCCCGCACGATGGTGATGTAATACTTGAGCGGGTCGAGGACCGTGATCCACTGCACCAGGCGCGGCATGTTCTCTACGGGGAAGACAAAACCCGAGAGCATGGTCATCGGCTGGACGAAGAAGAAGAGGGTGAACTGCGCCTCCTGCATGGTATGGGAGATCGTGGAGATGAACAGCCCGGTCCCCAGGGAGGTCATCAGAAACAGGCATGAAGACAGGAACAGGAGGACAAGGCTTCCCCGGACAGGGACCCTGAACAGGATCACCGCGGCCAGGGTCACCAGGAACACGTCTATGACCCCGATCACCGAATACGGGAAGAACTTGCCGAGGATCAGCTCGACCGGACGGACAGGACTGACGATCAACTGGTCGATCGTGCCGCTCTCCTTTTCCCTGACGATCGCCATGGCGGTCAGCAGGAGCGTGACCATAAGAACGATCAGCGCCACGACCCCGGGCACCAGGTATATCTTCGAATCGAGGTTTTCGTTGAACCAGGCCCGGTAACGCAGGTCGACCGAGGGACCGGCCGTTTCCTGTCCCGCCAGCCTCAGGGAGAAATCGCGTACGATCGTCGACGCGTAATTGAGCGCGATCCCCGCCGTGTTGGAATCAGTGCCGTCGACGACTATCTGCAGGGGCGCCGGGACCCCCTTCCGGATGTATCTCTCGAACCCCTTGTCCGTGCGGATGACCATCATGACCGACCCCTCGTCCACCAGGCGGTCCATCTCTTCCTGAGTGGCGATACGCCTGACCACCGGGAAATATCCCGAGAACGAGAAGCCCCGGACCAATTCCCTGCTCAGCCGGCTGTTGTCCGTGTCATACACGGCCGTCCTGACCGTCTTCACGTCAGTGGAAGCGGCCAGCCCGAACAGCAGCACCTGGAAGACAGGCAGCGCGAAGATGACCACGCGCATCCGGTAATCGCGCAGCATCTGGATGAATTCTTTCCTGATGATCTGCACGATACGCTCGAACATCAGGCCACCTTCTTGATGAACTTCCTGTCCGCGGCCACAAGCATCAACGCCGCGAAAAGGGCCAGGAACACCGCCTCCGGCCAGAGGACTGCCAGACCCACGCCTTTGAGATAAATGCCGCGCAGCACGGTGATCAGGTACCGGGCCGGGACGAGATAGGTGACCGCCTGGACCGGTGCGGGCATGTTCGCTATCGGGAACGCGAACCCGCTGAGCAGGAACGCCGGGAGGAACGTGGACATGAAGACGAGCTGCGTGGACAGGAACTGGTTCCTGGTCACGATCGAGATCAGGATACCCTGACCGAGGACTCCCGCCAGGAACAGCGCGCAGAAACAGAACAGGAGCGGTATGGAGCCCCTCAGGGGCACGCCGAAAAGGAAGATGCCCATCAGCACCGCGATCAGCACGTCGGTGATGCCGAGGCAGAAATAGGGGATAAGCTTACCGAGGATTATCTCCGACCTGTGCACCGGCGTCGAGATAAGCTGCTCCATGGTCCCGCGTTCCCACTCGCGCGATACGGTCAGCCCGGTCAAAAGCCCCCCGACCACCATCATGATGATCGCGATCAGACCCGGGACGATATAGTTCCTGCTCCTCAGGTCGGGGTTGAACCAGACCCTGGGGCGAAGGTCCACAGGCGGCAGGCGGCGGGAAAGACCCAGGTTATATCCGAGGACGATCCCCTGGGCGTAGCCGAGAGTGATCGAGGCCGTGTTCGAGTTGCTCCCGTCGAGGATGAGCTGGACCGGGCTCGCCCTGCCCGAGGAAAGGAGCGCGGAGAAATCCCTGGGGATGACCAGACCGGCGAAGACGCTGTTGTTGTCGATGGCGTCCTCGATCTGGCCGTATCTCTGGACATACCCGGCGACCTTGAAATACGGTGAGCCGCTGAAAAGCCTGATGAAATCGCGCGAGGCGACGCTTTTGTCCTGGTCCCATACGGCCAGCGGGACGTTGTCGACGTCAAGCGTCAGGGCATACCCGAACAGGATCAGCATGAACACAGGGATCAACAGCGCAAGGCCGAGGCTGCGCCAGTCCCTGATGATCTGTATGAACTCTTTCCCGGTCATTGCCAGGACACGTTTATAGTTCACCGGGGGTTCTCCCTATCGTATGTCTCTATGAGGGAAACAAAGACGTCCTCAAGCGAGGGCTCGATCTGCTCGATGCTGTAAACAGACACACCTTCGCGCTCGAAGAACCGCCTTATGCCGGGGGCCGTTCTCCCGGCGTCATCGACTACCGCGTGCAGGTTGACGCCGAACAGGGCCGTCTCCTCCACCCCGGGCACCTCCTTGAGCGTGTCGAGATACTCCTGGCTCCGGGCGACCTCGATCCTGAGCACATCTTCCTTCATCGCCTCAGTCTTGAGCTGGTGCGGAGTCCCCTGCGCGATGATCGCCCCGCGGTAGATCAACGCAAGCCGGTCGCAGTTCTCCGCCTCGCCCATGTAGTGCGTGGTCACGAACACGGTCACCCCCGTCCGGGTAAGGTCCTTGATGATCCCCCAGAACCGCTCCCGTGACAGAGGGTCGACGCCGGACGTCGGCTCGTCCAGGAACACGATCGCCGGATCATGGATGATCGCGCAGCCCAGAGCCAGCCTCTGTTTCCAGCCGACCGGCAGGGTACCCGTTATGCGCGAGCGGAATTCCTCGAGCCCGGCCATCCTGATCACCCGGGCCTTGCTCTCTTCCCTCTTCTCTTTCGGGATACGGTAGATGCCGCTGTAAAAGTCGATGTTCTCCTCGACGGTGAGGTCCTCGTACAGCGAGAACCGCTGCGACATATAACCGATGTTCTGCTTGATACCCGCCTGCCCGGTCACGACATCGAAACCGCCCACATGTCCTGTCCCTGACGTAGGAGGCACTATGCCGCAGAGGATCTTGATCGTGGTCGATTTCCCGGCGCCGTTGGGTCCGAGAAAACCGAATATCTCCCCGCGGCCGACCGAGAAACTTATCCCGCCCACGGCGGTGAAATCGCCGAACTTCTTGACCAGGTCCTCTACGTCAACCGCCCTGTATCCCATGCTCCCTCATTATCGACACGAACGCTTCTTCGAACGATGCCGCCCCTCTTTCCTGTTTGATCCTCCCCGGCTGTTCGCTGCGCAGCAGCGTCCCGCCGAAAAGGAGCCCCACGCGCATGCAGCGCTCGGCCTCATCCAGATAAGAGGTTGAATAAAGAATGGTCACCTTCTCCTTGAGGAGGCGGTAGAGTATCTCCCAGAAATCCCTGCGCGAAACGGGATCGACCCCGTTGGTGGGCTCATCGAGGAACAGGACGCGCGGCGTGTGGACCAGGCTGCAGCAGAGGCCGAGCTTCTGTTTCATGCCGCCTGAGAGGTTGCGGGTCAGCCGGCCCCTGAAGGGACCGAGGCCGGAAAAACCGAAGAGCTCGTCTATCCGCCCCGGGCGCTCGGCCTTCGGCACATCGTAGATGTCGGCATAGAAATCGATGTTCTCGATCACGGTAAGATCCTCGTACAGGCCGAACCGCTGGGCCATATAGCCGATATGTTCCTTGACCTTCTCGCTTTCGGTCTCGACCTCCCTGCCGTCGACCCAGGCCCTGCCGGACGAGGGAGTAAGGATCCCGGAGAGCAGGCGCATCGTGGTGGTCTTGCCGCTCCCGTCCGGTCCGACCAGCCCGTAGATCTCGCCCTCGTTGACCGAGAAGGTCAGATCGTGGACGGCGGTGATAGCGCCGAATTTCCTGGTCAGCCCCTCGCTGCGTATCGTGACCGGGCTCATACCATCACTCCTCAATGACGCCCTCGGCGGGCATACCGGGCTTAAGCTCAAGGTCGGGGTTGGAGAGCTGGATCTTGACGCGGTAGACCAGCTTGACCCGTTCCTCGGGCGTCTGGATCTGTTTGGGAGTGAATTCCGCTTGAGAAGAGATGAAGGTGACTGAACCGCGGTATCTCTTGCCGGGGTAGGAATCCACGGAGACGAAGGCCGTTTGGCCGAGTTTGACCCGTCCCAGGTCGGTCTCCTTCACATAGGCGGTGAGCCAGATATCGTTGAGGTCCACCGCGGTGAAAACGGGACTACCCGCGGCAAGCACTTCGCCGGCCTCGGCGCTTCTGACGGTGATGAAACCGTCGATCGGGGAGACAAGCTGGGCGAAACCCAGCCTGGTCTGTGCCAGGTCGAGCTGCGCCTTCAGGTTGTCGAGATTGGCCTTGGCGGCGTCGACCTGCGTCCGCGCGTTGTCGCGCGCCTGCTGGGCCACCGCTCCCTCGCGCAGAAGGTTCTCGGCCCTCACGTAATCATCGTGCGCCCGCCTGAAGGCGAAATCCTGGGCGGCCACTGCGGCTTCGGCCTGCGCCTTTATCTTCCCGAGCTCGTCGGTGTCGAGGCGGGCCAGGAGCTGTCCCGTCTTGATCCGGTCACCTTCGTCCGCGGACCGCTCGATCATCTTGCCGCCCGAGCGGAACGAGATCCTGACCTCGTCGGCCTCGAGGTTCCCCGAGACCGGTATCTCCCTGTCGGGGCGCGAGCGCTTGACGATGCCGGCAACCGCGAAGCCCGCCGCCGCCGCCAGAACGATGATGATCGCCGTCCTGATCCTTTTATCCATTGGTCCCCTCCCCGAGTTGTCCCATGCTGCGTTCAAGGAAAGCCTGCGCCATCAGGTAATCGTAGACCGCCTGCGAAAGCGTCGTGCGGATCTGGCTCAGCGAAACCTGGGCGTCGAGAACGTCAAGGTTCGTCCCCTGCCCGTTGGCAAAACGCACCTCCGCTATCCTGAGCGCCTCGGCGGCAAGCCCCACCGATTCCTTCTGTGAAGCTATGACCGCCGACGCCCGGTCCAGGTCAAGGCATGCCTGGCGTATATCCACCGCTATCTGCTGGACGAGGTCCCTGCGCGAGTATGCGGCCTGCTCATAGCGCGCTTTCGCCTGCTGCACCCGCGCGCGCGTCGAAAACCCCTCAAAAACTGGCATAGAGACGCTGATACCCGCATTCCAGTTCGAGTGGCGGGTATCGAACATCGTCGACGGATTGTTGGAACGGAAAAGGGCTGAAGCGCTGGCGGCGACCTGCGGGGACCATCCCGCCCGCTCAAGCCTGACCTGCCATTCGCTCAGGTCGACGCCGAGGTCCCGCAGCCGCATCTCCGGCCGTTTGAGATAGGCCCGCGCGAGGAACTGCCGCTCGTCGACGCGTGTCGGTTTGTAATCAAGTATGTCCGTAAGCCTTACGCCGGTCTCCTGGGGGACGGCAAGAAGCTTCTTGAGCTGGGCCGCGGCCAGCTCCACTTCGTTGCCCGCGCTGATCACATCAGGCTCGAGCCGGGCGGCCTGCACCTCGGACTGGAGCACATCGAACCGGGAAGCCTGGCCCTGCGCGAACCTCTGCCGGACCTCCTGCGCATGCTTGCGCGCCTGGTCAAGGAGGTCGCGCGCGATCAGTTCGGTCTCCTGCGCAAGCAGGAGGCCGAAATAAAGCCGGCGCGTCTCGAAGCCGGTATCCTGGAGCACCGCCCTGAGGGTCTGCTCCTCGATCGCAAGCTGTGTCTGGGCCCCCCTGAGAGCGGCGGTCAAAGCTCCTCCCGTATAGATCGGCTGGGCGGCTGACAGCGAGGCCTGATTATTATTGACGTATCCGGTGAACAGGCCGATATCCTTGGAAGAGGACTGCTGACCGGAGAGAGCAGGAAAGGTGAGCTCGGCGCCGTTGCGCGTGTATCCGGCCTGACCGTTGACCTGAGGGAAAAAACCGGAGCGGACTTCCGTTACGCGTGACCGGGCGGCATCGACCGCCTTGCGCTGGATCTGGATGGGATTATTGCTCCTGCCCGCCCTTTCGACCGCCTGGGCAAGGCTCAAGCTGATCTCTTCCCCCCGGGCTGCCCGGCAAAAGATCATGGTGAACAACAGGATGAGGATACTGTGGCGCATTTCTTCCCGGGGGTGAATTATCTTTTTATGATAGTATCTCCCGGGTGACAAGTCAAAGTTTAAGCGAAGAAAAGGCGGCAAAAAGAAGAATCAGGTCAATGAGAGCCGGCCGCAAAAGGGACTATAATGAGAATCAAATGCTGAAAATTGAAAAGATAGAGGATCTTGAGGCGTTCCGGAAGCTGGAGACGTGCTGGGACCCGTTGGTCAGGCAAAGCGGGAACATGGATATCCCCTTCATGACCTTCAACTGGTTCAGCTTCTGGTGGAAGATGTTCGGCAGGGGAGGCCGCATGCTCATCCTGGTGTTCAGCCAGGACGGTGTGCCGGTCGCTATCCTGCCCCTGATGAGAAAGCTGGAGCTTTGGCGGGGCCTGCCGGTGTCTACCGTGATGTTCATGGCGAACTATTATTCGGGAAGGACCGGGATCATCGGCCGGCCGGAAGCGACAAAAGACCTTATCGCGCCGGCGCTGAAATACCTGCGGGATGGCGGTTTCAATATGCTCTACCTGAACTTCCTCTCCGAGGATTCGGTCGCGGAACAGGCGTTCCGGGAACTGCTCCCCGCGTCAGGGCTCGGGTTCAGGAAGATGCTCGGAGACGTCTCACCGTATATCCGGATCGATTCGACCTGGCAGGATTTCCTGAAGACACGGTCGCGCAACCTGCGCGAGAAGGTGCGTCGGACGGAAAATTCCTTCGCGCGCTCACAGAAACATTCACTCACTTTCGTGACAGCCCCTGAGGACGTGGCAGCCGCTATGGACAGGATCGTCGCCATCTCGCGGCGTACCTGGAAGTTCCGGGAAGGGACCGCGATAGCCAACGACCGGGCAAAGATCGAGTTTTACCGCCAGTACGGCGAATGCGCCGCGAAGAAAGGGATGCTCAAGATTGCCATGCTCGAATACGAGGGAAAGCAGATCGCCTTCACCTACGAGATCAAGTACGGGAACAGGGATTATTTCCTGAAGACCGGATTTGACGAGGGCTACGCCAGGCTCTCACCGGGGATATTCATCCTCTCGGAATCGATAAAGGAAGCCTTCTCCACGGGATGCACCGAATACGACCTGCTGGGGCAGAACGAGGGATACAAGATGAAGTTCACCGACCTGGTACGCACACACTACAAGTACTGGGTCTTCAATGATACCGTCTATGGCCGCTTCCTGCGCGAATGGGAATTCCTGGCGGCCGCCACGCTGAGAAAGCTCCTGAAAAGAATGAGGTCCGCTTGCGCGGACCTCATTGTAAAGCAACAGGGAACCTGAAAGGGTCTTACTCAGCCGCCAGTTTAACGTTGACAGCCCTCGGGCCCTTAGGGGAGTTCTCGACATCGAATTCCACCGTCTGATTCTCAGTCAGGCTGTCAAAATCGATACCGCTGACCTGGCTGCGATGGAAGAAGAAATCTTTCCCTTCGGTATTGCTGATGAAACCAAAACCTCTTTCCCTGTTCAACTTCTTGATCTTACCGCTCATCTTTCCTATCCTCCTAACACTAAAAAAATTACCGCAGGCCTTTGCGGAGACCTTGCGGCACCTCGACGCGAACCTTCATCATTATGATACGACTTTCCGGTCCCCGTGTCAATAGATTTTACCTCACAGGCAGGATGAACCGTTCCCATGCCCTGGCCTTCACCAGGCCCTCCACCTCCCCGACATGGACACGCTCCTGCTCGAGGAATCTCCTGACAAGCCCCCCGGCCTTTCCCAGAGCTTCAGTCCGGATGCCGGCGTACACGTCTCGAACGAATCGCTCGTTGACAAGCAGCTTCTCCAGGCCGGCTTTGCTGCCGTCGTCCGGTGCCAGGTCCGTGAAACCGTCGACGTAAGCGCCGAGGGGCGGCTTCATGCAGAAAGCCCCCTCCCCGCCTTCCATCCTGCCCACTTCCTGCGAGAGCGCCGCCATCCTCTCTTCGTGCTCACTGAGCAGGCGGTCGAGCAGAGGCTTTATCTCTTCTATGTTGATCGCTTCGGACACGGCCTCCAGCAGGCCCCGTGCCTCCTTTTCCATCGCCGCCAGACCCGCCAACTGGGACGCGCGCAGGCGTTTATCCTCCATCAGCGCCTCCTCCCTTTCCCGGCGGTTACAGACATCTCCCTTACCGCCTGTTCGAGATATCGCACATGCCTCTCCTCGTCGGCGATGTTCCCGTCGATAAGGCGGGATTCCTCGCCGGGCAGGGCGGGCGACATCTGCTGCCTGTATATTGTCAGCACGGCGCGCTCATCCAGGAGAAGGTCCTCCAGCGTCTTCCCGGGACTCTCCGTCTCCGTCAGGGGCTGGATCCCAGCCGTGAAGAAATCCCTGCTTTCGGGAAGGGATACCGGCGCCAGTTGTCCCATCTGTTCCAGCATCCCGCTGAGCGCGGCGACATGGTCGTCATGGTCTGCCAGGAACCCTTCAAGCGTCCTGCGAACCTCCGGTTCGCCGATGTTGCGCACGGCCTGACCGTAAAGGCGCGAAGCATCGAGGTCCAGGCGGGCCAGGGTGATCAGCCTGTCGATAAGTTCATGTTTATGCATGTCCGTCTCCGTTTAGCGGTTGGTCCTGTGGTACTCCGGGAGGTTCTCCCATAGCCTGCGGTCGAGAGCGTTTTGCAGATAGGCGATATGGCCTTCCTCTTCCCCCCGGATCCCCGCGATAAGCCGCTCGGCCTCGTCCCCCGGGCGCAGTTCCTGCGCGCAGCCGTAAGCCCGCACCAGTATCTGCTCGTTCAGGAGCAGGTCAGAAAGCACTGACTCTGTCCTCTCTTCAGGGGCAACGTTCCTCAAAGCGCCCGTGATGGGGCCGGCGGAAGGCATATCCACGGGCGGGGCTCCGCCCAATCTCTCGATCAGCTGCGAAAGCTCGTTTATCGAGCGGTAATGGTCGGAAAGGAAGACTCCTGCCCGCTCCCTTATCTCGTACACCTCGATGTTCCTGACGCCGGTCTCATAGCTGTTCGCGGCATCGATCTCCAGCGCGCAGAGAGCGGCCAGTTCGCCGCATGCACCCTCTCCCATCATTACCTCCACGTCTTAGTCTACTCTCAGCCCGTCGGGAACAAGAAGTGGCTTATTCCTGTTTTTATAGACTTTTTGCGGCAGCCGCGTAGGCCATCGAACGCAGCCTTCTGATCCGGTCCTCCACGGGAGGATGGGTGGAAAAAAGACGCTGCCAGAGGCCGCGCCGCCTCTGCCGCGGTTCCTCGATCCATAAAGCCTGGGTCCCGCGGTTATAATCCCTCCATCGCCCCTCGTACGCGCTGATCTTTTCCAGCGCTCCGGCGAGAGCGAGGGGGTCCCTCGTGAGCTCGGCGCCGGCCGCATCCGCGAGATACTCCCTCTTCCGGCTGACGAACAGGGACATCACCTCAGCCAGGAAAGGCGCCAGCACGACCGCCGCGAGCCAGACAACGAGCGCGAAAGCCCCGAACCCTTCGTTCCTGGTCCTCCTTCCCCGCGTCCAGATGAACGAACGCGCGGCCCAGTCAGCCAGCAGGATCACCGACCCCGCGAGCACGGTGACCACGAGCATCAGGCGGACGTCGTAATTACGCACGTGGCTCATCTCATGGCCGGCCACCCCCTCGAGCTCTTCACGATCAAGGCGCCGCAGCAGACCGGTGGTGGCGGCGAGCGAAGCGGAATCCGGCCCCCTGCCGGTCGCGAAAGCGTTGGGACCGGGGTCGTCGATCACATAGACCGCGGGGACGGGCAAGCCCGCCGCCACTGCCATCTCCTCGGCCACATCCTTCCACTGCCGC
>JBLMZF010000129.1:0-17885 GCA_050258655.1 Deltaproteobacteria bacterium | reverse complement strand
CTGTTGTCGGGGGAGACAGCCACATAGAGCTGGTTGGTCCCCTTTTCGACGATCCCCGCCGGCAGGCCGGCCGACAGCGCGGCCTGCGTGCAGTTGGCGTCGGGCTGCGAAGAGTTCATGTAGCAGCCGATGGCGACTATCTCGCCCGTGATCGTCTTCTCCTGGCCCTGGGCACCGAGCAGTCCGGGCACGGCCAGCGCGGCGCCGGCCGCGAGCACTATGATTCTTTTCATCGCTTTCTCCTACGGATAGGGATAGGTGTTATTGGTCGCGTTACCGGTCGTGTTCACGCCGGGTCTGGGACGTCCCGCCGGTCCCTCATCCAGGTAGACCTCGCCCGTCCGGGTCCCTCTATTGGGGATGCCCGGGATCTCGCGGGTAGAAGCGTTATGGATCCCCGGGTCCTTATCCCTGTCGTAAAGCGTATCGTTTATGCTTGTCGCGCCCGAGGTGCCCCACGGGACATCCGGCCTTCTCTCGTCGCCTGATCCGAGAGCGCCCGATTCAAGCCCTCTGGGCTCGGTGACATTGCCCGGTTTCGTCACGTTGGTCCTGTTGTCGGGGTTCGTCATCCCGGCCTGGCTCGAGGCGTTCTCGACCGGCCTGACCTCGTTAACGGTGATAGTGTTGACGCCCTGCTTTTCCTGTACGTTACCCGTCACATCGACGAGTTTTGCCACGTTCGGGAGGAGCTTGTCCGAGACGTTCGTCCCGTCGCCCGAGATAGCGATATAGAGCTTACCTGTCTTCTGATCGACGATCCCCGCCGGCTCGCCCGCCTTGAGGGCCGACAGCGAACAGGAACTCTGGGCGTCCCCCTGCCCCGCTGAAGCCTGGGTATAACAGGAAACCCCCACAACCTCTCCCCTTATCGTTTTCTGTTCCTGCGCGAGCGCGGTGCCTGCGGCCAGGACCGCTCCCAATACAGCGATACATAACACTTTGATCATAGTTTACCTCCTTAATCTATTTCCCCGGTCAACAGCATTATTATTGCATCGGCCGGGGCGAACGGTAAATCCGCATGCTTCTGCTTTTTCCTGACTATCCTCCACGGACAGGACCCGTATGATATAATGAAAGAAAAGGAGGCGCGTATGGAAATGCGTTTGTTCTCGGGCATGATCGCCACGATCCTCTTCTGCGGCGTGGGACGGACCGCGGCCGCCTCCGAACCGCCCCGCCTCATCCCCCGGGAAGTGCTTTTCGGCAACCCCACCCACACCAACCCCCAGGTGTCGCCGGACGGGAAGATGATCGCGTATCTGGCGCCTGTCGGCAACGTGCTCAATGTATGGGTCCGCACGATAGGAAAGCAGGACGACCGCCCGGTCACCCGCGATACCGACCGCGGCATCCGCCGTTATTTCTGGTCGTATGACAGCACCCGGATCATGTACCTGCAGGACAAGGGCGGCGACGAGAACTGGCGGCTCTACGGGCTGACGCTGGCCACCGGCGCGGAGAAGGATTACACCCCCTTCGAAAAGGTGCAGGTGCGGGTGGTCGACAGCGACAAGCATTTTCCCGATACCCTGATCATCGCCATGAACAAGGATGACGTCAAGCTCCATGACGCCTACACCCTCAGCGTCTCATCAGGCGAGATGAAGATGGCCGCCCGTAACCCAGGCAACGTCACCGACTGGGTCTGCGATACCCAGCTGCGGGTCAGGGGCTGCATGACCTCCGAACCCGACGCGTCGGTCAGGCTGCTCGTCGGCGAACCGGGAACTGACATCCCGGCCTGGAAGGAGATCGTGCGCTGGAGCCCCGAAGACAGCATGTCGAGCGGCCCGGCGGGGTTCACGAAGGACGGGAAAGGCCTTTACCTGCTCGATTCACGGGGCGCCAATGCCTCGCGGCTGGTGCGTATGGACCTTGCGACGGGAAAAACATCGATCATCGCCGCCGACCCGCAGTACGATGTCTCGGGCATCATCGCCGACCCCGACACCTACGCGATCCAGGCGGTATCCTTCACCAAGTCCCGCACCGAGTGGCTCGTGCTTGACCAGGCCCTGAAAGGCGATTTCGAAAGGATGCGGGCCCTGAACAAGGGAGATTTTTTCTTCCTGGGGAGGGATAACAGCGGCGATCTGTGGACCATCGGTTTCGTCAACGACGAGAGCCCGGCCTCCTTCTACGTATTCGACAGGAAAAGCAAAAAAGCCGGGTTCCTCTTCTACAGCAAGCCCGTGCTGCGCGAGTACAGGCTGGCGCCGATGGAGCCGGTCCATTTCAAGTCCAGGGACGGGCTGATCATCCACGGCTATATCACGTTCCCGCCGGGGTGCGGCAAGAGCAGGCTGCCGATGGTACTCAACGTGCACGGGGGACCCTGGGCGCGCGACGAATGGGGCCTGGACCCTGAGGCTCAGTGGCTGGCCAACAGGGGATACATCTGCCTCCAGGTGAATTACCGCGGGTCTTCGGGTTACGGGAAGGAATTCCTCAACCTGGGCAACAAGGAGTGGGGCGGCAGGATGCACGACGACCTGGTAGACGCGGTGTTGTGGGCCGAGAAAAAGGGATACGCCGACCCGGATCGGGTGGCGATATACGGCGGATCATACGGGGGATACGCGGCACTGGTGGGTGCGGCCTTCACGCCCGACCTCTTCCGCTGCGCGGTGGACATCGTGGGCCCCAGCAACCTGCTGACATTCATCAGGACCATACCGCCCTACTGGCAGACGGCCCTCTCGGATTTCTATAAAAGGGTGGGAAACCCCGAGACCGAGAAGGATTTTTTGATGTCCCGCTCTCCGCTGTTCAAGGCCGACAGGATCAAGATACCTCTCCTGATCGCGCAGGGAGCCAACGACCCGCGAGTCAACAGGAACGAGTCGGAGCAGATCGTCAAGGAACTGGAGACCAAGCATATAGAGCATGAATACATGCTCTTCCCCGATGAGGGCCACGGCTTCGCCAAACCGCAGAACCGCCTCAAGTTCTACGGGGCGGCGGAAAAGTTCCTCGCCCGTTACCTGGGCGGCCGGTACGAGGGTCAATAGCGGAGATCGAGCGGGTGATCTTCGTAAGAAATTCCAGCTGAGCTGGTGGTGAAATCCTGGAGCGCCTCAAGCAGGGTGATGTTGGCGCGCTCGTTGGTCTCGTCGATATCGCGCGCCGTCCTCCCGAAGGAACTGGGCTCGCGGGGATGGTCAAAGCGGGAAACTGTCCTCTTGAGAGTGCCGTTGAGGCGGGGAAGCGAATAATCGCCGGTGATATCGCAGCCGATTATATCCAGCGATTCCCCGATCGCCTGCAGCGCGCGGACTACCTCGGCAAGCGGGAACAGCCCCGGCTCCCGGTTGGTCAGCGCTTCGCTGCCTGTCAGGCAGTCCTTGTCGATGCTCAGGTACACCTTCCTCGATCTCATCCGCCGCAGGACCCCGGCCAGTATCTTCTCCATCCCCTGGACCCTGATCTGTTCCCAGGAAATACGATCGGAGAACCTTCCTTTTTCCACCGTACAGCAGGCATTGGCGGCAAGCCTCCTCGGGAAGGACCATGAAGGGCCGTGGCTGTAAGGGAACAGCTCGAGCCTTCCGCTCCCCAGGGAGGCAAGGTCGCCGGTCTGGAGCGACCATGAGGAGATGTCACCGGATGAGACGCCGAAAAGGACCGCCTTCTCCACCGGCCCCCGGGCAAGAAGGTCTCTCACCCAGGAACCGCATCCGAGCCGCGGCCAAAGCAGATCCCAGTCGGGGTGGTGGTCGAACGCGATCAGGTTTATCGGCGGAGGGAACTGGCGGGCCAGGATCGCCGAAAGATGATGATACTCGCCGGAACCGGTGAAGGTGATCATGCCGCGGGTATCGTGGCCGATACGGCTGCGGATGATCCGGGCGGTGCGGCGTGAGGCCCACAGGCGCGCTGTACTCTCGAGGTCGCGCATCCCCACTATATCGGGCTTATACCTGCCGATAAGCCGGTGCTGGCGTAAAAGGCTTCCGTCAAGGTCAAGGATACGTATCCCGGAAAGCATCGTCCTTACCCGCCGCTGCCGACCGCCTTTGCCAGCGCCTCTTCAAAAAGATCGCACGCAAGGTCGATCTGCGCGTCATCGATAAAAAGCGAAGGCGCCAGCGTGAAGACGTTCTTGTAATACCCCCCCACATCGAGTATAAGCCCGCGCCTCTTGCCCCCCGCCGTAAGCCGGCCGCCCAGCCCCAGGCGGACGATCTCATCGGTCAGCTCCCTGTCCGGCGTGAAACCGTCCTTATGGCACATCTCGACCCGCAGCGCCAGCCCAAGCCCGTCCACATCACCGATCTGAGGATATCTCCTGCTCAGGTGCTTGAGGCGGGAGAGGAAATACTCGCCCTTGCGCGGCACATCCGCCGCCAGGTCGCTCTCCTCTATCAGGCGCATCGTCTCAAGCCCGACCGCCGTGCCCAGAGGGTTGGACGAGAACGTGGAATGCGTCGACCCCGGAGGGAATGACGCGGGATTGATCAGCCGCTCGCGGGCCCAGATGCCTGAAAGCGGGTTGAGCCCGTTGGTCAGCGATTTGCCGAAAACGATGACATCCGGGATGGTATTGAAATGCTCGATCGCCCAGAACTTCCCGGTCCTGAAAAAGCCCATCTGCACCTCATCGTCGACCATCAGTATCCCGTATCTGTCGAGGATATCCTTGAGACCGGAGAAATATCCGTGCGGGGGGATGACATAACCGCCTGTGCCTTGCACCGGCTCGATGAAGAAAGCGCCAAACTCGCAGGAACGGGTGCGCGGATTGCAGACGGTATGGTACTCGGTCTCGAACAGCCGTTCGAACTGGCTGAGGCAGTATAGGTCGCAGTAATCCCTCTTCTTGTTGTAGGGACACCGGAAACAGTACGGGAACGGGATGAAACAGGCGCGTTCGCCGAAATGTCCGAACGGCTCACGATAGCGGAAGCTGGACGTGATCGAGGTGGCGGCGAGCGTGCGGCCGTGATAGCTGCCCATGAAGGAGAACATGAGGTTCCTGCCGGTCCCTCTCCTGACCAGCTTAAGCGCATCTTCGATGGCGGCTGAACCGCCGACATTGAAATGCACCCTTCCCCTGCTCTCGAATGTCATCTGGACCCGCCTGCACAGCAGCGCGGCCAGTTCGATCTTCTCCTTGTGCAGGTACTGGCAGGCCAGCTGCGGAAGCACGTCGAGCTGGTTTTTCAGCGCGTCGGAAAGCCGGCTGTTGCGGTATCCGAAATTGACCGCCGAATACCACATCTGCAGGTCAAGGTACCCGGTCCCGTCCTGGTCATAGAGATATGATCCCTCGGCGGCGCTGAAGACCTTGGGCTCGCTCGCGTAATGGACCGTATCGCCCCAGGAGCAGTATCTGGCTTCCTTCCCCAGAAGGCCGTCCTCAGACGGCTGATGTCTCTTCTTTTCGGTCTTTTGTTTTCTCATCTGTCGTTCTCTTCATCAGGTCCAGATAGACATCGGATATGGTCTTGAACGGTATGAACGGTTTCCCGGCCTTCCTGAGCGCGCGCGCCAGCTCCGCCTTCGCGTAGACAAGGTTCGCCTGCCTGGCGGCGCACAGATCGGACAGACCGTCGCCGACATACACGACCGGCCTGCCCTGCCGCGCGTGGACCAGCAGATACCGCTTCTTGCAGTTGGCGCAGGAAAAGCAGATCCTCCCCTGGTCGGAGAATATGGGTATGACCCTGTCCCTCTGGAACCGCACCTGGTTCGAGAATATCCGCAGGCCGGTGATACCGCTGTTCTTGAGGATGCGGTCGATGAAGAAGTAGAAGCTGTCGCTGACGACGACGGGTTTGACGCCGCTGGCGCCGAGCAGCGCGACTATCTTGGGGAAATAGGGGTCGATCCTGATGGCCTCAAGATACTTCTCAGCCTGCTTTCTTGTCACGCGCAGGCATTTGAGCTGCTCCTCCAGGCATTCGCGGGAGCCGATACGGCCGCGCCGCCACTTCCTCTCGGCGCTTGTCCACCGGTCATTGACCGCGAAACGCGAGATGAAATCGTCCAGCACGTCGAAAGCGGTCAGGGTATTGTCGAAATCGAAGATGAACGCGCAGCTGGAAAGCTGCGGAAGAGGCTCATACATAAGGAAGCGCCTCGCACACGCGTTCGCCGGACTCACGGCACCTGCGGAAGAACTCATCGATCTTGAGCGCCACCTTTTGCCTCTCCTGGTCAGCGGTGATCACATGGTATGAGTCGTTGAAGATGGCGAGCTCTTTTGTGTCCGAGCTGATGCTGTCGTAGATGAACTGGGAGTTCTTGAGGCTGGTCATGTCGTCGTCCAGCGCCTGGATAAGCTGGACCGGCGCGGTCACAGACGGGAGCCGCGCGGTAAGGAACCGGACCAGAAGATCAAGCTGATACAGCAGGGCAAGCGGAAAATAGGGATAGCCGTACTTGCGGGCGGTCGCGGTGTCATGGAAATCCGACTCGCGGTACTGGCGGTCGACCGCATCCCGTATGGTAGTGTTCTTTATCCCGTACGGAGACTCTTCCTTGAAATAAAGGAAGTCGCGCAGCGGCCAGAGATAGGCCACCCGGAGCAGGGAGCGGTACCAGGGCATGTTCCAGCCGTCGTAGAAGAGGGTCGGCGAGATCGCGCAGACCCCCTGCACCCTGTGGGGAAAATCGATCGAAAGCAGGAGCGCCAGCAGAGCCCCCATCGAAAGCCCGCAGGCATAGACCGGCTCAGCATCGGGTATCTCCTCGAGAGCGCCGATGACGGATGCGTAGCAATCCTGCCAGGTCGTCTTCTTCAGTATCTCGATATGCCTGCCGTGATTGGCAAGGCAGGGACACGTGACGGAATATCCCTTGCGGTTGAGAAAACCAGCCAGAAAATAGAGCTCCACCGGGGTGCCGGTAAGCCCATGGACAAGCAGGACGTGCACTTTGTTAGTGCCGTTCAAGCGGAAGCCCATCGCTTCCTGTTCGACTTCGCGTTTCGGGGGCCGGCTGATGACGAATTTAAGGGACATCGTTGTCTTTCCGGGCAAGGACCGTTTTCCCCTGCCCTCCGCTCGCGTGCATTTTCTCGACGAATGCCAGCATGTCGCCGAATGTCCTTATGCCGGCTACGCTCTCCTGCGGGACGTCCACGTTGAAGGCGTCCTCGATCTCGAACAGTATCTCCACCGCGCCGAACGAATCCATCCCCAGATCGTCCCTCAGCGACGCCTCCGGCGTTATCTTCTCCAGAGGGACGTTCAATTTGTCGGCAAGAATAGCTCTCATCTTGTTCCTGACTTCGACGTTATCCATCATACCTCCTGATGACCAGACACGCGTTATTGGAACCGAAACCGAAAGAGTTCAAGAGAACGTTATCGAAACGGGCCCTGCGCGGGCCTTCGGCCACGTAATCAAGGTCGCATTCCGGGTCGCGCGCGCGGTAATTGGCGGTGGCAGGCACCGTCTGTTCCCGCAGAGCCAGGCAGCACGCGCAGGCGCCGATCGCCCCCGATGCCCCGATGGTATGGCCGATCATCGATTTGATCGAAGAGACAGGGATACGGTACGCCCTGTCGCCGAACACCTTCTTTATGGCCCTGGTCTCCGTCCTGTCGTTCTGTATCGTTGAGGTACCGTGTGCGTTGATGTATCCGATATCGTCCGCCCTCAATCCGGCATCCTTTATCGCCAGCGACATCACGTCGGCTATATCCGTCCCTTCGGGAAGCGGGATCACCATATGGTAAGCACCCGAATTCGAGCTGTACCCTTTGAGCTCAGCGTGCACGCGCGCGCCGCGCGCCAGCGCCCGGTCAAGCCCTTCCAGCATAAGGACGGCGGCCCCCTCGCCGAGCACGAAACCGTCGCGCTCCCTGTCGAAGGGCCTGCTGGCCGCTTCCGGCTCGCCGTTGCGCCTGGAAAGCACGCCCATCGCGTCATACGCGGCAAGCGTGAAAGAACTCACCGCCGCTTCAGAACCCCCGGCGATCGCCGCGTCTATCTCTCCCGACTGGATCTTCCTGAACGCCTCGCCTATGGCATTGGTGCCTGAAGCGCAGGCATTGGATATGACCATGTTGGGTCCGCGTATACCGAAAGCGATGGCGATCTGCGATGAGACCGAATTGGGGGTGATCCGGGGCACGCCGAGCGGGTTTACCTTCTGCAGCCCGATCCTGAGCACGCGCTCGATCTGGCTTTCATGAAAAAGGATACCGCCGAGTCCCGATCCGATGATCACCCCGATCCGGGAGGTATCTTCGGCGGCAAGGTCAAGCCCGCTGTCATCGATCGCCATCTTCGCGGAGGCCAGGGCAAAATGGACGAACGGGTCCACCCTCTTCATCACCCTGTCCGGGATATACTCCTCCGGCCTGAACCCCTTCACCGCCCCCGCGATATGGGAAGCCAGCATAGAGGTGTCAAAGGAAGTCACCTCTGATATCCCCGACCGGCCTTCCAGCGTCGACTTCCAGAAGCCGTCGGCGCCCAGCCCTATGGAAGAAACAATGCCCATCCCCGTAACCGCCACCCTTTTCTTATCCATAGTAATTATTTATGATAGCGACCTGGGCGGGAAGGGTAAATTGCCGGTTTCTCCTTTAGATTGATGTTTTTCGTCTTTTCAGAACTCCCGGTCGAGCCCTCCAACGAGATACACGCCCGGCTTGATCTTCACTTCCAGCGGGCTCTCCCTCATGCGCAGTCTGCGGTTAAACGCCTGTCCTATACGCGCCGAAAGCGTCCAAAGCCCCTTCGTACGCTGCGCGCCGACACCCGCGAATTCCTCGCGGAACTCCAGTACATCATTCTTTAAAAAAGGTGTATTACGCGTCCTGTACTCGTCCGCTCCCAGGAACCCGCCATATTCAGCGAACACCCTGTCCAGCGGGTCGACCTGATAGGCTACCGCGAATTCATCGGTCAGAGATACAGTCATCATCCCAGGGTGGAAAACGAAACCCGCGATAGGGAAATAATCCCTCGAAAAACCCTGCCCGAAAACCACTCCGACTCCGATATCGAGCTCCGAAGAGACCCGGTAGATGTATTGCGCGTCATAAGGGAACAGGAAATCCTTCCCGGAAACGCGCAGCCGGTCGGCCGCGAACGCAGGTGTTGCTCCCAGGCGCACAAACGTCTTTTCCGACGACAACGGTACGGGGATGTATGACTCAAGGGGGAACTCCAGCAGGGAAAGTGATGCGGGAAGGCCGCTCTGCCCCCTTCCCGATATCGTCGTATACTGCTCCGAGACCCCCGCGCTGGTGCCCTTGAATATCTCATAGCTCGCCTCCGCCTGGGTGCGGTTGATGCCGATCCTGTCAGCGCCTCCGCCCGCGCGCGAAGGAGCTATCCAGGCCTGCCGCAGGCTCAGGTCCGGGAGATACGCCTTTTTCGCCGGATCTTCTGCCGCGTAAACGGGCGATACCAGTGCGATGGCCAGCCCGATCGGTAAAAGCTTCATTTGTACATGTAAAATGTTCCGAGTATTATGCCGAAGACGATATGCGCGATGATTATCGAGACCGGTGTCCGCGAACCGTAATGCAGGGCGAACATGCCGGGCGGCTCCAGCTCCCTGCTGACCGTCGGGCCGTACTGTTCGTCGGCCATCCTCGGATGTATGCTGGGGAAGATCGGCATCGTCACCAGCAGGAAGAGCGAGTGTACCAGCCCGATGACGGCTCCTTTCCACCAGGCCGGCCCGCCCCAGAAATGGAACGCGGCGATATATATAAGCGCGATGAACCATCCGTTGACCGCGTGCATACCTATCCCGTAGAGCTGTGCCCGGTCCCGGTCGGGGGTGACAATGGTCCCGAGCATGTAGGGGATGTTCATCCGCGTCAGATGCAGCGACTGGCTCAACGCCATCAGGATGGTCAGCACTACGGTGGCCGCGAATCCCCAGATAAGCCAGCTTCCCGTGTTGATCATGACCGCGCTTGCTCCCTGTGGTAAATGGTCATCGCGGCGTTGATCACCCCCAGATGGGTGAAGGCAAGGGGGAAGTTGCCGAGAACCCTGCCGGTCCCCGGGTCCACCTCCTCGCCGAAAAGGCCAACGTCGTTGGCGTAACCGAGGAAGCGGCCGAAAAGCTCCTTCGCTTCCGAAATACTTCCGCCTCCCCTTGCCAGGAAATCAGCCGCCCAGCAGCTGCAGACCCCGAAAGCACCTTCAGAGAACGACCGGTTGCGGTAAAAAAGCCCCGGACCTGCCGAAAGCATCCTGGCCACCGTCTCGTAGGTAGAACGCATCCGGGGAGCCGACGCCTCGATAAAACCGTAATACGGCAGGAGCAGGAGGCTCGCATCCACATCCGTTCCTCCCGGTGACGCGGTGAAACTGCCAAGCCGGGAGTTCCAGCACATCCCGTCTATCTCTCTTCTGATCTCTTCCTTTACCCGTCCGGCCTCGCCCGCCGGCAATCCGGGCAGTGTCCCCTTCGCGTGAAGCGAAAGGAGCCGGTCAAGACAGGTCCAGCAGAGAGCGAGCGAATAGGTATACCTCTTCCCCTCTCCCCTCATCTCCCATATGCCTGATTCACTGTCCCTCCAGTGTCCGCAGACGAACCTGGCGAACAGGATCAAAAGCTCCCGTGTCTCGCGGTCGAGCCGCTTTTCGTCCTTGAGGATCGCGTATGCCGCGTCGACGACCTCTCCGTAGACGTCAAGCTGCAACTGGCCCATCGCCGCGTTCCCGGTCCGTACCGGCCTCGACCCGGCGTAACCGGAAAATGGCAGGGTGCGCTCTTCCCCCGGTCTCCTTCCATACACGTCGTAGAGCACGTTGAGGCGGGGAAGCGTCAGGCGGGTGGAATGAAGCAGCCAGCTGACATACGCCCGCGATTCATCCAGGTAGCCCAGCGATATCAGCGCGCGTATGGTCAGTGATGAATCCCTCAGCCAGCAGTACCGGTAATCCCAGTTAAGGTCCCCCCCCTCCCTTTCAGGGAGCGATGTGGTCGGCGCGGCGACAAAGGTGCCGGACGGCGCGTAGCCCATCAGTTTGAGCGTCACCGCGCTGCGCATCACCTCCCGCCTGTAAGGGCCATCGTAATCGGTCCTCGCCGCCCATCCTTTCCACCAGGAAAGCGAGCGGGAAAAGGAAGCTTGGCTGGCAGGACCGACAGGCGGTATCACCGCGGGGGACTGCGCGTTGAACGCGAGCGAACAGGTGAACGTGCCGCCGGCCTTCACGCGGATCTTCGCGCGCGCTCCGGTATCGCTTACTGAAAAGGGGATATCTGAGACCAGCGTGATCAGCCCCTGGGGATATTCGCAGCAGATGACGGGGCCGCGCTTTTTGACCGGGAAGGCTCTGCCGTACATGGGCCGGGGTGCGAAAACCGACTCGATCTCGGCTTCACCCGCTTCGCAGCGCAGGATCCTGACGATCTCATGCTCCGGCAGAGAAAGGGATCTCTTTTCACGCTCCGAGGCCACGGACATGAAATCGGTCAGGGTCAGGCGCGTATTCCCCGACGAGAGCTCGGTGACAAGCACGGGCGTCTCACCGTCATAGCGCCGCCTGCGTTCGAAGGCGCCCACCGGGGCCACCGACCAGTGGCCTCCCGCCTCATCAAGGAGACGGCCGAAGACCGAAGGGCTGTCGAAACGCGGCCAGCAGAGCCAGTCCACTGACCCTTCCTCTGAGACCAGCGCCGCCGACCTGCAATCGCCTATAAGCGCGTAGCCGCCGACCGGTCGGGACACGGTGTTTTCCTCAGTAACGAGCGCGCCGCCCGCGCCATGCCGACAAGACCGGCGGCGGCAAGGAACGCCAGGCCGGGATGGGTGGCCAGGAACAGCTGTCCGCTTGTGTCCACAGACCTGTCGTCGAACCTCCCGCGCGCGCGGTAATCTCCCTTGACCGGCTCGAAAAGATTGTCCGGCCTGCCCGGTTTTTCGGGCTCCGCGGTCTGCTGGGACGCGTATCCGACGATGCCCAGATACCTGTCCCCCAGTCCGGGGAAGAACTTGTTACCGAAGATAAAAATGGAAGTGGTCAATCCGACAAAAAGCTCCCTCCGCCGGTGATGCGCCGCCCAGTAGATGGCCTGCGCCGCCACCTCAGGCTGGTATATGGGCGGTACCGGCTGGGCCCTGTCGGGCATGCGCGACCGTATCCAGTCGAACTGCGGCGTATTCAGCGCGGGCAGCTGCACCATGGTCAGGCGGACTTTCGAGCGGTCGTGATACAGCTCGGATCGGAGCGAATCGGTGAAACCCTTGATCGCGTGCTTTGCCCCGCAATAGGCCGACTGCAGCGGTATGGAACGGTAGGCAAGTGTCGAACCGACCTGAACGATCGTCCCCTTATTGTGCGGGACCATGCGCTTGAGGGCCGCCCTTGTCCCGTGGACGACACCAAGATAAGTGACATCGGTGATCCGCTCGAACTCCTCGGGCGACATCTGCATGAACGGCGCCAGTTCCGAGACCATGGCGTTGTTGACCCAGACGTCGGGCGGACCGAACTTGTTCTCTACCTCCTGTGCCGCCCGCTCCACCTCATCCGCGCGGGAGACATCGCAGGGCAGCACCAAAGCTTTCCCCCCAAGGAACTCGACCTCGCGCGCGGTCTCGTTGAGCCTTTCGGGTTCCCGCGCGATCAGGCCGAGCCTGGCTCCCCTCCTGGCGAATTCGGCCACCGCCGCTCTCCCCACTCCCGCCGAAGCGCCGGTGACGACTACCGTCTCGGCCATCAACCCCTCCTCAGCTCGCTCTTCACCAGATGCTCGGCTTCAAGCCAGTCGCTGAGCTCATGGCCGGGCACGCATCCCCTGCGGTTGCAGAGCTCCTGCGCCTTCTTCCTGATCAGACCGGTGATATCCTCCCAGTAACCCGGTACCCCGTAGAAATCGTAGAGCCGCCGCTCATAATCCCTGCTTATCGGGTAAGACGGGTCGTAGGCCGGAGCGTTCCTCAGCTTTTCCCGGTCGACTTTGACCTCTACCATCTCCTTTTCCCAGGAGACGGAGCGTATCAGCGCCGGAGGCACGAGCACATATTTCCCGGGAAGCCAGCTGCGTGTGTCGACGACAAGATACGGGATGGCCCAGTTATGGTCGTCGACAATAAGGTCGTCGATGTGTCCCGCCTGGCCCTGCGGCGACTCGATCGGACAGCCGGTGATCTCCTGGCTGCTGCGCACGTTCGCCTCGCCCCTGCGGATCGAAGTGCAGCCGTAATGGCTGTCCAGCGCGTCCTGGCTCTGGCAGGATATCGCTTCCATCGTGTCCACATCGGGGCTGGTGCGCGCGGTCTCTTTCGAGAGGCTCAGGTCGAACCTGTGGTTTGCCCAGTCATGGACGGTGACTGCCGACGGGGAAATAAGCACCCTCTTTCTCCCCAGCCATGTGCCCGCGCTCGCGGCCAGGTAACGCACCTTCCAGTTCACCTCATCGAAGAAGAAGAAAAGCAGTTTGCCCACGTCCCCGTCCGTGGCATGAAGTTTGTAACCGGTCAGACTTTTGCCATTAATGAGCATACCGATCCTCCTTATATATATCCTTCACTCAGTATAGAAGCCGGCCGGGGACCGGGGAATAGGACGATTCGTGTTTTTTCTGCTCTTTTTCAAACCGGCCCTAACCGAAGTATCTGCGCATGGCCGGCCAGCCTGTCGCGGTGATCAGGACCTTTATCGTTCCCGCGATCGGTATCGCGAACAGGAGTCCTCCCGCTCCATAGGCGGCCCCTCCTATGAGCAGCGCGATGATGATGGTCACGGGGCTGAGCTTGACGGAATAGCTCTGGATAAGCGGTATCAACACCCACTCCTCGAGCGTATGGATGATGGTGAAGGCAAGACCGGGCCACAGGAACACCTCCTGCCATCCTGCAGTGCTGCCGACCGCCAGGTATTTGAACAGCAGCGCGGCGATCAGTGCCAGCACGGAAAGATACGGCACGATGCCAAGCAGACCGCCGAGCATCCCCAGAAGGAACCAGTAGGGTACAGCGGTCAGAAAGAAGCCGGAAGCCATCAGGAAGCCTGAGACCACGCCGATCAGCAGCCTGCCCCGGAAGTAATTTCCGCAGACGCTGTCGATATCCTTCAGTATCGCCATCACCTTCTCCCTGTGGCGGGAAGGCGCCATCGCTTCCGCGCGCCGGACTATCGCGGGGAACTTCCAGGAGAAGGCGAAGAAGAAGAACGGCAGCAGGAAGAACCAGAATATCGTCTCTGAAGCGGCGGTGATGACGCCTCCCAGGAACCGCAGGAGGAATATCGGCTCAGGCTGGAACTTCGTCATCATGTCCTCTCCCGCGATGCCGAACCTCGCGGAGATCCTCATCAACAGCTCGTTGAGGTAATGGGGGGCGGTCTTGAGCAGCGCGTAACCCTGGTTGACGATAAGAGGAAGCAGCCATACGCCGATCAGGATGGCGGTAGCCATCCCGGCGGCCAGCAGGATAGAAACGGTCACAGACCGGGGTATCTTCCATCTGTCCCGGGCCGACTTCACCGCCGGCTCTACGATATAGGCGAACAACAGGCCGGCGAAAGCGGGCATGAGCACCCGGCGCATCCCGAACAGGAAAAACAACAGGGATACGGCCGCGGCGATCAACGCCAGGTCCCTCACGGGGCGTATTTCCCACAGGTGTCTGCCGGAAAACCTCTCTTCCATCGGTCGCCTTTAGGATAGGAGGAAGAACAGAGCCAGAGAATCCGCTATATTGACGAAAAGGGTAAGCCCGCATGCGGCAAGGAGCCTTGGACGGGTCATGCGTTCATCGAGCAGCACGGCGGCCGCCAGGGAAGCGGCCAGCGCGGGGAAAAGAGCCGGCAGGCGGTCGGGGACCTGCAGGACCGATACGGCCAGGAGGCTTGCGCATGCGCCGGCCAGAGCGAAGGCCCGGTAGATCCAGACCGAGCGCGCCAGGCCAAGTCTGACAACAAGATGATTCTTGCCGGCCGCCCTGTCCTGGGGAAGATCGAGTATCTCGTTTATCCAGATGATGTTGACGGTCGAAAAGGCAACGGGAACGGCGATGACCGGGATCAGCGGGTGGATATACCCGGCCTGCGTGTAGGATCCGCATGCGGGAAGCAGCCAGCCGTAGCAGAAGGCGATAAGGAATTCTCCCACACCTCGCTTTACCAGCCTCAGAGGCGGCTTTGAATAAAAATAACCCGCGGCCAGACCGGCGGACCCGAGAAGAACGGTGAGCGGTCCGGTCTTGAAGCCCGCCTGAAGTATGAAACCGGCGGCAAGAGCGGCGGCGGCGGCCAGAGTGGCGCCGCGCGCGATGGCGGCGGGAGCTATCTCCCCGGTCAGCGCCAGACCTGTGCCCGATGAAAAAGGCGTACGCCGCGCGCACATGCCATCCTCCCGCACATCGTAGCACTCGCCGTTATAATGAGTAGCGGTTATGGTAAGCATGACGCCGGCCAGCGAGAACAGGAATACAGGGATACTGAAGGCATGCTGCGACCTGGCCGCCAGGTACGCGCCGAGAGCCAGGGGCAGGATACCGACGATATGGAACGGGAGCCGGGCGAGCGCGATATATCGGACGGTCCTATTCATGCTTTTCGTAGTAGGCTACGCACTTCCCGCACGCGCCGCTCCTGCTTGTCCAGCCCGGCTTCTCCCTCTGCATCCGTTCGCGAACCTTCCGGTACCGCTCGGGAGAAAGGTCGATTATCTCTTCGACCTCCCTCTCGCAGATCAGGCACTGCTTCCTTTTGCCCTCCACCCATTTCATTTTAACGCGACCTCCTGGCCTTCGACTACCCGGGCATACTTCTCCTTGAACAGGTTCTTGTCGAACTCGTCGAACGCCCGCAGCATCCCTGCCTTTTCCTCCTCAGTGAAATACTCCATGCTGGGGAGGAAGAAATGCTTATCCTCCTTCTCGATGTGGCACGGATAAAGATCGACGAGCACCCCCAGCTTCCCGCCGATCTCCAGGATAACTCCGTAATCGCCTCCGCAGAACTCCCTGCGGGCCCTGTCAAGCCCGTCCAGGAGCTCGCGCATATGGACGTGATCGCCGATCAACTCCTGCATCGTCTTCTGATGCTCGGGGGAAAGGGGCTTACTCTTGAGCTCGCGGAACAGGACATCCTCTTCCTTGCCGTGATGGCATCTGTCCGCGTAATTGCGCATGAAATCGATCGCGGACTCAAGGAACTTCTGATCGGGCACCCCTTTCCCCCGGATCTTGTTGTACTCCGTCTGCATGAGCCATATCATACGCTCTATCAGACGGTGCTCTATCATCAGGACTCCAATGGGAAGCATTATTCCGCTCCTAGTGATGCTGGGAATGGACCGGCTCTGAGACCTTCTCAAGCACTTCCCCGGCTTCCTTCTGGCCCTTGTGCGCCGCTATATCTCCCAGCGAGACCACTCCGACGGGCTGGTCCTGTTCGTTGACGATGACCACGCGCCGGATCCTGTTCTGCTCCATGGTCTTCTCCACTGTTCTGACCGCTTCGTTCTGCCTGCAGGTCACCACACCCTGGGTCATGATGTCCCCTACTGATGTGCTGCCCGGGTCCTTGCCTTCGGCGACCAGGCGCAGGGCGATATCCCTGTCCGTGACTATCCCTTTAAGGCTCCCGTCATCCTTCACGGGGAGCGCCCCTATATCGAACTGCTTCATCATCGAAGCGGCTTGCTGGACGGATGAAGAAGAACTGACAGTCTCTACATTGCTGGTCATAACCGACTCTATCTTGACCGATCCTTTTCTGGCCGGCATAGTATCCCCTCCTAGTGTAGAGACACACTCCGGACCACTCCTATCCGGTCCGGGAGCAGTCCCCTGGTTTACACCTACCGGCGGGCTTCCGCCGGTACCCCCATCAGCGAATCGAACCGTTCCCCCACCTTGTCCCAGTTACATATATTCCAGAACGCGTCGATGTACTTTGCCCGCTCCTGCCTGTAGTCGAGATAGTAGGCATGCTCCCAGGAATCAAGGACCAGGATGATCTGGAACGTCGGAAAAATATCCACATTGTGCTTCTCTATCTGCATGATCATCGGCCTCTGCGTCAGGCGGCAGAACGCCAGGGCCGCCCACCCCGACCCCTCGACGGAAAACGCCGCCTTTGCGAATTCCTGCTGGAAGCGGGTCAGATCGCCGAACTCCTTCTCTATCGCCTCGCCGAGGTTGCCCTGCGGCATCGCCGCCGAATCCCCCTTCTTGCACATGCTCTCCCAGAGGAGGCTGTGGAGGACGTGGCCGCCGATGTTGAAGGACAGGTCCTTGAGCAGCGATTTCATGTCGGGCATCGCCTTATCCGTGCGCGCGCTGTTGAGCTTCACCAGGTCCTCGTTCGCGTTGGAGACGTACTTCTGATGCAGTTTGTCATGGTGGATCCGGAGCGTCTCCTCGGATATATACGGCTCGAGCGCTTTATAGTCATAAGGGAGCTGAGGAAGAACATACAGATTCTCGTTCATCGTCCCCTCCATGTGTAATGACAAATTATGTTACTTTTGTGTCACCTTCAGTTCCGTTTTAAGCAGCTGCTCAAGCGACCCTTCTATAAAAGCGGCGATATCCTCCGGATACCTGCTGGTGACGAGGTTCCCGTCCACCACCAGTTCGTTGTCGATATATTCCGCGCCCGCGTTGATGATGTCCTGCGTTATCGAAGGGTATCCGGTCGCTTTCCTCCCTTTGAGCGCCTGGGCGGTGATCAGCACCTGCGGTCCGTGGCAGATCGCGAACACCGGCTTGTTCTTGTCCATGAAATACCTCGCGAACCTCACGGCCGCCGGATCGACGCGCAGATGGTCGGGCGAAAGTCCGCCCGGTATGAACAGCGCGTCGTATTCGGCCGGGTTGGCGTCTTTGGCGAGCTTATCGACGCTCGCCTCGACATTGCCTTTATCGCCCCAGATGCTGCCCACCCGGATCCCTCTGTTGGTGAGCGTGTTGCCGGCGGCGGCAAAGGCCATTTCCGGT
>JBLMZF010000128.1:0-6472 GCA_050258655.1 Deltaproteobacteria bacterium | reverse complement strand
CTCGGACCGGACGGTCCCTGGACAGAGGTGTACCGGGGGACCGGACATACGTACCAGGTCAGTCAGTTGAACCGGACATGGTACCGGGCGCGCTGGCAGGATGCCGATGGCGCGGTCCCGTATATTTCCGAGCCGAGCGATTCGATGGAGTACGCGCCGCCGGCGCTGTTCATCAGCTATCAGCCGCTCAGGTCTGGACGCGTGCAGTGGACCAGGATCAATCAGGCAAGTTTTTACCAGGTGCAGTCCGCCCGCAGCGAGGACGGCCCCTGGACGACGATCTATACGGGAGCTTACACGACTCTTCGGGGCCTGCAGAGCGAATGGTACCGCGTGCGCGCTTTCAGAGGCACGCAGTCCTCACCCACAGCTTCCAGCGACTGGAGCAAGCCTCAATCCGCAAGCAGGGGATACCTGAAGCAGGACGGCACAGTGATCCGTGACCGGGACGGCAGTGGTAAACAGGTGGTGCTGCAGGGCGTCAACCTGGGCAGCTGCCTGGTGACCGAACAGTGGATGACCGGTATCGGTGACGGCGATTCTCCCGCCGTAGAGGACGAGTATTCGCTCAGGCAGGTGCTCACCCAGCGGTTCGGCAACCGCAGCGACGACCTCCTCGATACCTACCGCAATGCCTACATCAGTGAGAAGGACCTGGACCTGCTTGTGGACATGAAGATGAACTTCGTGCGCCTTCCTATTTATTACCGTCTGCTGATGGACGAGAACGGTAAGTGGGTGAAACAGGGAGGGAGCATCGATTTCAGCAGGATAGACCGTATCGTCAACGCCTGCGCCGACCGGGGGATCTATGTCCTGATCGATCTGCACGGCGCGCCCGGGAGCCAGAGCCTTCAGGACCATACCGGGAGAAAGAACTATAACAAGCTCTTCGAGGAGAGCTCGCTTGGCGAGACGTACCGGCTGCGGACCATTTCCGTGTGGAAGGAGCTGGCCCGCCATTACCGGGACAATCCGTGGGTGTGCGGCTACGACCTGCTTAACGAGCCCACGGGGTCGGCGAAGCTTCCGCTCCTCTGGCAGACTTACGACCGCATCTACGACGCCATCCGGCTGATCGACACCGATCACATCATCATGATGGAAGGCGTCTGGGACTGGGCGACGCTGCCTAAACCGGCGAACATGGGCTGGCAGAACGTGGTCTACGAGTTCCATTATTACCTGTGGGACTATAACGAAGATCCCCTTCAGCATCAGATCTATATCGACAGCAAAGTAGCCGAGAACAGGATCTACCAGTCCGATTACCAGGTGCCGGTGTTCATCGGGGAGTTCACCTGCTTCAACATCAAATGCGTATGGGACTACTATCTGACGAAGTTCAACGAGGAGAAGTACAGCTGGGCGATGTGGTGCTACAAGTGCCGCTTTGCGCCGTCGGAATGGGGATTCTATAACCACGCGAACTACACGGGAAGCCTGCCGCGTTTCCGGGCGGTGGAAGCCGACGGGACAAAAGGCGATACGTTCGCCGTGCTCACCTCGAAATTAAAGCAGTTCGCCACTCTGGATTACCATGCGCGCAACTACACCCTGACCAAACTGGTGAAAGGCTATCTTGTGCAGCCTGACCTTACCGGTCTGCCGTACATCCAGTCCCTGAGTTCGGAAACGGTGCAGATCGGCCAGGATTACTGGATAAGGGGGAGGAATTTCGGTGTCGACCGCGGCCAGGTGCTTTTTGGCGGGGTCTCGATGCCCGTGATCTCCTGGTCAGACACTGCCATCCATACGTATATCTGGAACACCGAGACCAGGCCGTTCGCCATCCTGTCTGTGATGAACGTCAGCGGCCAGGCCAGCAACGAGACTCTGCTTAATGTCATCCCGTCCGGAGGGAAGATCGAAACGCCGCCTGTTGGAATCTCTGTGATCACGGTGCCTTCGTCAACGCCGGTCGATCCGGTTTATCCGCCGCAGTCGACCCCGTCGACCACGGCCCCGAACAATCAGATGCCGGACAGATGGTGGATCACCAATCCGGGTACAGCCGCTCCGTTGAATCGGCCGTTGTTCTGGACGAACAGTCCTTCATCTTCTAATTAGGCTTAAGCTGTAGCTGATATGGGGACGAAATAAATAGGGACAGATACCATTTATTCTGAGTAGAAATCGCGCAACAATGGTAGAAAATAAATGGTTTCTGTCCCTATTTTTCAACGGGGAGTTGAAAAATTGTCTTCTGGATGTTATACTTTTAGTGGAAAAGAGCAGCGAGGCTCCGCCACCAGGAGGAAGATGTTTTTTAACCTTTTAGAGGTGCGCGATGAAGCTGAAAAGGCGGATCGGCGGAATATTGCTGGTACTCCTTTTAGCGCCGTTTTCGGCGTGCCTCGCCGCATTTGTCTATGAACCTGTAACCCGCCCCGACCCCACTCTAGGTCTCTCTCTTAACGGATGGAAGCGTCAGAGCAGCGATAACGTCTCATTCGAGAACGGCATGTGCCGTTTCGTGGTCAAATCGAAATGGGGAGGCCTCCAGGTAAGGGAAGGTTCCCGCCATCTTGACCTCGATCCGGTCAACAACGACCGTCTCACATTCTGGGTGAAAGCTTTCCCCGATAACGGCTTCGACAACACGATCGGCGTCCAGTTCTACGACCATAATATCTACCGCAGCAACCTTACCAGGGCTGAGGTCTGGCCCCGTCAGGGCAGCCATGTGGGAGAATGGACACGTTTCGAGATCCTTTTCAAGGACCTTCCCGCTGACCTTAATCTGCGCGACATCGACCGGATAGTCATCCATGAGTACTGGCCGGGGACGTATTACTTCCGCGATGTGAAGGCCTGTCCGAAAATACTCAAGATCAAGGAATCCGCGCTTCTGGAAGGGACGGTGACCTGGGATATCCTGCCCCGTCTGGTGACGTATACGCTCGAGGAGAGCGTATCGGGACCGGAGGGGCCGTGGACGAGGGTCTATCACGGGACGCGCAACACTTTCGAGGTCAGGCACCTGGACCGGCGCTGGTACCGCGTGCGCTGGGAAGAGACCGACTCGGGACCGAAACAGATAGTCTCGGAGTACAGTGTTTCCGCTGAATACCCCGGCGCGCGCGTAAACATTTCCTGGGAAAATCTCTCCTGGAGATATGTTTCCTGGCCGAGAGTAAAGCAGGCGGGTTTCTACGAGGTCGAGTCGGCTCCTTCTGAGCAGGGGCCCTGGAAGCAGATCTGGCGCGGACCGTACCAGTTCCGCCCTGTGCGGGCCGAGCGTGATATGTGGTACCGCGTGCGCGCCTGCGTCGGAACGAAAGATACCGTGGTATCTGCCACTCCCTGGAGCAGGCCGCAGAGCCAGGGGAAAGGGTTCCTGAAACAGGACGGGACGACGATGCGCGAGGATAACGGGAAGGGGAAGGAGCTGGTGCTTAAGGGCGCCAACCTGGGCAACTGCCTGCTGATCGAGAAATGGCTGACCGGCATCGGCAATGCCGACGATCCGCCGATCCAGGACGACTACGCGATCAGGGATGTGCTCACCCAGCGCTTCGGCAAGTTCAACAGCGACAAGCTGCTCGATACCTTCCGCGCATCGTACATCCGCGCGAGCGATATCGATATCATCGCCGACCTTGGCTTCAACAGCGTCCGCCTGCCGGTCTCCTACTGGCTGCTGATGGACGATAACGGCGACTGGATCACCAGGGCGGACGGCAGCATCGACTTCAGCAGGATAGACCGGATCGTCGACTATTGCGCCGACCGCGGGATCTATGTGCTGATCGACCTGCACGCCGCGCCCGGCGGGCAGAGCAAGCTGGACCACTCCGGCCGCAAGGGGTACAACAGGCTTTTCGAGAGGAGCACCGACGGGGAGCTTTTCCGCAGGCGCACCGTCATGGTCTGGGAGGCTATCGCCAGGCATTACCGGGACAATCCGTGGGTGTGCGGGTATGACCTGCTCAATGAACCGGTGGGCGCCTCCCCGAAGATGCTGCGCGATATCTACGACAGGCTTTACAAGGCGATCCGGGCCATCGACAAGGAGCATTTGATCATGATGGAGGGCGCCTGGGACTGGAAGAGCCTTCCCGACCCGAACCAGATGGGCTGGACGAATATCGCCTACCAGTTCCATTATTACATGTGGTGGTGCAACGAGGACCTGGATATGCACCAGTCGTATATCGACGGCAAGATCGCCAACAACCGGCGCTTCCAGGCGCTCTATAAGGTTCCGGTGATGATCGGCGAGTTCACGGCGTTCAACACCAAGGACGTCTGGGATTATTACATGTCGCATTTCACGCAGGAGAAATACAGCTGGATGATGTGGAACTTCAAGAGCCATTTTTCCCCGTCAGAATGGGGGCTCTTCAACCATTCCAATTACGACGCCTCGCCCGCCCACCTGCGCGCGGTGCAGAAGGACGGCTCGAAAGGGGATACCTATGCCGAACTGGTGACCAAGTTCAGCCGTTACTCTACCGCCGATTACCACACGCCGAACCACGCCTTCATCAGGCTTCTGCAGGGATATATCCGCCAGCCCGGCGAGCTTCCCGGCAAGGAGATCCGCGCCGCTATCACCATACCCGATGTCGCTGATTTCCAGCCGGAGCCGGTCGAGGGCGAGGCTGTCATTGTCCCCGCGCTTCCCACCCAACCCTAAATAAACGGTTTCTGTCCCTATTTTTCAACGCTGAGTTGAAAAATAGGGACAGAAACCATTTAATTTCTTCCTAAAGCCAACTCGGTGTAGTAATATATTTATACACAGAGAGTTGCGACTATGATGAAGAAGATCTGTATCTATGCCGGTTCGCGGACCGGCAAAAACAAAGAATATGTGAAGGCTGCCCGGGAGCTGGGAAGGCTGTTGGCGCGGGGCGGGATCAATGTCGTTTTCGGCGGGGGTAAGGTGGGCCTGATGGGCGTGGTCGCCGATACGGTGCTTGCCGAAGGCGGTACGATCACCGGTGTTATCCCCAAAGCGATGGTTCCCTGGGAGGTGGCGCATGCCGGCTGCACTAAATTGATCGTCGTGAAGACGATGCATGAGCGCAAGGCGAAGATGCATGAGCTTTCGGACGGTTTCATCGCCCTGCCCGGTGGCATCGGCACGCTCGAAGAGCTTTCGGAGGTGCTTTCCTGGCTTTCGCTCGGATTCCACGTGAAGCCCGTCGGCCTGCTCAATGTCGGCGGGTATTACGACAAACTGCTTGCGTTCCTCGACCATACCGTGACCGATGGCTTTATGGCGCCCAAGTTCCAAAAGATGCTCAGGATCGGCAAGACCCCGGAAGAGCTTCTGGAGAAGATGATGGTGCTCTGATCTCCGGCTTCGCCCTGCGCTTCTTCCGCAGACTATCCTTGCAAAAGCTTTAATAAAGCGTACAATAGATTCAGAATATATTCTATTATATGTACTTGCATCAAAGTATCAGACAACAAAAGGAGGAGCAATGAAATGGTGTAAGGGCATCATCAGTTTGTTCCTGTGTCTGGTCTTCATCTCTGGCTGCGCCCATCCCCTAACCATGGAGAACCTGGGTATGTACAAGCCGGGATTCATCAATTCCGAGTATACGAATTACGCTATCGGCATCACCGCTGCCACCAATTCGCCTGAAGAAGAGCGCATGGTGATGGCGATCGCCAACAACCTGAAGAAAGACGGTTTCAGGGTCTTTTACCCGTATTACCCGAATTCCTCCAACAAGCAGTCGGTCGATTTTATCGCCAGGATCACAACTTCCTCGCAGTATAAGGGAAGTGGTATCAACTTCTGGGTGAACTGGCCGGGATTCATCATCTTCGCGCCGGCGCTTTTTGGCTACAGCTATACCGTCAAGCTGGATTTCGACATCGATATCACGGATACCAGAACAGGTTCTCCGCTCCCGCGTATTTCCCTACCGATCGAACTGAGGATCAAGCATGCCGATATCAACAGGACCTGGACCGAGGTGAGCTGGTTAGAGTTCAGCGTTATCGCCTTCATCGGCGGCCTTTGCTTCATGAGCTATGATAACTCGGTAACCCCGTTGATGATGGACGCTTCTGAGAACAAACTTTCCGATTATATCGGCAGCAAAATAGCCGGAACTGTCATCGCCGATGTGAGCACGAAAGGAGCCGTCCCGTCGGTCGGCGTACCGCCGTCTGCTCCTCAGACTGTTCCCGCTCCCGCGCCTGTAATGCCTTTCCAACCAGTGAAGGAAGAGAGGAAATAGCCCGAGTAAGACAGAAATAATAAACCGCGTAGGTGGACTGACCACCTACGCGGTTTTTTTTAACCCGTCTCCCGCTCCGTTTAAACCCTTACAGCGCCTGCCCAGGAACCCCAGACAGCGACGCCGATAGAGACCAGGTAAAGCACGAAGGTCCAAAGGGAAGCGATGCCTATATCGTGAGCGACTTCCTTGGTTTTCTCCGTGACCTGCTCTTTGATCTCGCCGACTTTCTCCTTCATGTCTTCCACACGCGTGACAAGCCTGTC
>JBLMZF010000127.1:0-14186 GCA_050258655.1 Deltaproteobacteria bacterium | reverse complement strand
CGTTCCAGTCATGGATGCCGGAGATGCCGTAAACATCCCTGCCGGTGGGAGTAGCAAAGAAATGTGAAGCCTTATCGCACTCGATGCAGTACTCCTCCATCCATTCACGTATATAGATCTCTTCACGGGCCGCGCCGCCGTCCAGCAGGCCGCGGGAATGAAGCTCGTCCTTGGTCTTGATCGCGGTCTGCGCCATCAGCGGATTGAGCTTGACTGAAGCCTCTATGTCGCCGAGCGCGAGCTCCCGTTCGCCCATTTCGGCATATGCCAGTGCCCGGGTGATATAGGCGTCGGCAGCCAGTCCGCTCTCGATCGCCTGGGTAGCCTTGTCGATCGCGCGCCCGAAATCGCCGTGAAAATAGAGGGCGGAAGCGATGTTGCACAGGGCGTCAGTGTAGAAAGGCTCGAGGGAAACGGCTATCTCGAAATAAGAAAGCTCAAGCTCGACTGCGTTCATCTTTTCCTGTCCGTTCATTATCGGCACACCCGCCTCGTCAAGCATCCGGTAATCGAGGCCGATGTAGTTGAAGATCTCGGCGCAGTCCTTATCGAGCGGCAGGGCCAGCTCGAGATAATCCATCGCGGTCATCAGGTAACGTTTCTGCTGATCGGGGTCCGGATCAGGTTTGCAATCCATACAGAGCGCAGCGGTGAAAAGGTAGGCCCCGCCGCAGAGAGAGTGATCGGACAGCCCCCGGATCCGGTGAGGCAGGTCCAGGGGATTGGAAACGTCTTTAAGCGAGTAATACCCGCAGAAATTGTCCTTCGCATAGGCCTCGTTGAAATCGAACGGCTGGCTGACCGCGTCCTCTCCTTTGAAGAGGTCGACCATCACGCTTTTTGAATCGGAAAGCGTGAAAAGGACCGCTGCGGAGATGATCTCCTTGCCGCGGCTGTTACGGGCTACCTGGACCGGTCTCGCGGCGAGTCCGATAATATCCGCCGCCATCAACAGGAGTTGAGCGTAGGTGAATTCGTTACCGACCCCTTTCTTCCGGCTGACGAAAAGCGAGGGCGCCCCGATCCCGTACGGGAACCGCGCCATCATCCGTTCCTTGATGGTCCGGATCACCGAACATTCCACCGCCGCTTTACCGGCCTCGGGCGCGGACCCGAGCTGCCTCTTCAAGCCTTCGATATCCCAGCCGGCGAACACGCCCGCCAGCCATTCCCCAAGCTCATCCAGGCTGCCGGCATACATCACATCGAACCGCTCAAGCTCTTTGGTCACCAGGGCCAGGAACTCCCCGCCGTCAGCCGCGTGGGACCTATGGCCATGCTCATAATCGTTCCTCAGCGCTTCCATACCCACTCCAAAAAGCAGGTGGCCGGCGGGATAAGACGCGACCAGGGCGATAATGGCCGTGTAAACGGAGAACGGCAGGACGCCGAGGATAACGCAGGCGAAGAGCATAAGAAGGAAAGTTTCTGAAGAACGGGTTTCGGGGTCGGCGGTAAGAGGTTTACGGCTGAATTTATAGAAGAAGTAGATCGCGAAGCAGGCGGAAGCGGCGAGGTAAATGGAAGCCGAGTAAGCGCCTATGGCGAAGGTCAAGATAATGATCGCGGCATAACCGAACCGGAGGGAATTCAGGAGAACGTGCTCCTTCATGCCTCTTTTCGCCCCTCCATCCGTATTGACCAGCTTTCCTATATACTTGAATTCCTTTCCGTCATGGACGGGAGGAGCCCGGGAATTCAGGCCGCCGTCTTCCAGGACATCGTCCGCTTCCTTGGCCTCCAGCCTGGCCAGTGTCTCGCCGATGCGCTTCTTGAGGAGATACGGGTTCGAGGGATCGAGGGCCAGCTGTTTCAGGGGCTCGACCGCGCGCTTGTCACCGATCCTGTCGAGGGTCTGGATCACCGCCAGGCGGAACCTGATGTCGGTATATTTCAGCGCGGCGATAAGGCTGGGCACGGATTCGTGGCCGATATACCCGAGATGCTCAGCGATCATCTCCGATACGAGGACATCGCCGGTCTGGCGCAGGGCCTCGATAAGGACAGGAACAGCCGGAGCTCCGAGACTCTTAAGCGTCTTCGGATCAAACGGGTCTTTCGCAAGGGTCTCAAGGAGCTTTTCGGCGGTCAACGGCTCTTCTTCACCGGCCTTCTTCTGTGCCTGCGCATCGGCCGCGGGCTGTTTGACCAGTCCGGCCTTCTCGCGCGCCCACCGGTACATATTGATGTATTCCTTGACCGGTCCTCTCCAGCTCCAGTCATGCGCCACGGTATTGGCGGTCACCTTCTCCCAGTGCTCAGGCACGCGGAACGTGTTGATCGCCCTCCAGACCGCGTCGTGGAGCTCACGGTCGTTGATGTTCTCGAACAGCCAGCCGTTGCCCTCGCCGGTAGCCCACTGGTACTCCTGGAAGTTGTCGGCCAGACCGCCGGTCCTGCGCACGACTCCGGGGACGCGGTTGATCAGGGCGACGATCGGCCGGGTACCGAAGGGCTCGAACTCAGAAGGATACATGAAGATGTCGATCGCGTGGAACGCCAGTTTCTGCTCAGCCGTAGTGTACTTGTTGATGAATTTGACGTTGTTCGGCCAGCGCCTCTCCAGGGCCTTAAGGTCATCGGCCACCTGAGCGACGTAGCTGCCCGGGTCGCGGTAGCTGTCGGCGTCTCCCTTGCCGAGATAGATGAACTGGATTCCGCCGTTAGTCTCCTCGAGCACCCAGTTGATCACGCGCACGACCTGCTTGACGCCTTTCTGTGAATCAAGGCGGGCGATCATGCCGAAGAACGGTATGTCCTTGTCGACCTTGAAACCGAGCTGCGCCTGCATCGCGGCCTTGCGCGCCGGCTTATCCTCTTTGGTGACAGGCTCCCAGACGGGGTAGTAGGTGCCGTTAGGAATGCCGAGGAAATCGCTTACCCTGGCGCGGTAATCCATGTGCAGGCCGCCGCCGCCCTCTTCGGTCATCATCTCGTCGCGGTTGGTGCGGGATACGGCGTTGAGCTTGTCCGCGTGGTATATGGCGCCGCGCATCAGGCAGAAATGGCTTTCGTCACCGGGCTGCTTGAGGCCATACCAGTGCTCGCCGTCGACGCCAAGCTCAGCGAAACGCCGGCCCGGTATCCAGGCGGCCGTATGCTTGGCGTTGTGTATCGAGAAGACGCCGGCGCAGTCGTCAAAGACGGTCTGGTAACGGTATTTGGTCTTAAGGTAGACCGGGACGAGTGACGAAGCCCAGTCGTTAGCGTGGAAAACCTGCGGCTTGGACATCTTGCCGGCGTTGACCATGGCGGCAACCGCGTTGAATGCCCCGTCGCCCAATCCCACCGCGAAATTGAGCTTGTCGCCGGAATAAGCCTTCCGGAACCAGCCGGATTCATCGAGGAACAGATAGGTGACCTTCCCGTTCTTAGCGGTCCAGATACGGGTCGGCAGCTCGCGGTACTCGACGTGAGTGACGCAGGTGACCCCGGTATCGGTCAGCTTCTTGCGGTCGATATCGTCGTAAAGGAACGTAACCACGGTCACTTCGAGGCCGAAGTTGCTCAGCGCGGTCGAAAGCTCGCCCATAACGTCGCCGAGACCGCCGGTCTTGAAGAACGGCTCGGCCTCGGAAGTTATCAGTACCGCGTTCCTGATGCCGTTCTTGTCGAGGGAATTGCGGACGCGGAAAATGACATCATCCGCGTGGTATTCGCCGTTGGCGCTTACATGCTCGGACATCTGCGCGATCACGGTCTGGAGTTTCCCGGACAGTTCCTTGTCAGCCAGCACGTCTTTTACTCCGGCGAACGCGCCCGGGTGGCGCTTGAGCTGGGAAAAGAGCTTTTCAGCCTTGATAAACTCGAACCCGTCGATCTCAGTTGTCCGCAAAGTGAGCGCGGCTTTTTCAGGCAGGAAGTAGACAAAGACATGGGTGAAGGTGTTCTCGATCAGGTCCTCGCCGAACTCGCGGTGGATCTTGAGGCCGGTCTCCTCGCTTATCCTGATCATGTCCCAGGCAGCAGTCTCGATGCCCAGCTCTTCCCTGAGCCTGTTGACCGCGGCATGCTCCGGCGTCTCGCCGACGACCATATGGCCGCTCGCGGATGCGTCCTTGAGCGACGGGTACATCTGCTTCTCGGAGGACCTGGTCTGGAGGAGTATCTTGCCGTCGCGGTTGACCGCGAAGACGCAGACATCGGAATGGTATTCACCGGTCTCGTGCACCTGTCTGCGCGGCATGAACCAGCCGGTCTTGTTGCCCTCCTCATCGAGCACGTCGACATACTGTTCGCCGGCCCCCGCGAAACCGATGATCTCGAAATCCCTGTTGAGCCTGCGCAGCTGCTTCTTGGTAAGCTCGTTCTGGAACGTGAAGGTCGAAACGCTGTTGAAATGCTCGCCGCTGCGGATGCGCTCGAGCATCCTGACCACCATCGGATCTGAAGACTCAGCAAGCTTCTGAGCAGCTACCGCGCTGAAGCCGCCGATCCCCACACCTTTGAGCACCGCCGCCACGAAATCGCTCTCCGGGCACCCTTCGATATCCTGCGTCCCGAGCATCGCCGCAACCGCCTCGCGGGTCAGCTTCTGGTTCTTGATCACCCAGTCGCGGAAATGCCTGCGGCGCAGGATCACGGTGACCGGTGCAACGGCCAAGCCGCCGTCGGTTTCCTTCTTCTGGGCCCTCACGATCCTGAAATAGACGAAGCTGTCTCCTCCGAATTCCTCGTCCTCGAAAGCGCAAGACACGAAGCCGAGCTCCGCAAAAACCTGCTCCCATTCCTTGCGGGTCCACTCCGTCGTCTCAACCTCGACCGCCCCGTAAAAAGGCGAATACTCGATCGCGATCTCCATGGAGCCGTGCACATAAAGCTTTCCGCCCGGCTTGAGCGCTCTCCATACCTCTGCCAGCGCCTTTTTCCTCAACTCGGGAGGAAGATACTTAAGCATATTGCTGGTATAAACGGAATCGATGCTTTCGCTTTTGAACGGCAGCACGGTCGATTCAGCCAGAACCCGTTCCAGAGAAGTACCATAGTCCCGGCAAAGGGTCTTGCAGCAGGAAAGGGCGTAACGGGAGAAATCAAGAGCGATAACGTTAGCAGCCCCGGCCTTCCTCAGCCCCACGCCGACGCCTGCCGAACCCGCGCCCAGATCGAGGATCAAGCCGTTAACGTTCTCTTTGTCTATAAGTCTGCGGTAGATGAAATCATTATACCTGTCCGAAGTGATGACGTGGTCTTCCCCCAGGACGCTCAACGACTCATGCCAGCCAAGGAGCTGCTTAAGGTAATCAGTATAGGTGCCGCGAAGGACGATGGAACCTTTCAAGCCGCAGCGGTCGTCACCCCTCGTAAGTATGCGATTGAGCCTCGACGCCCATGGTTTGAGTTCCCGCTCGTTGAGACCGCCATCGAAAATATTACCGGCGGACTCCCGAACACCTGCCACGGTAGGTAAGGGAGTCCGCTTATCGGTAATATTTGAATTGATTCCGCCGTCCTTCGCCGCCTCATATACCGGCTTCTCTTCAGACCGTTTGTTTTTGTTATAAGTGCCGATCATACCGCCAATGATGGTAATAACAGCTAATGCCCAGACTTCCCAGGTTGAGATCACAGTGCCTATCCCCAGGAAGACGCTTGAGAAATAAGTGACAAAGAAAGCAACTCCAGGCCCTGTGGCGATGATACATTCCGTCTTTGACTGCTCAAACGGGGTATTTTGGACGTTGTAGCGGATAAACCAGTAAGTGAAATTGATGATGCCGAGGACTATCGCAAGCACCACGCCTGCCGCCAATTGGAACAGCAACGCGCTGAAAAGCGAAGCGCCGAGTGCCACGCTGAAGATGACCAGGACAAAAGCGCAGAAAGAACCGGCCAGATACTGAAGGCGTATCATTTCGATTGCCTTGTTGTATTTATCTTCCGGCGAGGTCTGGTTAAGCAGGTTCTTGGAGAATATCCTTTGCCCACCATACGAAAGGGTCGAAAACAGCATGGCCAGCAGACCGAGCCAGGATACCTGAAGCAAGAGTCCCAGCGGATCGCCCAGGGATTTCAGGAAAATGGTCGTCCCGACGGCCCCGATGAAAGCCAGCGACGCCCCACCCAGTTTGAAGGCAGTCGGTTTTTCTTTTAAGAAGACAAAGGCGAACAATAACGCCCAGATGCCGTTGAACACTACCAGGATGCTGACCAGCTGCGGCCCCAGCAGGGAGATAGCGCTCAAATACGCCAAAGGACCGATTATCCCTATCGCCAGCGTATTTATCAGGAGCTGTTGGTTGTTCTTAAGCTTTTCGAATCCATCGAAAATACCGCTGAAAGGAGCCTTGAAATCCCCTCGCAGCAATTCTTTCCTGTAAGAACACAGGTAACTGACTGAATTTGTCAGGAGCATGACGAGCTGAAGAGCGAACGTCGAGAGAAGAAGGCTGTAGATGATCAGTCCAAAGCTGGAAACAACGACAGAGAAAAGAGTGGTCCCAACAGGATGTTTTTCGTAAATGGACGACGTCGGTGCGCCTCCGTCCTTGAGCAGCAGCTCGCGGGTCTCCCTCAGGCCCCTGGTCAGGGTCTTCTTCATCAGCTTGAGGAACTCGGAAGGAAGATCCTTAAGATTGGCGACATACAGGCCATCGGGGAAATAGACGTCCACGACATTCTGAGTCCCCTGTCCGGCGCCGATACCCATCACGCGGATGTTCTTACCCATGCCGTAGATCTGGTGGATGACCTGGCGGACGCTCCTCTTGTCGGTGATACCGTCAGTGATGATGAAGATGACCTTGAGGACCGAGGCGTCGCGCATCACCTCAGGCGGGATGCGCTTGGCCGCCGCCATCAGAGCCCCGGTGTCATTGGTGCATGAGTGATCGGCGTCCAGAAGCCCGCGCATCGAATCATAGGCGATCTTCTGCGTCCAGACCTTATCCCCGTAATCCTTGAGCCTGATCGCCTCGGCCGTGGAGAACGCGTAGAGCTCGGAGCTTATTTCGGGTATCTCCTTGAGCGATTCCTCCATCAGCAGGCCGGTGAGGATGAGCTCGTTGAGACAGGCGCCCACGGTGCTGCCGCTGACGTCGATAAGCAGGGAGACGTAGCAGGTGACCTTGGTCGGGATGGTCGGGACCTCGAAGGTGATGCCGCGGGCCCTGGCAAGCGCCAGAGAATCCTCGTCGATCTCGCCGCTCGTCGCGTTCTTCTGCATATCCTCGGACTTGTTCTTTTCAATAAGGGACTTGAGATGGCGCGACATCGTCGAGACATACGCTTTGACGGGCTTGACGAAGTTCTTGTACTCGTCGCGCTGGGCCTTGGTCAATCCGGTCCGCTTGCGGGCTTCGTCGTCGAGCACCTTGGCCACGTCGTTCATCATCTTCTGGACCTGGCTGATGCTCGGATTCGAATATCCCGGCTGAGGACGCTGAGGCATCTGGGGACCGTTCGGCTGCCTGCCGCTCCAGGGATTCCGGCTGAAACCGCTGCCGCCTATTGAATTCTGGCCGGGCTGGCCCTGCTGATCCTGCTGGTCCTGTCCCTGCTGATCCTGCCCCTGGCCCTGCTGACCCTGACCTTTCTGGCCCTGCTGGTCTTTTCCTTCACCCTTCTGGTCATTGCCCTGGCCCTTCTGATCCTGTCCCTTACCCTGCTGGTCCTGGCCTTTTCCCTCGCCCTCTTTTCCCTCGCCCTTTTCGATCTTCTCGGCTTCGTTACCAAGATTTTCCGCCATCTGCTCGGTCTGCTTCGCCTCTTCCTTGAGCTGGCGTGCCTTCTCGGCGAGCTCTTTGGCCTTTTCCTGTATGGAACGGGCGCGCTGGTTCACCAGGCTGGAATCCTGTCCCTGTCCCTCTCCCTGGCCCTGCTTGGCCTGGGCATCGAGACTGTCCGCCTGCTTCTTGAGTTCTTCCGCGCGTTTTTCCAGGTCTTCGGCCTGGCTGTTTATCTGCTGGGCTTTATCCTTGAGATTGCCGGCCATATCCTTAATATCTTTGGCAGACTGTTTATCGCTTGAGTTGCCCATCTGCGAGGCCTGCTCATCAAGCTTGTCCGCTTCCTGCCCGAACTCCTGCGTCTGCTGTTCCAGGGATTTCGATTTCTCCTTAAGCCCGCATGCCTGGCTCTTGATGTCCTGCAGCTGCTGGGAGCTGGCTGCCTGGGAACCCGCCTGCTGGCGGATCTTCCCCGCATCCTTTGAGAGGTTCTGCGCGGAACCTTCGGCCTGCTGGGCGCCTTCGGCGATCTCGGAAGCCTTCTGGGAAAGCTGCTGGGCTTTTTCCTTTATTCTCTGGGCCTGGCCGGCAAGACCTCCCTGCTGCTGGCCATGTCCCTGCTGCTGCCCCTGGCCGCTCTGCTGGCCCTGCTGTCCGGCCTGCTGCTGTCCGCCCTGCTGGCCCATCTGGCACTGGCCGCCCTGTTGCTGCTGGCCCTGCTGCTGGTTCTGCTGACTTCCTGCCGGACTGGGCATGCCAGGCATACGCATGTTCGAGCCCATTTTGACGACCGTCACCTGCTGGCCCTGCTGCTGCTGTTTCTGCTGCATCTGCTGCTTCTGCTCGGGGGTCATCTTGTTGTACTTGTCCTCGAGCTGCTTACGCACCTGGTTCTGCATGTTCTTGGGCAGGTTGTTCACCTTCATCTGCTTGCCCTGACCGCCCTGCTTCGCCATCTGCTGCTGGACCTTGTCCGGCAGCTGGACATTCCCGTTGTTGACCTCGTCCTCGAGCATCTGGTCGAGGTTGTCTTCGTGCATCAGCTCCTGCGCCAGCGGCCACATCTTGTCGCGGATCACCGCGTAGAATTCCTCTTCGCGTTCTTTCTTATAGGCTTCTTTTCTCACTGCCTTGCTGCGGTTAAGGACGTCTTTCACCTTCTCGTCGGTCACCCTCCATTCGCCCTTACCGGTGCGTTCCTCGAACAGAAGCGCCTCGGAGAACTGGATATGACGGGGCAGCCAGGACATCTTGAACTTGGCGAATTCAGCGTTCTCTTTCGGGTAGTGCTTGTTATAAAGCTCATCGAGCCACCTGCGGGCGCCGCCGTACTGTTTGAGGCCCTTTCTGACCACCCAGGGGGTCGCGGCCACGCCATAAAGCATGCAGAATATCTTGTTGTCGATAAGGGACGGTTCGATCATCCCTTCGGGATAGGAGAAGAGGCAGCGGAAGATCTCCTGGCAGAAGAAGCCGCGGGCAGCGTCGGTCGAAAGCCTGATAAGGTCCTGCTCGACTACCTGAAGCTCATGGAACTCAGCGATGTACCTCCAGCAGGCGTAATCGCCCTCCCACATCTCATGCCACGGCACGACCTTCAGCATGTAGTCACCGGTGATCATCTGCGCGACCATAGTCATCTCATTGATCAGGTTTACGATGCGGGTCGCTTCCTCAGGCGTGAGCGGACGAGGCTTGATCAGGGAAACGATCTCCTTGCCGTAATTAAGGATATGCTTGAGCGCCGGATATCCTTCCTGCTTCTCACGCTGCAGCGCCTGTCCGGCGAGGATCACTCCGGCCAGCCTGTCCATCATTTCCTGGTTGACGACAGCGACATTTTCGCCCTTCTGGGCCGCGATGCGGGCGAACGCTCCGGCCGCGTAATATTCCAGCTGCTGCGGGTCGGAGATGATCTCGCCCTTCTTGGCCAGCTCCGTCCCAAGCTCGAACAATTCCGCATTCACGCCGGTCTTAAGTCCGGCCGGTCCCAGTCTCCGTCCCCTTTCAAGCGCTCCGACCGCGGAGGTGAGGATCTCATCGATAGCATTGGTCGGCATCAGGTTCATGAACGAGAGGAAATGGACGATCTCGTGTTTCATGGACGCCTCAAAATCGACGTAATCGTCCCTGACGGGCATCAGGATCCTGTGTTCATCGAGGGCAGTGGTGACACCTCCAAGCATGGCCGTCTTGAGCATGGCCAGCAAGGTGAAGACCTGTACAAGGCCAAGGACGAACATCGGGTCATTCAAGACTTTCCTGTCATTGAGGAAATTGGCGATCGTAAGAGGTGCGGTCCTGGACACTATCTCTTTTGCCCACTTTTCCGCTTCTTTCGGATCATCGATGATCGCCGCGGTCATCTCTTTTGCGCTTTTCTCGATGACCGAAACATGCGTGCTGTTGAAAACCGCGGTAGAAGGAAGAAGAAGTTCCTCGGGATCGCCGATAAAGGAAGCAAAATCGCCTTCCAGCAGCTTTGACGCCTTGATCTCGGCGCACATATCAGCCGCTTCCTGGGGAGTTATGGTCTTGAGCGTCTCGTTCGCCGCCATCAGCTTGTCATAGGCCTTGCCGCATGCGTCGCGGTCCCCCCGCAGGCCGGTCTCGATGATCTCTTTCTTTGCTTCATAGTAAGCCCTGGCAGCGTCGCGCATCGAGGGCCTGACCGCACTTGCGCCTCCATCCTGATATCCCTGGCTCTTGTACTCGGCGAACAGCTGCTTGTTCACGACCAGCACATCCTCGGAATCGAAGCTTCCCTTCTTCCCGTCGGCGCATTCGCCCTCAAAATGGTTAGAGACGACCGAGCAGACGAGCTTTCCGGACGGGTCAAAAAGGTTGCGCTTGCTCCTGTACTGCATCTCGCCGCGCTGCATCTTCTCGGAGAACGGCTTGAACTCCTCATCGGTGACCCACTGCCACAGCCCCTTGCCCAGCGCCACCCCATCGGCCAGGGAGAGTACTTCCTGGCGTGACCGGCACAGCTCGCCTATGGCGGCATAGCGGCGGGAAACGGGCAGGAAAATCTCAAGCATTTCGCGTTCTCTGTCGGTAAGTTTCTGATAAGCGGCATAACCCGTGTATTCAGCGGCGGCGCAGGAGCAGGAATTCAGGTCATTGCCTGCACGCCAAATGAAAATGGAAGCGGAAGCGGAAAGGAGCATCAGGAAGAACAGTATCTCGAAACCATCAGTGCCCTGATACTGCTTCAGATCCTCATCAAGAAGCACGCCGATCTCATTATCAATGAAGACAAGAGCAAGCGGACCGGGCATGTATTTTGCCCAGAAGAACCCTTCGAACGAGTACGCGTCGTTCTTGACGGGAGACTTGATGAAGGCGAAAGCCGACATCCTGTTGTATTCGGCGAGGCGCTTGAGGGAAGGCGTGAGGATCTTCTCTTCCACCCTGCTCACCTGCACCGGATCATGCTCCCTGGCAGCCTCAAGCTCTTTACCTTCAAGGAGGGGGAAGACATACTGGACACCGCCGTCCCTGATGACGATCTCCTCTTTGCCGTTGCGCAGGGCGCTGTTAAGCCTGTTCGCCTTTTCCGCGCAGTACCGGGCATCGTCCTTCCTGCCTGATTCATCAAAATTGACAGCGGCTACGGTATAGGCAAGGGCCGCCTGCGCGAAAGAGTCATTCGCCAGCTCAGCCTCCGCGGCCTGCCTGAAACACCAGCCGGCATTAAGCTTGTCGCCGGCCTTGAGGTAACTCTTGGCAGCCTTGTACCAGGCGTACGCCGCTCTTTCGGGATAATAGACGCTGATGATCTTTGCCGCAGTCTCGCTGTAATACCCGGCATTGTGGTGCTCTTTCAGGGAGCTGAGGCTGTAGGCGGCGCGTATGTAGGAACCGATGGCAGACTCCCTGTCGCCGATGCGCTCGTAAAGCTCAGCGGTCAAAAGCGAGAACTGCGCGCACATCCGGTAGTCATGTTCTCCGGCAGCCCTCTTGGAAGCCTCCTTCATCAGCACGACGGCTTCCTTCCGGCACCTGCGCGCCTCCTCTTTCAGCCCGCACATATCGTAACTCCACGCCGCGTTCATCAGGGAATCCCCCTCGGCTCCCGTCCCCATCGCAACGTCGAGTTTGATCACCCTTTCCCAGGCCTGCGCGCACTTAAGATGTTCACCGGCAAGGCCGTAATTTATGGCGATATAGGCAAGCGACGTGAGCGCGCGGCCAAAGTTGCCGGCGCGGAAGTCATATTCCGCGGTCTTCTCATGGCAGAACGCCGCTTTCAGATATTCCCCGGACTTATGATAGCTGTCGGCCGCCAGGAACCACGCCTTGGCCGCCCGTTCCGGAGACAGAATGCTGCTAAGCTCCGCAGCTTTCTCGCCGTAGATCGCCGAGTTCAGGAAATCCTTCATTTCGAACAGGCAGTGGCCGGCACGGGCATAAGAACCTGTGGCCGATTCGGCATCCCCGATCTCATCGAAAAGGGACGCGGCATGCAGGGAGAGCATGAACGCCTTCTTGAATTCTTTTTCATCCTCTTTCGCTTTCGCCAGCGACTTGAGGCATTTGGCCGCCTCAGTCTTGTCACCGATGGAAAGGAAGTATTCCACATCCTCTTCGACATACTCGCCGCCGTCCTTGAGCACCAGTTCCTTGACCAGAGCTCTTTCCAAAGCAGGCAGCTCGATCTGACTGTCAACTATACCCAGCTTGCCTTCATTATCCCTGACCCCCTTGATCATGATCACAGGCCTGTTCCATCTCAGGGCTCCCTGGATCCTGCCCAGCGTCTTGTAGCTGCCGTTGAAAGCGATCAGGTGGGTCAGCGATCCTGTAAAGCATTCGCTGCAGCGGCTGCCGTCCCTGTCCTCTATCCTGATGATGTCCGCCCGGCGGATATGCGCGGGTTCCTTCTTCAATATCAGGTCGCAGCTTATGCCAGCCGTCTGCATCCCCTTTTCCTCGGCCAGGTCGTAGCCGAGCTTGACACCGCCAAGGTCGACCAGGTTGGCCAGGAAGACGGTCTCGTCAGCGGGGAAGTTCGAGAGAATATCATCCACTTTCTCAGTAAGCGCGTCCCTGTCTTCCTTATATATACCGCTTACGGTCGAGCCGCTCAGGCCCACGACGTAACGGCTCCTCATAACTTTCCTCATGAAATCTTCGATGGAATCGGTCTCGCCGTCCAGATGCGACGCCGTCCCGGCGTACCGGTCGTAGACCAGGTCCTGCGGGAAGCTGGTCTTCTTTCCGCCGTCTTTCTTCGGCTCGATGACCTGGAACCGATCCCTGAGCATCTTCAGTCCGCCTAACGCGGTGATCGCGGAAACCAGCATGACCGCCGCTGAGATCTCTTTGTAGAAAGCAAAGGTCAGAGGGAAGATCTGGAACAACAGTATGCCGGCGAGCATGAAAAATGCCGTTCCTATCGAAACCAGGAAAATAGGCAGATCACCTGTAGAATGGTCTCTGAAGAAGCTGCGGGCAGAAGTCAGGCAAGCGTCTGCCAACGAGTAGAAAAAGACCGCTGCAAAAAGCGGGACGAAAAACGGCGCCATGAACGCGAAGAAGGTGTATACCAGCAGGCAGCACGCGACAAGCTGCAGGACAGAGCCGACGATAAAGAGGCTCAGGCCGGTCTTCCAGGTATTGCTGTTCTTGACACCGAATATGGGATCGATCACGGTCGATTCTGTCCCCCAAACATTGATCGCCGCCCAGGCGATGAAGGAAACCACAAAGCCAACGGCACCGGCGGCCAGAGGAATAGTATTTCCCGCGGCATAATAAGCGAGGGAACCGAAACAGATCATACCGGCAATCGATGCGGAAAGCAGAAGCAACGAGAGGACGGCCTTAACTACAGCGCCGCCGTCCTTCTGCGCCGCTTTAAAACCCTTATAATTTGAGATTAAGGTCTCTACTTCCCCGCTCTCGATGTCCACGGTCAGGATCGGCAGGTAGCTGAGCATGTCCGGGAAATAGCAGAAAGTGATGGGGTTGATCGCGAATTCCCCGAGGTCGGTGCTGCTGTCGAATCCTTCCATAATACCGAGGAATTTCTCCCAGTTGGCAGGTTCCTTAACTATATAGGCAAGCGTGATATGCCCTTCGATCTCCCTGACAGCCGGTCCAGTGGCCATCTTCAGCTGGGAATCGATCGAAAGCACCTTTTCCAGCTCTTTCTTGTCGTCAAAACGGACCAGCAGGGTGACCGTCTTCTTCAGGCCGATACCCTTCACATGGGCCTTTATAGTCTCCTGAGGCAGGCGGTAGAAGGCAGTGAATATCTGTCCGAAACGCTCAATGAACTGCTTTTCAGAGACGTCAGCCTTGGGATCGGCATAAGGTCCTTCCTTGTTCGGGTCGATGTCGGTCACGGTCATGTGCAAAGTATCATCGCTGACGAACGCGAGGGTATCTGTCATTCCCGCTTCCGCGAGCGCCGGTCTCATAGACATCTTCACCGCCTGGGCCTTCTCGTAAAGTCCGCTCTGCGGCTTCAGGAAAACGACGGTGGTCAGCCCCTTGAACTCCACGGCTTTCCCT
>JBLMZF010000126.1:0-9661 GCA_050258655.1 Deltaproteobacteria bacterium | reverse complement strand
GATCACCTGCCCGACGGTGAAAGGTCCGGCAAGAAAATTCTCCTCGTAATATCTTATCCCTTCCATGAAAAACCGCTGTGCGGAGTACAGCAGGATGAAAAGCCAGAAGAGAAAGCCGTCGAAAAAGGGCTTCTTCCTGCCGATCCATAACAGGAGACCGAACAGGGCCAGGCAGACCAGGGATTCATAGAGCTGGGTCGGCAGGACCGGCAGGGAACATCTGTCCGCGCCCGAAAGCAGGCCATGCCGGACCTGTTCTTCATAGGCGGGGGGCGAACCGGCAGAAGGATAGCACACCCCCCATTTATAGGAGACCTTCCCGTAACAGCAGCCGTTCAGGAAACAGCCTATCCTGCCTATCGCCACCCCGAGCGCAAGCGACGGGGCGATGATATCCGCGGCCTTCCAGACAGGGACCTTGACCCGGCGCAGGTACCACACCGCCGCGGCGAACCCGAAGATGATCCCCCCGTAAAGCACCAGCCCCCCCTCCCATACCATCAGGATCTCGGAAGGGTGGTCCCGGAAATAACCGAGGTTCAGCGCGACGAAGAACAGCCGCGCGCCCGCCAGAGAGCTGACGAGGATCCAGAGGACCAGATCATAGATGACGTTCCGGTGTATCCCCCGCTTCTGCGCCCTGAAGGCGGCGATGTACGTGCCGATGCCGAACGCCAGCGCCAGCATCAGTCCGTACGAATAGAGGTTGACCGGTCCGAGCCTGCAGATGAGCCTGTGCATAATCAGTCGATATTGAACGGCCTAAAACCTGCTCTGGGCAAGGTAGCGCGAAGCGCTCAATGCGGCCTTGGCGCCTTCGCCGGCCGCGATGATGATCTGTTTCTCGGGAACGGTCGTCACGTCGCCCGCCGCGAAGATGCCGGGGACATTGGTCTCGTTGCTGCAATTGACGGCTATCTCGCCGAGCTCGTTGCATTTTACGCCGGGCGCGAACGCCGAGTTCGGCTGGAGGCCGATCTCGACGAATATCCCCTGGACCGGGAGATATTCCTCCTTATGGTCCCTGTGGACGCGGATACCGCTGACCATCCGCTCCCCGAGCACTTCCCTGACCTGGGTCTCGTTCATGACGGTGACCGAAGGAGCAGTCTTGACCTTCTCGCGCATGACCTCGTCACCCGTCAGATGCGTCGCCTTGTTGATCACGAACGTGTGCCGGGCCAGCTTCGCCAGCTGGAGCGTCGCGTCGAGGGCGGAATTGCCTCCCCCGATGATCGCGACCTCCTTGTTGACGAAAAGAGGACCGTCGCAGGTGGCGCAGTAGCTTACTCCCTTATTGCGGTACTCGATCTCACCGGGGACCGAAAGCTCAGCCGCGCATTTGCCGGTAGCGATGATCACTGTCCTGGCGTCATATTCGAGCTTATCGGTCTTGACGCGGATGAAGTCGCCCTCCTTCACCACGCTTTCGACGCGTTCGTGCTCGTTGAGCGGGAAATCGTACTTGCGCATGTGCTCTTCGAACTTGGAGACCAGGTCCACGCCGGAGACGAACTGATAGCCCGTATAATTATCGACCTCGCCGCTCCATGCCGCCTGCCCGCCGATATCACGGGTGATGACCATGAAATCCATCTTTTTCCGGGCCGCGTAGACGGCAGCAGTGATACCGGCCGGTCCAGCGCCCAGTATGATCAGGTCATACATATCAGTGCATGTCAAGCGCCTGCTTGATCCTGTCCTTGTCGAACCCGACAATGATCTTGCCGTCTATGTCTATGACCGGCACGCCCATCTGGCCCGATTTCTTGATCATCTCTTCCGCCTTGCCCTGGTCCTGGGAGACGTCGTAGCTCTCGAACGGTATCTTGTTCTCGCTGAAGAACTGCTTCGCGCGCACGCAGAAGGGACACGTGGGAGTGCTGTACATCCTGACCTGCTTCATATACACCTCCGTTTTTGTTACGCTTTCAATTGGGGGGGTGTTAGGTCCACGATACGCTTGACGTCGACGGCGATGATGTACTTCGGCGCGGGGAGGAGCGCTTCAGGATAACTGGCGTGCCCCTTTTCACCGCGGAGATTGCGCACCAGCCGCTGGCTTATGCGCGCTGTGATCTTCTCTTCCCATTCCCGGGCGATCACGGGATCCGCCTCGTCCTTGCCGATGATCCGCGCCTCTCCCTCTATGCAGTAGCCGCTGAACGAAGGCTCGTCCACGGCCGTCAGGCTGATCGCCGGATTCCGGCGCAGATTGCGAAACGTCCTCTCTAGGTACAGATCGAGCAGGTACACCCGCCCGTGCGCGGGTTCGATCCTGGCGATCCCCTTGCAGGCGGTACGGATGCCCCCCTCGGGCTCGAGCGAAGAAACGATCACGAAGTTCTGATCCCTGAAGAAACGGGCCACATCCTCGGGTATCACCATCTTTTCAGACCTTCTCGAACATGTCCTTGCCCACGCCGCAGACGGGGCAGACCCAGGTATCGGGTATCTTGTCGAACGGGGTGTTCGGCGCTATCCCGCCGTCCGGGTCCCCCGCCGCCGGATCATAGATGTAACCGCACACCGTGCACCTGTACTTGTCCATCAGGAACCTCCTGTCGCGAAAATCCGTTATACCCGGGCAAAACCGGGGATCGAACGCGCTATGCTCCTCCCGAATTCCCTGCAGGCCCTGCGTTCGCCTTCGTCAGGGACATATTTTGCCCCGATCGAGGGGACGGGCAGCGAGAGGCCTCCCGCCTTCAACGCTTCCTCTATCTCCCTTACCGCCCCGCCGCCCCATCCGAAGGACCCGAAGGCCGCGCCGATCCTGTCCTTCGGCCTGAAGCCTTTCAGCAGATGGAGGAAACCGGCGACCGCCGGCAGCATCGACCCGTCGTGGGTCGATGACCCGACGATGAACGCCTTGGCGTCAAGCATCTCCTTGAAAACGTCGGTCCGGTCCGCGGCGTTTATGTCGCAGAGCTTCACCGAGATCCCTTCCTCGGCCAGGCCCTCGGCTATCAGCCGGGCCATCAGGGCCGTCGACTGCCACATCGTCTCATAGACGATCACCGCCTTGGCCTTTGTCTCCTGTTTCGACCAGGAGACGTACGCGTTGACGATGGCGGAGATGTCCGAACGCCAGATGACGCCGTGGCTGGGGGCGATGGTGGCTATCTCCAGCCCCGACTTCTGCACCTCCTCGATCTTCTTGAGGATGATCGGTCCCAGGGGCCAAAGGATGTTCGCGAAATACTTCGCCGCCTCGTCCATCAGCGCGCCCATGTCCACCTGATCGGCGAACCGTTCTGAGCTGGCGAAATGCTGGCCGAACGCGTCGTTAGGCAGAAGCAGTTTCTCCTCGGGGCAATAGGTGAACATGCTGTCCGGCCAGTGGATCATCGGGGCCTCTAAAAATGTCAGCGTCTTACCCTGGCCCAGGTCTATCTTATCCCCGGACTTGACCGCCTGGAAATCCCACGAGCCGTAATAGTTCCTCCGCAGGCCGTCCCCGCACCGCCGCGTCCCCAGCAATTTCGCGTTGGGGCACAACCGGAGGAGCTGGGGCAATGCCCCCGAATGGTCTGTCTCGACGTGATTGGCGATCACATAATCTATCCGTGCCGGGTCGATGACCTCCCGTATCGACGCGATCATCTCGTCGCCGAACGGCGCAAGCACGGTGTCCACCAGAGCGGTCTTCCCGCCCCTGATCAGGTACGCGTTGTATGTCGTTCCGCGGGCCGTGGAATAGGTGTGGCCGTGGAAATGCCTGACGTTCCAGTCGACCGCGCCGACCCAGAAGACATCCTTTGCTACCGGTACCGCTGCCATGGCTACCCTTTCGCGTGCTCGTACGTCGGGGCCGACTTCGGGGTCAGCCCTTTCTTGATCTCGTGATACTGCTCGTATGTCAACGGCCGGCCGGCCGCTATGATCCCGCTGTCCCGGACTTCACAGGTGTAGAGCGTGTGAGCGCCGTTCTCCTGCCGGTCCTTCACCACCGCCTCGATGTATCCAAGCGAATGATCGAGCGCGACCGGACAGCCGGAAGCAAGTACCCTCGACTTTGTATCCTTGAACTTATCGATGTCGTGGCCGCTCCTGAAGCCGAACCTGCCGATATAGGTCATCGGCGTCTCCTCGGAAAGGACCGACACGGAGAGAAGGCCGCTGGCCTCGATGAACTCGCGGGTCAGGTTCATCCTGTTTATGCAGACAGCGATCATCGCCGGCGCATCCGTGATCTGGAACACCGTGTTGACTATCTGCCCGTTGAACCTGCCGTCCTTGACCGACGAGACAATATACATCCCGTAGGTGATCTTGCGGAAAACGCTGTCTTCCATATAGTTATTATATCACCCGTCCGGCGCACAAGCAATTGGACCAGAATCCTATACGCCGGCTTTCGCGGTCTCGTAAAGCCCCGCCTGCCGTATGACCGCCTTGACCGCCTCCGCGGACCGTTTGAACGCGGCCTGCTCCGCCTCATCCAGGTCGATATCGAGCACTCTGACCACTCCGCCCCTGTTGACCACTGACGGAAGGCTCAGGTAGACATCCGAGACGCCCAGGTACCCCTTGACGAGGGTCGACACCGGGAGGATATGGTTCTCGTCGTTAAGGATCGCCTGCGTGATCCTGGACAGGGCAAGCCCTATGCCGTACGAGGTCTCCCCCTTGCGCTCGATGATCCTGTAGGCGGATGTGCGCACCTCATCGAAGATGCTCTTAAGCTCGCCGTCCCTGTGACAGTTCGCCTCCCCGCAGAAGGCGCAGTACTGGTTGAAAAGGATGCCTCCGACCATCGCCTTGCTCCATACGGGGAACTCCGTGTCGCCGTGCTCGCCGAGTATGTAGGCGTGCACGTTGCTGGCGTCCACATGGCAATGCCTGCTCAACAGGTACCTGTACCGCGCCGTGTCCAGCACAGTCCCCGAGCTCATCACTTTGGATGAATCCTTCCCGGAGAGCCTGTATGCGGCGTAGGCCAGGACATCGACGGGATTGGTGACGACGAGCAGGATGGAATCGGGCGAGTATTTCATGACCCGGGGGATTATCTGCTTGTAGAGTTCTACGTTCTGGTTTACCAGGTCAATGCGCGTCTGCCCCGGCTTCTGGTTCCTGCCCGCCGTTATCACTACGATATCCGACCCCTCGATATCGCAGTAATCGCCCGCCACGATCTCGACGGGGGGCACATAGGGGGCGCCGTGGGACAGGTCCATGACATCCCCCTCGAGCCTGCGCCTGTCGATATCGACTATGACCATCTGCCTGGCCAGTCCCCGTATCATGGCCGCGTACGCGAACCTCATGCCGACGTTCCCGGCCCCGATGATGCTGACTTTGGGTCTCAGGCTTTTCATTGCGTACCTCCTTAAAAAGTGATGTCGTCGATGAGCCGGGACATGATGATCTCGTTCTCGGTCAGCCCGCCGCCCGTGCTGAGCCTGACCGTAAGACGGTTGCGGTCGATGGCAAGCGAGGGTGCGTACCCTTCCTCCTTCGAGATCTCGGCCAGTATGCCGGTGAAGCGCATCGCGGCCGGGAAATCGCGGAAGGAGAAATCCTTGACCAGCGTCTTCGGCTCCTCCATCCTCCAGTGGCGGTCCCGCGTCGCCAACAGCTCGTCGAGCCTCCCGGGCCTCAGCGACTCCGAGCCCTTCTCACAGGGGATGCACCGCCACGGGAACGCCGGCCCCTCCGCTTTCGGAGAGGCGAGGACGCGTTCAAGCGACGCCATTATGGAATCGAAATCAACCGGCTCATCCATCGCCTTGGAAAGATGGAAAGACCGGAGCACATTGCCGTTGTCGATGACGCACGCCCCCCTGCCGAGCAGACCGACATCCTCGATAAGGACGCCGTACGTGGAGCCGAAAGACGCGTACCGGTAATCGGAATAGACCGACATCGTGGTGATCCCGTTGGCCTCGCAGAACCGCTTTTGCGCGAACGGCAGGTCCATGCTGATCCCGATGACCCTGACGTCCCTGCCGGCCTTGACCGCCCGGTGGTTGAATTCCTTGACCTGGTCCGAGCATACAGCGGTATCGAGCGAGGGGAAAAAGGTGATGACCTTCACCCCTGTCCCCAATTCGGAAAGCCGGACCTCGGCCATATCCACGGAGACGACAGTGAAATTGGGCGCGTGCTCGCCCGGTTCCAGCCTTCTTCCGGCCAGGACGAAGGGACGGCCGCCCAGATGAGCTTTCTGTACCATTTTGCGTTCTCCCGTTTTTCGGGGGGGGAATGCTCTACGCGCGCGCTGCAGCATGCCGCGCGCGGGCACGCTTAACCAGTTCCATGACCCACAACGGCAGCGAGGAGATCCCGACCACCATCACCCAGTCGGAAAGACCGAGAGGCTCGGTCTTGAAGACGATCTGGAAGAACGGCACGTAGACGACAGCCATGGCGAGGAGGAACGATACCGAGTCGGCCAGGATAAGCTTCTTGTTGGTGAAGAACCCTATCGTGAAGAGCGACTGCTCCTGGCTCCGGCAGTTCAGCGCGTGGAAGAGCTGGCTGCATGAAAGGACGACAAAACAGGCCGTGCGTGCCCTCGTGATCCCCTCGTATTCCACATAGAGCACATAATAAAAAGCGAGCAGGCTGCAGAAAGCGATGAAGGAGCCCTGGAGCAGCATCAGCAGCATGCGGTCGTACGTGACCACTCCCTCGTTCAGGGGACGCGGGGGGCGCGTCATCACGTCTTTTGCCACCGGATCGACCCCTAACGCCAGCGCGGGGAGGCCGTCTGTGACGAGGTTGACCCAGAGGATATGCACCGGCAGGAGGGGCACAGGCATCCCCACGAGCGAAGCGACGAACATGACCAGGATCTCTCCCGTGTTGCACGAAAGCAGGTAATGGATGAATTTCTTGATATTGTCGTATATGCCGCGGCCTTCCTCGACGGCATGGACGATCGAGGCGAAATTGTCGTCAAGCACGACCATGTCGGAGACTTCCTTGGTGACATCGGTCCCTGCGATACCCATCGAGACGCCGATATCGGCCTCCTTGACCGCGGGGGCGTCATTGACCCCGTCGCCGGTCATCGCCACGATCTGTCCCTGGGCCTTCCAGCCCCGGACGATCCTGAGCTTGTGCTCGGGCGACACGCGCGCGTACACGCGGATCCGGTTGATCGCGGCGGTAAACTCCTCGTCGGACATCCTGTCGAGCTCCTCGCCGGTCACCGCGAGGTCGCCTTCCCCGGCCAGCCCGAGCTCACGGGCGACCGCCACCGCCGTCTTCTTATGGTCCCCGGTGATCATCACGGTCCGTATCCCGGCGGTGGTGCACTCCACGATCGCCTTTTTCGCCTCTTCCCTGGGCGGATCGATCATCGCCATCAGACCGCTGAAGACCAGGTCCCTCTCTATGGCCGAGGCCTCGGCGTCCGGCTGCACTGACTGCATCTTCCTGTACGAGAACGCCAGCACCCTGAGCGCCTGCGAGGCGAATGCGTCGTTCATCTTCAGGATACGCTCACGGTCGGCCTGCGTCAGCTCCCTGACGGTACCCTTATCCTCTATGTGCGAGCAGTCCGGGAGAAGAGAGTCAGGCGCGCCCTTGACGAAGACGATGAAACCGCCTTCCGGGTTCGACCGCACGACCGTCATCTTCTTGCGTACCGAATCGAACGGGATCTCCTCCACGAAACGGTATTCCCATTCGCTTTCCTTTTTATATACACCGCCCTTGGCGCCCGCGGCCAGAAGCGCCCCTTCGGTCGGGTCGCCGACTATGCGGTAGACGCCGTTCTGTTCCTCGAGCTGCGCCGAATTGCAGAGCACGCCGGTCATCAGGCAGCGCCGCAGGTCCGGATGATTGGCGGGGTTGACCGCGAACGTCCCCAGCCTGAATTCCCCTTCGGGCGAGTACCCGCTTCCCGTCACCGTGAACACCTCTCCTTCCGCGAATACCGCGCGGACGGTCATCTCATTCCTGGTCAGGGTGCCCGTCTTGTCCGAGCAGATGACGGTCGTGCTGCCCAGCGTCTCGACCGACGGAAGCTTGCGGATCAACGCGTTCCTGCGCACCATCCGCTGCACGCCCATCGCCAGCGCTATGGTGACCACCGCGGGAAGGCCCTCGGGTATCGCCGCCACCGCGAGGCTCACAGAGGTGAGGAACATGTCCAGCGGACTCCCCCCCCTCATCACGCCCAGAACGAAGACCAGAGCGACGAGCACAAAGCAGATATAGACGATCCATCTTCCGAAATCCTCGAGCCTCTTCTGCAGCGGGGTCGCCTCAAGTTTTATCTCCTGGATCAGACCCGCGATACGGCCCAACTCTGTCCCCATGCCCGTATTGACGACGACCGCCCTGGCTTTGCCTCCGGAAACCGAAGTGCCCATATACACCATGTTGGCCCGGTCGGCCAGCGGCACATCGGTCTCTTCCAGTGCCAGTTCCGTCTTCTCGACCGGCGTCGATTCGCCGGTCAGGCTCGCCTCATGCGTGAGGAAGTTGGCGGTCAGCCAGACCAGCCTGCTGTCGGCGGGGATGTTGTCGCCCGCCTCCAGCTCGATGAGGTCACCGGGCACCAGGCCGGCGGAAGGTACGATCTCCAGCTCGCCGTCCCTGTAGACCTTCGAGGACGGCGTCGAGAGTTTCCTGAGTGCGGCAAGGGATTTTTCCGCCCTGTATTCCTGGATGAAACCCAGGACCGCGTTGAGGATGATGATGGCGACTATGGCGAGCGCGTCGACCCATTCCCTGAGGAACCCGGAGACCAGCGCCGCGCCGGCGAGGATCCAGATGATCAGGTCGTTGAACTGCTCGAAGAATATCCTGAGCGGGTTTATCTTCTCCTTTTCCTCAAGCACGTTCGGCCCGTACTGCGCCAGCCTCCTGCGCGCCTCTTCGGATGAAAGGCCGCGCGCGGGATCCGTCCCCAGTTCCTTCACTATGCCGGTCTTGTCAAGCTGCCATGGTTTCATGTCTTTCCTTTGGTGGAAGCGCCCCCGAACCTTCCCGGGACCGCGGCCCCGCAGAACCTGCAGGTCCCTTCGACTATGTTGTCCTCGCTGATCTTGTATACCTCCCGCCTCACCAGTTTCCCCCGGCAGGAGGAACATTCCGTATCATTGCCCCAGCCGTAGATATTGCCGACGTAGACGAACCGGAGGCCCGCCTTGCGGCCCAGGTCCCGCGCTTTCTTGAGCGTTTCTTCCGGAGTAGGCTCAAGGTCGTCGAACTTGTAATTCGGATAAAAACGGGAGAGATGCCAGGGAATATCCCTGTCTATGCCTGCCAGGAAAGCGGCTATCTTGCCGAGCTCATCCAGCGAATCGTTGCTGCCGGGGACGACAAGGGTCGTCACTTCCACCCAGACCCCGGCCTCGTGCATGGCGCGTATCGAGCGTAGCACGGGTTCGAGGGATCCGGCGCAGACCTTGCGGTAAAAAGCGTCGCTGAAGGATTTAAGGTCGATATTGGCGGCGTCGAGCCAGGGGCGGGACTTCTCGACCGCCTCTTCGGTCATGTACCCGTTGGTCACAAAGACGTTGGCCAGCCCTTTTTCGCGCGCCAGCAGCGCGGTGTCCATCGCGTATTCGAAGAATATGGTGGGTTCGGTGTAGGTGTAGGAAACGCTCGCGCAGCCTTTTTGGAGGGCATTGTCGACGATCCGGGCGGGGCTCATCGGCATGCCGGGAGTCCCCTGTCCTCCTTCGGGCGACATCTG
>JBLMZF010000125.1:0-3359 GCA_050258655.1 Deltaproteobacteria bacterium | reverse complement strand
AGCCCCTCCACTCCCAGATCCTGTTCCATGTTCACGAACCCGAAACCGTCGCAGTCCCGCGTGAGGAACTCGTTGAGCATGGTCTGGTAGCTCCCTGGCATGTCGGGGAGAGCCTTGAGCGCGTGCATGACCATGGTGTCGCGGTTGAGCCGCTGTCCGATAGCGATGGCGCTGATCTTGCCCTCGACCCGGAGAGCCCCGCCAAAAAGGCCGAACAGGGAGAAGTTGTGGCACATCTCCCTGACCGCGTCGCGCTCCTCAGTGAGCGTCTCCTCGTTCTCGCACCCTCTGGTGATGCACCAGAGGTTCTGGAAATCGAGGCAGTCGGCGATGCTGCGGTCATCGAGCCTGAGGTACTCGAACTGGTACTGCCTTTTGAACTTCTTGATGAAATTGCGTTTCCCGTCGAAAGCCTTGCCCTTGAGCTCGACCAGCTCTTTGCAGGAATAGACGTAATCGTCGTTGTCCCTGTCGGCCGACGACCTGAAACCGCTGGCCTGGGAGATGATATGGCGGTCCTTCTCGGGTACGCGGATGAAAGGGATTCTCTCCTTTGCCAGGCGGGCGACAGTACCGGCGATATCTCCGGTGCCGATCGGCCTGAAATAGCTCTTCTTCCCCCCTGTCTCTGAGGAAAGGACGATGAGACCGTCCGACACACAGACCCGGAAACCATAGGCGCGGCGCCAGGCGTAAAGGTTGGTGAAAGTGAATTCGGATATATCGGGAGGATCGGCGGCGAAAGCGGCGTCAAAACGCTGTCTGTCCGCCAGATCAAGGGGACGGGAAGCCGGATATGATGGTATGTCCATAAGAAGAAGGTTTCCTTTTCCATATTATATAGCAATGGTGAGATTTTAGCAAAGGGGGCGTATAAGTACAGAACTCAGTTCGCCTTTCTGTTGACTTTTTTCTACGTGCCCCCAGGCACGTACCCGCGCAAATCCTCTTAAGCGCGGGGTACAACCGTGATAAAATACCCCTATGTCCTACCTGTCTATCTTCTGCCTCTCATTTACCGTCGCGCTCTCGGGCGCGCTGATGCCGGGTCCCCTGCTGACTACGGTGATCGCGCGCAGCGCCGGGACCGGATTCTCCGCCGGCCCTCTGGTCTCTCTTGGTCACGCCCTCCTCGAAGGTCTTCTGCTCACCGGGCTGGTGTTCGGCCTGGGCGGACTGATGCGCCTGCCGGTGTTCGTCATCACCGCGACTCTCGCCGGTTCCTTCCTGCTCATCACTATGGGGATACATATGCTGCTGACGCTGGGGCGCGTGACCATTGGATCAGCGAAGGCGCGGCGGGCCGATCCGCTCAAGCTGATCGCGGACGGGATAGTGGTGAGCGCGGTGAACCCCTACTGGTCGATCTGGTGGGTGACGATAGGGCTGGGGCTGGCGATGACGGCGGGTAAAGCGGGCGTGCCCGGCGTAGCGGTCTTTTTCTGCGGCCACATCCTGGCCGATTTTCTCTGGTATTCCTCGGTATCTTTCCTCGTGAGCTCGCGGCGCTCGTTTATCTCGACAAAGGCCTATCGGGCCATACTCTGCGCCTGCGCGCTTGCCCTCGTCTTCTTCGGGGTATACTTCGTGATCAGGCTCCCGTCAAATGTTGGTTGACGAACCGCTCGAACTGCCCGAGCCGGACTGAGAACACCAGCGCCGCGCACACGCACAGGATGCCGGCGATCATGATCGTGTACGGCGTCCCTATCCTTGAGGCAAGCCACCCGGCGAAGAGGCTGCCGAAAGGCGTCAATCCCACGAATGCCATCACATAGAAACCCATCACCCTTCCCCTCATTTTGTCCTCCACGACCGTCTGCAGGAAGGTGTTGCAGGAAGCCATGGTCACCATCATCCCGAACCCTACCAGAAGCAGGATCGCCAGCGAAGCTCCGAGCGAGCGTACGAACGAGAGGATGATTATCCCGCTCCCCATGGCCGCCGTAGCGGCGGCTAACCTCTTGCCGATCCCTCCTATCCCCTCCCTCGAAGCCATGTAGGTCGCTCCGCCGAACGCTCCCACGCCGATCGCCCCAAGGAGGAAGCCGAGAGTCTGGGAGGTGCCGTGCAGGACGTCGCGCGCGAAAACCGGCATCAGTATCGCGTAAGGAAAGACGACAAGGCTCACCATCCCCATCAGCAGGATTATACTCCGTATCGGCTTGTGATTTATCGTGTAGACGAATCCCTCCCGCATGCTCTTGAGTACGCTGTCCGGACGGGTACGGTGGGTAAGATGCGGTATATGCATCATCATCAGCGCGATGATAACCGCGATGTAGCTGATGCCGTTGAGCAGAAAACAGATCCCCTCGCCCCATAACGCCACCACCGCCCCCGCTATCGGCGGCCCGATGAACCGGGCGCTGTTGAAGATCATCGAGTTGAGGGCGATCGCGTTGCCCAGGTCCTCCTTATCCTCGATCATGTCGACCGTGAACGACTGGCGCACCGGCATATCGAAGGAGTTGACGAGGCCGAGAAAGACGCTCAAAAAGACGATGTGCCACACCCGGGCGGCCCCAAGGAAGACAAGGACGGCCAGGGCAAGCGCCTGCACCATCGCCAGCGTCTGAGTGAGGATCACAAGTTTGCGCCTGTTGGCATGGTCCGCCCAGACCCCCGCGAACGGGGTGACGAAGAACGCGCTGATCTGGCTCGAGAACCCGATGACGCCAAGAGCGAACGGGGAATTGGTCATGCGGTAGACCAGCCAGCTCATGGCAAGGCTCTGCATCCAGGTCCCGATCAGGGAAATGAGCTGACCGGCGAAAAAAAGCTGGTAGTTCCTGTGGCGCAGCGAGCGCAGGATATGGCGGGATTGCTGTTTCATTCGGTATACTTGCGGAGGTATTTCAGGAGTTCCTGGAAATCGACCGGCTTGATCAGGTGGTCCGTCGCGCCCAGGTATTGCCCCTTGAAGATCGCGTCGGTCTCGCCCCTGGCGGTAACCATGATCACGGGTGTCATACGGAGCTTCTCGTCCGCCTGGAGCTCGGAGAGCATGCTGAAGCCGTCCTTGTTCGGCATCATGACGTCCAGCAGGATGGCGTCGGGCGCGAACGACGCGGCCCTTGCAAGGCCTTCGATTCCGTCGGCGGCCGTCTCGACCGCGTAGCCCTCGGCCTCGAGGCGCTTCTTCAGGATCGCGAGCACATCGGGCTCGTCATCGACCAGCAGGATCTTCTTCATAGGGAACGGCTCCCTTCCAGGTCAAGCTCCCTTGAACGGGTCCTGCCTTGGCCTGTTCTCGCGAACGTTTGGTGCGGCCCAGCGAGCCGCACCTGCACTCAGTTTTTCGCCCTCACTCTGACCGCCAACCGGCCAGCGGGTCAAGGCACCCGTTCAAGGGCGTC
>JBLMZF010000124.1:0-20810 GCA_050258655.1 Deltaproteobacteria bacterium | reverse complement strand
TGCACCAGGAACAGGTATTTCCCCTGGGGCTCGAACGCCGTAGATTTTTCGGTGCGGATCAGTGATTTGATTACGTCGAAATGTGTGAGCATCTTATTATCCTGCCTTTATCCTTTTCGTCAGCTGCGCGAGGCCTTCCTTGGTGATAACGACCTTGTTCGCGACCAGTATGTCGTATGTTGTGACGTCGGCAGCGGGAACGATCATGATGTTATCGATATTCCCCAGCGTCCGCATGACGGTATCTTCCATCTTGTGCACGAGCACAAGCACCCTTTTTGATCCCGCGACTTCAAGCTTGGTAACCAGCGCCACGCCTTCTTTCGTCTTCGGGGCCTTAAACTCCAGCCCGTCGAGAACGATCAGGTTGTTCGTCTTCGCTTTTTCACTCAGGACGAACCTGAGCGCGCTGTTCTTCATTTTCTTCGGGATCGAGAAGGAAAAATCCCTCGGATGGGGTCCAAAGACAACGCCGCCGTGTCTCCAGAGCGGAGAGCGGGTAGAGCCTACACGGGCCCTGCCCGTACCCTTCTGTTTCCACGGCTTCTTGCCGCCGCCGGAAACCTCGCCCCTTGTTTTGGTTGCAGCGAGTCCCTTGCGCTGGCTGGCCCTGAAAGCGACTATAACCTGGTAAACAGACGAAGAAAGTATTTTATCATTAAAAACACTTTCGTCAAGCTTTATCGTGTCTATCTCTTTGCCTTCGGAATTCTTTACGCTGACATTAAACATTGTCTGTTCCTTGTGATTGCCGATGTTGTTCGGCCGGTTATTCTTTCTTCGCCTTCGGCTGCTTCTTAAGTGAAGTGCGTATCACCAGGTACGTGTTCTTCGGACCCGGGACAGCGCCCTTGACACACAGCAGGTTCTTCTCGGCATCGACCTTGACGACCTTGAGGTTCTGCACCGTCACACGGTCATCGCCCATGTGTCCCGGAAGATGATGGCCCGTCCAGACGCGGCCCGGGGTCGTGGTCGACCCGATGGAACCTATGCGCCTGTGCGACGTGTGGCCGTGAGTGCCCGGACCGCCGGCCCAGTGCCACCGTTTCATACCGCCCTGGAACCCCTTGCCCTTCGAGACACCCGTGACATCGACGAACGACCCTTCGGCGAACATATCGAGCTTGAGCTCGTCGCCGATCTTGTACTCCTTCGCCTCGTCCTTCGGGACCTCGCGGATGAACTTCCGCGGTGAAATGTTGTGTTTCTTGAACAGGCCGGCGACAGGCCGGGACAGCCGCTGTTCCTTGGCAGCGTCGAAACCGATCTGTACTGCCTTAGCCTTGACCGCCAGCACAGGACACGGTCCGGCCTCGATCACGGTGACGCTTACCTTGGCGCCCTCAGGCGTGAAGATGTGGGTCATTCCAATTTTCTTGCCTAATATTCCAGTCATGCTAGAGTCCGATGTTCCGACAGCAACGCGCGATGGCATACCCGTTATGGAAAACGCCACCCGCCGACCGCCGTATGGGATTTATTTTATCTCGACGTCCACGCCTGCGGGCAGGTTCAGCTTGCGCAGGGCATCTATCGTTTTCGACGTCGGCTCCTCGATCTCGATCAACCGCTTGTGGGTCGACAGGTCGAATTGTTCGCGCGACTTCTTGTCAATGACAGGCGAACGCAGGACGGTGTAGATCTCGCGTTTCGTCGGGAGCGGCAAGGGGCCGGCTATCCTGGCTCCGCTGCGCTTGGCTGCCTCGACGATCTCTCCGGTCGCCTGGTCAAGAAGACGATGGTCGTACGCTCTTAACTTGATTCGTATTTTTTGCATGTTTTTTATTGAGTGGACGGGTCCCGGAGGACCCGTCCACCAACTTTCCTCTTACGCTATGATCTCGGTGACGACACCCGCGCCGACCGTGTGGCCGCCTTCGCGGATGGCGAACCTGGACTCTTTTTCCATGGCGATGGGAGTGATCAGCTCGACTTCCAGGTCGATGTTATCGCCGGGCATGACCATCTCGACGCCGGACGGCAGAGTGACAGCGCCGGTGACGTCGGTGGTACGGAAGTAGAACTGCGGCCTGTACCCTTTGAAGAACGGCGTATGACGGCCGCCCTCTTCCTTGGTCAGGATGTAGATCTTCGCCTTGAACTTCGTGTGCGGAGTGATAGATTTCGGCGCCGCGATTACCATGCCGCGCTCGATCGCATTCTTGTCCACGCCGCGCAGAAGCAGCCCGACGTTGTCGCCTGCCTGGCCCTCATCGAGCATCTTGCGGAACATCTCGATGCCGGTGACGACGGTCTTCTGCGGCTGGGGACGCAGGCCGACGATCTCGACTTCCTGGTTGATGTTGACCTTGCCTCTTTCGATCCTGCCGGTGCCGACGGTGCCGCGGCCTTCGATCGTGAAGACGTCCTCGACGGCCATCAGTAACGGCTTGTCAAGTTCGCGCACGGGCATGGGAATGAACTCGTCGCAGGCCTTCATCAGGTCCATGATGCACTTTCCGTCCGGGGTGTTGGGATCTCCCGCCGCGAGCGCCTTGGAAGCGGAACCGCGGATGATCGGAGTCTTGTCGCCCGGATAACCATACTTGGTCAGCAGGTCCCTGATCTCCATCTCGACGAGGTCGAGAAGTTCGGCGTCGTTGACCAGGTCCACCTTGTTCATGAAGACGACCATCGCGGGAACGTTGACCTGGCGCGCCAGGAGGATGTGCTCGCGGGTCTGAGGCATCGGGCCGTCCGCGGCCGACACGACCAGGATCGCGCCGTCCATCTGAGCGGCTCCGGTGATCATGTTCTTGATATAGTCGGCGTGGCCGGGGCAGTCGATGTGCGCGTAATGGCGCGTATCGGATTCGTACTCGACGTGCGAAACGGAGATCGTGACGATCTTCGAGTCGTCGCGTACGGTACCGCCCTTGGCGATGTCCGCGTATTCCCTGACCGTCGCCCTTCCGATCTTCGCAAGACACTTGGTGATAGCCGCGGTCAAAGTGGTCTTGCCATGGTCGATATGACCGATGGTGCCGATATTCACATGCGGTTTAGTACGTACAAACTTTTCCTTAGCCATTACTCACCTCCTACTTGTGTTTACGCTTTTCTAGCCGGTTGAGTCGTTGACCCTGCGATTATCTTGTCGGATATATGTCCAGGCACCTCGGCATAATACGAGGGCTCCATTGTGTAGGATGCGCGTCCCTGGGTGATCGACCTGAGCACCGTCGCGTAGTTGAAGATCTCCGCGAGCGGGATGTCCGTACGGATCGCGCGGACGTTGGCCCGCGAGTTGATCGAGCCGATCTTTGCCCTGCGCGAGCTCAAATCGCCGATGACGCCGCCCATGAACTCCTCGGGGACGGTGACTTCCATGTCCATAATGGGTTCCAGGAGTATCGATTTTCCTTTCCTGAGACCATCGCTCAGCGCTATGCCGGCGGCCATCTTGAAGGCCATTTCCGACGAGTCGACGTCGTGGTACGAGCCGTCGACGAGGATGACCTTCACGTCGGTCACCGGATACCCGGCGAGCACGCCGCTCTTTGCCGCCTCGAAGACGCCCTGCTTGATCGAAGGTATGAACTCCTGCGGTATCGCACCGCCCTTGATCTTGTTCTCGAACGTGACTCCAGTGCCAGGGGTCTCCTGAGGTTCCATCTCGAAGACGACGTGGCCGTACTGGCCGCGGCCGCCTGACTGCTGGATGAACTTGCCGACGCTGCCGATCTTCTTGGTGAGTGTCTCGCGGTAGGCGACCTCAGGGAAACCGGTCTGGACCTCTACGTTGAACTCGCGCTTGATGCGGTCCACGATGACTTCCAAATGGAGCTGGCCCATGCCGGAGATCAGCACCTGGCCGGTCTCGTTGTTGTAATTGACGTGGAACGTCGGGTCCTCGTCGACCATCTTGTGCAGCGCCATGCCCAGCTTCTCCTGCTCGTTCTTGGTCTTGGGCTCGATGGCCTGCTGGATGACCGGCTCGGGGAACTTGATCGCCTCAAGCAGGATCGGGGCGTTCTCGGTGCACAGGGTGTCTCCGGTCTTGGTTTCCTTCAGACCGACCGCGGCGACGATATCGCCGGTTGAGACGCTGTCGATGATCTCCTGCTTGTTGGCGTGCATCTTGACCAGCTTGGTGCAGCGCTCTTTCACGCGCTTGGTGGCGTTGAGAAGATACGTTCCGCTGTTGAGCGTCCCTGAATAGACGCGGATATAGTTGATCTTGCCGACGAAGGGATCGGTGGCGACCTTGAAGCACAGCGCGCAGAACGGCGCGTTGTCGGCCGCCTTGATCTCCTCGAACTCCCCGGTATCAGGCTTGGTGCCCTTTACCTGCGGGACCTCGAGGGGCGACGGCAGGTAATCCTTGACCGCGTCGAGCAGCATCTGGATGCCCTTGTTCCTGAAGGCCGAACCGAGGAACACCGGCGTGAAACGGCTGCCAAGCACGGTCCTGCGGATCGCCGCCTTGATCTCGGTCGCTGACGGTATCTCGTTGGCCAGGAACTTCTCCATCATCGCGTCGTCGACCTCGCCGAGGCGCTCGAGGAGCACGGCCCTGTACTGCTTGACCTTCTCCTTCATGTCCTCCGGAACGTCCTTTATCTCGAATTCCTTGCCCTGGATGTCGGTCTCGTACCAGTACATCTTCTCTTCGACCAGGTCGATGATGCCCTTGAAGTTCTCCTCTTCGCCGACAGGCAGCTGGACGGCGGCCGCGTTGGCGGCGAGCATGTCCTTCATCTGCTGGACGGTGCCCAGGAAGTTGGCGGCCGTCCTGTCCATCTTGTTGACGAACGCGAGGCGCGGGACGTTGTAACGGTCGGCCTGGCGCCACACGGTCTCGGACTGGGGTTCGACCCCGCCGACACCGCAGAAGACGACGACCGCACCGTCGAGCACTTTCAGGGAACGCTCCACCTCGACCGTGAAGTCGACATGGCCGGGCGTATCGATCAGGTTGATCGTGATGTCCTTCCACTGGCAGGTGGTGGCGGCGGCGGTGATGGTGATGCCGCGCTCCTGTTCCTGGACCATCCAGTCCATAACGGCTGTGCCGTCATGCACCTCACCGATCTTATAGGATTTCCCGGTATAGAACAGGATCCTTTCGCTGGTAGTGGTCTTACCCGCGTCGATGTGCGCGATGATGCCCATGTTCCTTAATTTCTCTAACGGTACTTTGCGTGCCATGTATGATCTATTCCTTTGATTGCCTGGGTGCAGTTCAAATTACCAACGGAAATGCGCGAAGGCCTTGTTCGAATCGGCCATCTTGTGCGTATCGTCACGCTTCTTGATCGCCGCCCCCTCGCCTTTGTACGCCGCGATCAGCTCGTCGGCCAGCTTGTCCTCCATGGATTTCCCCTTGCGGTTGCGCGCGTAATCCCTGATCCAGCGCAGCGCGATGGAAGCGCCGCGGTCCTGCTTTACCTCGATCGGGACCTGGTACGTGGCGCCGCCGACCCTGCGGGGCTTGACCTCAAGCCTCGGACGGACGTTGTCGATGGCCTTGTGGAAGATCTTCAGCGCGTCAGGCTCGTTGAGCACGGTCTTGACCTTCTCGAAGGCGCCGTAGACGATGTCCTCGGCGACGGACTTCTTGCCCTCGACCATGACCATGCTGATGAACTTGTTGACGATCTTCGAGTTGAACTTCGGGTCTGATGCTGCTTCCTTGTGGAGCGTATGTTTTCTTCTCATTGTGTTTTCCTAAGTTAGGCAGCCTTCTGGCGCTTCGCGCCGTATTTTGACCGCGATTTCTTCCTCGCGTTGACGCCGGCGGCGTCGAGAGTCCCGCGCACGATGTGGTACCGGACACCGGGAAGGTCCTTGACGCGGCCGCCCCTGACCAGCACGATCGAGTGCTCCTGCAGGTTGTGGCCCTCACCCGGGATATATGCGGTGACCTCGATCCCCGTCGTGAGGCGGACCCTCGCGATCTTGCGCAAGGCCGAGTTCGGCTTCTTGGGCGTCATGGTCTTTACCTGGATGCAGACGCCCCTGCGCTGCGGGCATGCCTTGAGCGCCGGAGATTTGGTCTTCTTGCTTTTGAGACCCCTTCCTAACCGTATGAGCTGCGTGATCGTTGGCATAGTTATTCCTTTTCCTCGGTTTCCACTTTCTCGGTTTTCTCCTCTACAGCGGGGGCTTCCACCGTAGGCAGCGGCTCGGCGACCCTGTGATCGCGGAAACCGGTGCCGGCGGGAATGAGGTGGCCCACGATGACGTTCTCCTTGAGGCCGTACAGGTCATCGTGCTTGCCTGAAGCCGCCGCGTCGGTAAGCATGCGTGTCGTTTCCTGGAAGCTGGCCGCCGAGATGAAACTGTCGGTGGTCAGGGACGCCTTGGTGATACCCAGAAGCAGCGGTGTGGCCGTCGAAGGCTTGCCGCCTTTCTTGGTCACGCGGGCGTTCTCCTTCTGGAACTTGATCTTGTCTACCTGCTGCATGGGCAGGAACTCGGTGTCACCCGGGTCCTCAACGCGGACCTTCCTGAGCATCTGGCGGATGATCACCTCGATATGCTTGTCGTTGATATGGACGCCCTGCAGGCGGTAGACCTCCTGGACCTCGTTGACGAGGTATTCCTGGAGGACCTTGTCGCCGCAGACGCGCAGGATGTCCTGAAGGACGACCGGTCCGTCGGTCAGCTGCTGACCGGCCTCGACCCTGTCACCCTTGTAAACGTTCGGGTGCTTGCCGTGGGGAATGACGTACTCCTTGGCCATGCCCGTCGTCGACCGGACGACCGCAAGCCTCTGCCCCTTCTTCGTCTGTCCGAACTCGACGAAACCGTCGATCTCGCTGACGATGGCGGGGTCCTTCGGTCTGCGCGCCTCGAAAAGCTCAGCGACGCGCGGGAGACCGCCGGTGATGTCCCTGGTCTTAACGGAGAGCCTCGGGATCTTGGCGAGCAGGTCGCCCGCTTCGATGGTCTGCCCGTCCTTGGCCAGGATATGGGCGCCGGCCGGGATCGGGTAGATGCCCAGGACTTCCTTCTTCTCGTCCATGATGATGATCTGCGGGTGGAACTCGGCCTTATGCTCGACGACCACCTGCTCGGTCAGTTTGGTGACCGGGTTGAGCTCCTGGACAACGGTCATGCCTTCCTTGAGGTCCTCGTGCCTGACGATACCGGTGACCTCGGTAAGGATCGGCGCCGTGTAGGGGTCCCAGCGGACGAACGCGGTGCCTTCCTTGATCTCATCGCCGTCCTTGACCGCCACGAAACCGCCCTGCGGGACGAGGTACCGTTCGAGTTCCCTGCCGTCCTTGTCGTTCACGGAGATCGAGCCGTTGCGGTTGAGGACGACGAACTCCTTCTTCTTGGGCACGACCCTGAGGTTGTGATATTTGACGACGCCTGCGTCCTTGGATTTGATCATCGACTGTTCGATGGTCCTGGACGCGGTACCGCCGATATGGAACGTACGCAGCGTCAGCTGGGTGCCGGGCTCGCCGATGGACTGCGCGGCGATGACGCCGACCGCCTCGCCAGACTCTACCATGCGGCCGGTAGCGAGGTTGCGTCCGTAGCATTTCATGCAGACGCCGCGCTCCGCCTCGCAGGTAAGAACGCTGCGGATACGGATCTTCTCTATGCCGAGCTTCTCGATCATCTCGGCCTTTTCCTCGGTGATCTGCTCGCCGGCGGCGACGACCACCTGGTCAGTGATGATATCGACGATGTTGTCGAGGGCGACGCGGCCGATGATGCGCTCGGCCAGGGAGACGACCACTTCGTTCCCCTCGCTGATCGCCTGGACGGTGATGCCGTTCAGGGTGCCGCAGTCCTCGTCATGGATGATGATGTCCTGAGCGACGTCGATAAGACGCCTGGTCAGGTACCCCGCGTCCGCCGTCTTAAGGGCGGTATCGGCCAGACCCTTGCGGGCGCCATGCGCGGAGATGAAATACTCGAGAACGGTCAGGCCCTCCTTGAAGTTCGCGGTGATCGGGTTCTCGATGATCTCGCCCGAAGGCTTGGCCATGAGACCGCGCATGCCGGAGAGCTGCCTGACCTGGAGCTTGGAACCGCGCGCGCCCGAATCCGCCATGAGGAAGATCGGGTTGAACGTGTGCATCTCCTTGAAAAGCATGTCGGAGATCTTGTCCGTAGCGTGGGTCCAGACGTCGATGATCTTGTTCTTGCGTTCGCGTTCGGTGATCGCGCCCAGACGATACTGGTTCTCGATCTTGGCTACCGCTTCCCTCGCCTCGCTGATGACCTCGGGCTTGGCATGCGGGATGACCAGGTCATCCATGCCGATGGAGATACCGCCCAGCGTTGCGAACTCGAAGCCGAGCTTCTTGAGGTCGTCGAGCAGCTTGATGGTGGCGGCGTGTCCGAAACGCTTGAAGGTTTCGGCGACGATGTTGCCGACGGAGCCCTTGTTCAGCTCGCGGTTCACGAACCCGAAGCCTTCCGGGAGCTCCTCGTTGAAGAGGACGCGGCCGGCGGTGGTCAGAATGGTCTTCTTGCCGGGCTCGTACTTCTTTTCATCGTAGATGTATTCTCCGTCGACGCGCAGCTTGATCTTCGCGTGCAGGTCAAGTTCGCAGTCGTCATAGGCGCCGATGACCTCTTCAGCATTGGCGAACATCTTGTTCTCACCCTTTGCCCCCGACTTCTCCTTGGTCATATACGCGAGTCCGAGGACGATGTCCTGGGTCGAAGTCAGCACGGGCCGTCCGTGCGCGGGAGAAAAGATATTGTTGATCGAAAGCATCAGCACCCGCGCCTCGATCTGGGCTTCAAGCGAAAGCGGGACGTGGACGGCCATCTGGTCGCCGTCGAAATCCGCGTTGAAACCGGAACAGACCAGAGGATGGATCTTGATCGCCTTTCCCTCGGTCAGCACGGGCTGGAACGCCTGTATGGAGAGCCTGTGCAGGGTCGGAGCGCGGTTCAGCAGGACCGGATGGTCCTTGATGACCTCGTCCAGTATGTCCCAGACCTCGATCTTGCCGTGGCCGACCATGCGGCGCGCGCCCTTGATCGTGTGCACAAAGCCTTTTTCCTTGAGCTTCTTTATGATGAACGGCTCGAAGAGCTCCAGGGCCATCTGTTTGGGAAGGCCGCATTCGTGGAGCTTGAGCTCGGGGCCGACGACGATGACAGAACGGCCGGAGTAGTCGACGCGCTTACCGAGCAGGTTCTGGCGGAAACGCCCCTGCTTGCCCTTGAGCATGTCAGAAAGGGACTTGAGCGGCCGGTTGTTGGCGCCGACCACCGCGCGACCGTGCCTGCCGTTGTCCAGCAGGGCATCGACCGCCTCCTGAAGCATGCGCTTCTCGTTGCGGATGATGATCTCGGGGGCGTTGAGCTCGATCAGCTTCTTGAGACGGTTGTTCCTGTTTATGACCCTGCGGTACAGGTCGTTAAGGTCGGAAGTAGCGAACCGGCCGCCATCAAGAGGCACCAGGGGTCTGAGGTCCGGCGGGATGACCGGGAGCACTTCCATGATCATCCATTCCGGCTTGTTGCCCGATTTGCGGAAATCCTCTACGATCTTAAGGGACTTGAGCACCTTGCGGTTGCCCAGGACCTCCTTGGATTTCTCCATGTCCCTGCGCAGCTTGCGCGTGTACCCGTCAAGGTCGATCTCGCGGAGCAGCTCCTGCACAGCCTCAGCGCCGATCTTGGCCTTGAACTTGCCGCCGAACTTGTTGAGCGCGTCCTGGTACTTCTCCTCGCTCAAAAGCTCTTTCTTGCGCAGCGTGGTGTTGCCCGGGTCGATGACGATGTATTCCTCGTAATAGATGACCTTTTCCAGGTCCCTGAGGGTCATATCCAGCAGCGCGCTGATGCGGCTGGGGACTACCTTGAAGAACCAGATATGGGTGACCGGGGCGGCCAATTCGATATGGCCCATGCGGTCCCTGCGGACGCTGGAACGGTCGACGGTGACGCCGCAGCGGTCGCAGGTGATCCCCTTGAACTTGATCCCCTTGTATTTGCCGCAGTTGCATTCCCAGTCGCGGACAGGTCCGAAGATGCGTTCGCAGAACAATCCGTCCTTTTCGGGCTTGAGGGTGCGGTAGTTGATCGTCTCCGCGCGCTTGACCTCGCCCTTCGACCACGAACGGATGATCTGGGGTGACGCCAGCCGTATGCCGATTGTATCGAACAGGATATTCTCTACCATTATTTACCCACCTTTTCCATTCGTATATCCAGGCCAAGCCCCTGAAGCTCTTTGACCAGAACGTTGAACGACTCGGGGGTGCCGTGAGTCAACCTTTGTTCTCCCTTGACGATCGCTTCGTAGATGCGGGTCCTTCCGGCGACGTCGTCGCTCTTGACCGTCAGCATCTCCTGGAGCGTGAACGCCGCGCCGTACGCCTCAAGCGCCCACACTTCCATCTCACCGAGCCTCTGGCCGCCGAACTGGGCCTTGCCGCCGAGCGGCTGCTGGGTGACCAGCGAATACGGGCCGATCGAACGGGCGTGGATCTTCTCGTCAGCGAGGTGGATCAGTTTCATCATGTAGATGTAGCCGATCGTGACCTCCTGGTCGAAAGCCTCGCCGGTGAAACCGTCATGGAGCTTTATCTTGCCGCTGGTCGGGAGGCCGGCCTGCTTGAGCATGTCCTTTATCTCGACGAGAGTGGCGCCGTCGAACACCGGCGTCATCGCGTGGAGCCCGAGCGACTTGGCCGCCCACCCGAGAGTGGTCTCGAGGATCTGGCCGATGTTCATACGTGAAGGAACGCCCAGCGGGTTCAGCACGATGTCGACCGGCGAACCGTCAGGCAGATAGGGCATGTCCTCTTCCGGTATGATCCGGGCGACGACACCTTTGTTGCCGTGACGGCCGGAAAGCTTGTCGCCGACGGAGAGCTTGCGCTTGGTCGCGATATAGACCACGCACCGCTTCAGCACTCCCGGCGGAAGCTCATCGCCGCGCTTTATCTTCTCCAGCTCCTGGGCCAGCTCGGAGAGCAGGTCCTGGATCTGTTCGTCATAGGCGGCAGCCATGATCTTGGCTTCCTCGTTGTCGCTGAAATCGACCTTTTCGATCTTCGCCTTATCGACCTTGAGCAGCTGAGCGAGCTTCGTCGCTTTCTCGTCCACGACGTAATCGATCTCCTGCTTGTAATACGTCTTGAGTTCCTTGACCTTGGCGGTTTCCTTGGTCTTCTCTTCCTTTGACTTGCGGCCGCGCTCCTTCCTCTGGAACACGTGGACGTCGACCACGAAGCCTTCGACCCCGGGCGGAACGCGCAGCGAGGTATCGCGTACGTCCGACGCCTTCTCACCGAAGATGGCGCGAAGGAGCCTCTCTTCGGGAGAGAGCTCTGATTCGGTCTTAGGAGTGACCTTGCCGACCAGTATGTCGCCCGCGTTGACCTCGGCGCCTATGCGCACGATGCCGCTGACATCGAGGTTCTTCAGCGATTCCTCGCTGACGTTCGGGATGTCACGGGTGATCTCTTCGTTCCCGAGCCTGGTCTCGATCGCCTCGATCTCGAACTCTTTTATGTGGATGGAGGTGAAGATATCCTCCTTAACGATCTTCTCGTTGATAAGGATCGCGTCCTCGAAGTTATGGCCTCTCCAGGGCATGAACGCGACCATCAGGTTCTTGCCCAGCGCGAGTTCACCGTTCCTGGTGCTGACGCCGTCGGCGATGACCTGGCCCTTCTCGACGTGTTCGCCGAGCTTGACGATCGGCCTCTGGTTAAGGCAGGTGTCCGCGTTGGTGCGGATGAACTTCATCAGCGGGTAGGTCTTCTTGCCGACCGTGATCGAACCGGAATCAACGGCGTTGACCCTGCCGCTTTCCTCAGCGGCCACGACGGCTCCGGAGTCATAGGCGACCTTGCCTTCCATGCCGGTGCCGACGACGGGAGCCTCGGTGATCATGAGGGGGACCGCCTGGCGCTGCATGTTCGAGCCCATCAGAGCGCGGTTGGCGTCGTCATGCTCGAGGAACGGGATCAGGGACGCGGCGACCGACACCAGCTGGCGCGGCGAGACGTCCATGAACTCGACCTGCTTCGGGGCCACCTTCGGGAAATCGTCCTTGTGGCGGCAGATGATCTCTTTTTCCTCGAAACGGCCTTCCTCGTTGACAGCCACGTTGGCCTGGGCGACGAACTTCTCTTCCTCTATATCTGCTGTCAGGAACTCCGTCCTGCGGGACACCTTGCCGTCCTCGACCTTGCGGTACGGGGTCTCAAGGAACCCGAGCTGGTTGACCCTCGCGTACGTTGAAAGCGACGCGATAAGGCCGATGTTCGGCCCTTCAGGGGTCTCGATGGGGCAGATCCTGCCGTAGTGCGACGGATGGATATCGCGCACCTCGAAGCCCGCGCGCTCGCGGGAAAGACCGCCGGGGCCGACGGCCGAAAGACGGCGCTTATGGGTCATCTCGGCCAGCGGGTTGACCTGGTCCATGAACTGCGAAAGCTGGCTGCGGGCGAAGAAATCGTGTATCTGGGTGAAGAACAGCTTGGAGTTGATCAGCGAATGGATGCTCAGGTTCTCGGTGTCGCCGATGACGCTCAAGCGCTCGCGGATCGAACGCTCGACCCTGCTCATGCCGATACGTATCTGGTTCTGGACCAGCTCGCCGACCGTCTTGATGCGGCGGTTGCCGAGGTGGTCGATATCGTCGATCTTGCCGATACCCTCCTGGAGGTTGATCAGGTACTCGATGACCTTGATCACGGTCTCGGAATCGAGGATCCTCTTGGAGAGATCCACGTTCATCCCGAGTTTTCGGTTGAGGATGAAACGGCCCGCACGCTCCAGGTCATACCTGGCAGGGTCGAAAAAGAGCCTGTAGAAAAGGGTCTCTGCCCCTTCCTTCGTCACGGGCTCGGTCGGACGCATCTTGCGGTAAAAATCGAGGTACGCCTCTTCCTTGTTCTTGGTGATGTCCTTCTTGAGCGTATTGCGGATCTCCGGGAAGTCCTTGGAGAACGCGGAGATGATCTCGTTGTCATCGGAAAAGCCCAGGATGCGCAGTATCTGCGTGGCCGGGAAGCTCTTCCTGCGGTCAACGTAGGCGATGATGGTGTCGGTGAGGTCGTACTTGAACTCCAGCCATGCCCCGCGGTACGGGATGACCCGGCCGTACAGGATCTTCTTGCCGGTCGGATGGAGCTCTTCCTCGAACGAGACGCCGGGAGAGCGGTGCAGCTGGCTGACCACGACGCGTTCGTCGCCGTTGACGATGAACGAACCGGTCGCTGTCATAAGCGGGATCTCGCCGAAATAGGCGTCCTGTTCCTTCGTGTCGGACGGTGTCGTCAGACGGAACTTGACCTTGAGCGGGGCCGCGAACGTCACCGAGCGTTTCTTCGACTCGGCGATATCGTACTTCGGCTTGCCCAGCGTATAGCTGACGAACTCGAGCCTGACCGAACGGTCGGCGCTTTCGATGGGGAACATGTCCTCGAACACTTCCTGGAGCCCGATACGCTTGCGCGTGTCGGAAGCCTCGTTCGCCTGGAGGAACTCTTTGTACGAGGCGGTCTGGATGTCCAGGAGGTTCGGTAATTCGACTACGTCCTTAAACTTGGCGAAATTCTTCCGTTTAATCATCATTCTCCTTCCGCACGGGCGGAACACCGACGCAATACAGATAAGCGTCGGGTGTTTCGTACCTGGGGGAAACGATTGCGGCTTCTCTTATTTCAGTTCGACGGTGGCGCCAGCCGCTTCGAGCTTTTTCTTCATTTCGGCGGCCTCATCCTTGGTGACGCCTTCCTTGACGGTCTTCGGAGCGCCGTCGACCAGGTCCTTGGCTTCCTTGAGGCCCAGGTTGGTCATTGCGCGGACTTCCTTGATGACCGCGATCTTGTTGCCGCCGGCGCTGGTGAGCACGACGTTGAAGGTCGTCTTCTCTTCAGCTGCGGGAGCGGCGGCCGCGCCGGCTCCGGGAGCCGCGGCGACTGCCATCGGCATCGCTGCGGAGACGCCGAACTTCTCCTCAAGCGCCTTCACGAGGTCGGCGAGTTCGAGGACGGAAAGTCCTTCGATCGTTTTGATCATTTCATCGAGTTTTGCGTTTGCCATGGTATCTCCTCCTTAATTTTCTCAGTTGTATTAGGCTGGCTTTTTAGAGCGTATCTGCTCAAGCGCAAAGACCAGTTTCCTCAGGTTACCCTTAAGCACCATAACGAATCCGGTTATCGGCGATTTCATCGCACCGACAGCCTGCCCGAGCAGAACCTCGCGCGAGGGCAGCTTGGCAAGCGACGCGATCTGAGAGCTGTCGATGACGCCTTCATTGAGCACGCCGCCCTCGAGCTTGAGGTCGTTGTGGTCTTTGGCGAAATTGAACAGCACTTTCGACACCCCCACGGGTTCCGCCGCGAACACGAACCCGCACGGGCCGTCCACCATCTTCGTCAGATCCTCTTTGCCGGAATCCTTGAGGGCGCGACGGGCGATAGTGTTTTTGACGACGAACAATTCGGACTTGGCGTCCCTGAGCGAGAGCCTCAGCGTGTTGAGCTCGGGGCCGGAAAGGCCGGAATATTTGATGATGAAGAAGTTACCCGAATCCTTGATGTTCTTCTTGATGCGGCTCTCTGAAGCTTCCTTGAATAATACACCCAGCTTTTTCATGTCAGTGCCTTGTTTTGGTTACGCCTCTATGCGCAGACCGGGGTTCATCGACGACGCTATGCTGACGCACCGGACGAATTTGCCCTTGACCGTCGCGGGCTTGGCCTCGTTGAGCGCGTTGATCACGGTCATCGCGTTGTCATAGATCTTGCCTTCATCGAAACTCATCTTGCCGACCATCAGGTGGACGCCGCCCTGCTTGTCGACGCGGAACTCCACCTTACCCTTGCGGACATCGTCGATCGCCTTCTTGAGGTCGTTGGTGACGGTGCCGGTCTTGGGGCTGGGCATCAGGCCGCGGGGACCGAGGACCTTGCCGAGCTTGCTCAGGTCCTTCATCATCTCGGGTGTCGCGATGACGAAGTCGAAATCCATGAACCCGCCGGCGACCCTGTCGATGAGCTCCTGGGCCCCGATATAATCAGCGCCGGCATCGTGGGCGACCTTGTCGTGCTCGCCCCTGCAGAACACGGCGATCTTGACCTTTTTGCCGGTCCCGTGAGGCAGGACGACGGTGCCGCGGACCATCTGGTCCGACTTTTTCGAGTCCACATTGAGCTGGAAATCGAGCTCAACGGTCGCGTCGAACTTCGGCTGCTTCATCTTCTTGAGCTGCCCGATCGCGTCCCGGAGCTGGTAGGTCTTGTTCTCGTCCGATTCCTTGGCTGATTCCTTATATCTCTTGCTTCTGTCTTTCATATCCCTTCCTTTGTTTCGCCGTGCGTGCGAGCGCCCCTTCCGGGCGGCCTCTCCGGCGTGCTGCTGTTCTATCCTTCGACCTTAATGCCCATGGAGCGCGCCGTTCCCTCGATGATCTTGATGGCCTTCTCCATGTCGGCGGTATTGATATCCTTCATCTTCTGCTTGGCGATCTCGATGCACTGCGCCCTGGTGACCTTGCCGATGACCTCCTTGCCGCTCTGGCCTGAAGCCTTGGCGAGGTTAGCCGCGCGCTTGAGCAGGACCGAAGAAGGCGGGCTCTTGATGATGAACGAGAAGCTCCTGTCCTCATAGACGGAGATGACGACCGGCAGGATGAGCCCTTCCCTGTTCTTGGTCTGGTCATTGAACTGCTTGCAGAACATCATGATGTTGACGCCGTGCTGACCGAGCGCGGGGCCGACGGGCGGCGCCGGGTTGGCGGATCCGGCGGGAACGTGCAGTTTGATCTGAGCGGTGATTTTCTTAGCCATTATATCTTCTCCACTTGCCAGTACTCAAGTTCGACCGGCGTCGAGCGTCCGAATATCGAGATGCTGACCTTGAGTTTACCCTTGTCCGGGTATATTTCGTCGATGGTGCCGTTGAAGTTCATGAAAGGGCCTTCCTTGACGCGGATCTGCTCGCCCTTCTCGAAAATGGTCTTGGGGCTGGGTTTGTGCTTGGTCTCTTCTGTCTTCTTGAGGATGTTGTCTACTTCGGTGGGTGAAAGCGGGATGGGTTTCTTGCCTGCGCCGAGGAACCCGGTGACACCGGGGATCTTGCGGACGAACGAGTATGTGCTCTCGTTCATCTCCATCGAGACAAGGATGTAGCCCGGGAAGAACCGGCGCTCGGAAACGCGCTTCTTGCCCGAGCGGACCTCGGAGATCTGCTCGGTGGGGATAACGACCTTGTCGATGGACTCGGTCAGTCCCTCCTGCGTAACGCGGGTCTCAAGAACGGTCTTCACCTTATCCTCAAGACCAGTTTGCGTATGTACGACGTACCAGCTCTTTTTGTCCATGTCTTTTGTTCCCGGGGTTAGATTTTGAGCAGCATGCTCAGCAGCCGCGCGAGGAGAAAATCAACACAGAAGATGAACAGCGCGATGATTGAGGTGAGGGCGATCACGACAGCGGTGGAACCGATAAGCTCCTGTTTCGTCGACCACGACACCTTGCTTAACTCAACACGCACTTCCTGCAGAAACTTGTTGATCTTCCCGATGAAATTCATGTTTCCTTCTAAGTTTACAGGGGCGGAGGGACTTGAACCCCCAGGACGGGATTTGGAGTCTCGCCGTTTGCCATTAACGGACGCCCCTAGATTTGCCCTTGCCCTGTGTTACTGGATGAACCTCTGGCTTATTTGATCTCTTTGTGCAGGGTATGCTTGCGGCAATACCTGCAGAACTTCTTCGTCTCCAGCCTGTCTGGATGCTGCTTTTTGTTCTTGGTCTCAGTGTAATTACGGTTCTTGCAGACCGTGCATTCGAACGATACGATTTCGCGCATATTCAGTTCCTGTCGTTATTATAAGCTGGAGACGAGAATTGAACTCGTGACCCCGTCCTTACCAAGGACGTGCTCTACCAACTGAGCTACTCCAGCGCGTAAGGCGTTTTGTATTTCAGTCAGTAGTATTCCTATAAAGGAGCAAAAAGAAAAAAAATCCCGACAAGAATACCTCGATTTCGGGATTCCTGGCTCACAACCCTGTAAGAAAATCGTGTTTTCCGACGGGGTTAATGCACTTTTTTGGATGAAACGGTGGAAAGGCTAGTGCCGGCCAATAGACAAATAAATATACACGTATTGGCCCGGGTTGTCAACTATTATTTTGTCTATTATACTAAAACTCTTAGAGGGGTCGCGGGACGTGCCTTCTTAGGACACGCCTAAAGGCATGTCCCTCGAAGGCACCGTCCCGGGTTGGATTGCTTAAAGACCCTTTTTAACCATGTACTCGCAAAGATCGACTACCCTATTGGAGTATCCCCACTCGTTGTCGTACCAGGCGAGCACCTTGACGAAATCGTCGCCGATCATCTTGGTGCTGAGCGCGTCGACGATCGAGCTGAGCGTGCAGTGGTTGAAGTCGACGGAGACGACCGGGTCCTCAGTGTAGCCGAGGATGCCCTTCATCGCGCCTTCGGAAGCCCCCTTGAGGGCGGCGTTGATCTCCTGCGCGGTCGCTTTCTTGGAAAGCGTGCAGGTGAGGTCGACAACGGAGACGTTGGGCGTGGGAACGCGGATCGCGAACCCGTCCAGCTTGCCCTTGAGCTCCGGGATGACCAGCGAGATCGCCTTCGCGGCGCCCGTTGAGGTCGGGATCATAGAGACAGCGGCCGCGCGGGACCTGCGCAGGTCGGAGTGCGCCATATCCTGCACCCTCTGGTCGTTCGTATAGGAATGGATCGTGGTCATGAGACCCTTGACGATGCCCCACTTGTCGTTGATGACCTTGGCTACGGGCGCAAGGCAGTTGGTCGTGCAGGACGCGTTGGAAAGGACGATGTGGTTCTTCGGGTCGTACTTCCCCTCGTTGACGCCCATCACGACGGTGATGTCCTCGTCCTGGGCAGGCGCGGAGATGACGACCTTCTTTGCGCCGCCCTTGGAGATATGGTTGACAGCGCCGCGGACCTCTTTGCCCTTCTTATTGACGCCGTCGTTCTTGATCGTGAAAAGCCCGGTCGATTCGACGACAATATCGACGCCCAGGTCTTTCCAGGGAAGCTCGGCCGGGTCCTTCTTGGAGAGGACCTTGATCATCTTGCCGTTGACCGATATGGCATCGCCCTCGGCCTTGACGTCGCCCGGGAACCTGCCGTGGACGGAATCATATTTAAAAAGATACGCGTTGGACTTGGCGTCGGTGAGGTCATTGACCGCCACCAGTTCCAGCGACGAGTTCTTCCGTTCCATTATCGCGCGCGCTACGAGCCTTCCGATCCTTCCGAAACCGTTGATACCCACTTTCACTGCCATTTGTTCCTCCTGTTGTTATGTTCTGGCTGTTATGTTAATCGATCTTCGCTTCCCTGAGATACCGGGCAGCGATCTCCGGCGGGGTAGGGACGAGATAGAAGCCGGTCCCCCATTCGAAACCGGCTACTCTCGTGAGCTTGGGCATGAATTCGAGGTGCCAGTGGTAGCTGTCAAGCGAAGCGTTATCGCTGTTTATCGGCCCGCTGTGGACCATGAAATTGTACGCGGTGTCTCCGAACACCTTCTTTATCTTCGAGATGACCCCCTTCAGGATGACCGCCAGTTCAGGCAGCTCCTCATACGGGGTCTCGCAGAAAAGGCTGGTATGCTTCTTCGGCATGATCCAGGTCTCGAAAGGAAAACGCGATACGAACGGGCAGAAAGCGATAAAATCCTTGTTCTCCAGGATTATGCGTTCCTTCTCTTCCTCCTCCTGCCTGATCATGTCGCAGAAGATGCACCGCTCGCGGTATTCGAAATAGTGCTGAGCGCCGCCGATCTCCTCCTTGACGTTCTTCGGGACCATGGGCAGGGCGATCAGCTGGGTATGCGGGTGCTCAAGCGAAGCTCCGGCGGCCGCGCCGTAGTTCTTGAAGAGCAGGATATATTTGAGTCTCCTGTCCCGCTCGAGGTCGCGCATGCGCTGGCAGTACAGGTTGAGCACGTTCGTTATCTCGGGGATGAGCAGATCGGGGAAATCCTTGTTGTGGTACGGTGTCTCAACGATCACCTCGTGGGCGCCGACGCCTTTGGACAGGTCGTACAGGCCCATGCCCCTGCGGTCGAGCCCGCCTTCGATCTGGAGCGCGGGGAACTTGTTGGGCACGACGCGGACTTCCCAGCCCGAAGTGTTGGGAGCGGTGCTGGGGTCCCTTACCGCGACGATCTCAGGCGGCGTCAACGCCTCATTGCCGTAGCAGAACGGGCAGACCGACGGCTTGCCCGAACGGACCTCAGAGTGGTCGTAGCCGGACGGCTGGACGGGGTCCTCAGTGTTGACGATGACCCAGCGGCCTCCTATGGGATCTCTTCTCAGTTCTGACATATCGTTAACATTTGCACACGCTGATCTCGCTCAGGTATTTTGCGGCGGCTTCAGGCGTGACCGGGCAGATGTAGAAACCGGTCCCCCATTCGAAGCCCGCGACCCTGGTCAGGCGCGGCGTTATCTCTATGTGCCAGTGGTAATCGTCGTTTATGGTCTTCCAGTATCCGGCCTTCTGCCTTCTGAACGGCGCGGTGTGGATGATATAGTTGTACGCGGGGTCGTTGAGCCCCACCTTAAGCTTCAGGAGCACCTGTTTGAGTATCCTGGCCAGCCCCTTGCGCTCATTCTCGTCTATGGAAACAAAATCGCAGGAATGTCTTTTGGGAAGTATCCATACCTCGAAGGGGAACCGCGCGGCGAACGGCACGACGGCGATGAAACCGTCGATATCGAGGATAAGGCGCTCTTTCTGCTCCATCTCCTGCCTGATGATATCGCAGAAGACGCAGCGCTCGTGGTACTCGTAATACTGGCGGGCGCCTACCAGCTCCTCTTTGACCCGTTTGGGATTGACCGGCGTGGCGATAAGCTGGGAACGCGCGTGGCGCACTCTTCCGCCGCCGGCGCTCCATCCGTAGTTCTTGAACACGAGCACGTACTTGAAGCGGCGGTCGTTCTCGAGGTCCAGGATGCGGTCGATATAGCATTTCATGACCATCGCGATCCGCTCCTCGCTCAGGTCGGCCATATTGGCCACATGCTCGTTGGTCTCGATGATGATCTCGTGGGCCCCGATGCCGTTGAGGATATCGTACAGGCCCTTGCCCCTGCGGGAGAGCTCGCCCTCTATGCGCAGGAACGGGGTCTGGCTGGCCACGACTCGCAGCTCCCACCCCGGCTTGTTGCGCTCGCTGTTATTGCGCCTGACGGCGTAGATCTCGGGAGGCGTCTTTTCCTCGTGGCCCTCATCGAACGGGCATGGCTTCTCCGGCACGCTCTCCTGCTGCTGCGCGGAGAACTGGTCGGGCCTGCGCGCTCTTTCCGTGGCTACGATGACCCACCTTCCGATGACAGGGTCTTTCCTTAATTCAGGCATCTTTTCCTATATATATGCGGACAATCCGTCCAAACGAAGCTGTTATTATATCACAGGGGTCGCCTAATGCAAGAACTTATCCCCCTCCTTGATGCCATGGCCGGCCTCGAACTCGCGGACGCTCATCCTGCGCTTGCCTTCCGGCTGCAGGTCGGTGATCTCAAGATGTCCGCTGCCGCAGGCGACCCGCAGAGCGGACTTTGAGACAGCGATAACAGTTCCCGGAGAAGCCTTGGCCGCCTCCTGATCTGCAGAGACAGGAGGAAAGATTTTGATCAGCTTCCCTTTGAAACGGCTGTAGGAGCCCGGCCATCCGGCCAGCCCCCGTATCTGATCGCGCACCTTCAGGGCGTCCCGGCCCCAGTCGATCGCGCCGTCGGTCTTGGTCAGTTTCGGCGCCATTGTCACCTTCGCCTCATCCTGCTCGGTCAGGCTGAATCTGCCGGAAGCTATCATCCTGAGCCCGTCGATAATCAGCGGGGCCGCT
>JBLMZF010000123.1:0-19703 GCA_050258655.1 Deltaproteobacteria bacterium | reverse complement strand
GCCCCTGAGTTGCCGAAAAAGGACTTGAAAGGGAGCTTGGTCCAGTAATTGAGCTCCTTCGCCAGCCGCGCCTGCGGCACGTTGTAATAGCTGTTGGGGACGAAGACGAGCTTTGAGACCTGGTCCCGCACCGCGTTCATCACCGCCGGATGGCAATGGCCCAGCGAGCCCACTCCCCATCCCGGAAAGAAATCGAGGTACTTTTTGCCGTCAATGTCCCAGAGCCAGCTCCCTTTCCCCTTCACGAAAATAAGCGGGGTCTTGTTATAGCTGGGAACCACGCAGTCTTTATAACTGTCGAAGATCTCCTGTTTTTTCATAGCACTATTTCCGTTCCGATACCTTTGTCCGTGAATATCTCGAGCAGCAGCGCGTGCGGGATGCAGGCGTCGACGATATGGGTCTTCTTGACGCCCTTGTCCAGCGCCGTGATGCAGGCGTCGACCTTCGGGATCATCCCCGTCTGGATGACTTTCTCGTTCTTGAGGTTGATGACACCCTCTTCGGTCAGCGTGGAGAGGAACGAATGAGGGTCCTCGGGATTGCGCATGATGCCCTTGACGTTGGTCAGGACCACCAGTTTCTCCGCCTTGAGGCCCGCCGCGATGTTCGCGGCCGCCTCGTCCGCGTTGACGTTATAGGTCTTCTTATCGGCCCCCCTCCCCATGGGAAGGATGACCGGTATCTTCTGCTGCTTGAGCATCGCCAGTACGGGCTCCGGATGGATCCCCGAGACGTTGCCCACCTGGCCGAGGTCGATCTTGGCCTTCTTTTTCTCCGCGATGATCAGGCCGTCCTTGCCGTTGATCCCCTGCACGCCGGCGCCAAGGTCGGCGATCTCGGAGACTATCAGGGAGTTGAGCTTGCTCAGCTCCTCTTCGACCACCTTGAGCGTCTCCTCATCGGTCACGCGCATCCCGTCGACGAAATCGGTCTTCTTCCCCGACTGCCGGATACGGTCGCTGATATTCGGGCCGCCTCCGTGCACAAGCACGGGCCTGAGGCCCATGAAATTGAGGAAGACCAGGTCCTGGAGGACGATCCTGCGGATCTTCTCTTCACCGAGGATGCTTCCCCCGTACTTGATGACTATGACCTTATCCCTGAACTGCCTGATGTACGGCAGGGCCTCGATCAGGACTTCAGCTTTCTTTATCGCCGCTTCCATTTCTACCTCTTTCCCTTAGTTGTATGCAGCGTTTATCTTGATGTACTCGGGGGTCAGGTCCGACGCGTACACGGTGCAGGAGGCCTTGCCCATCGAAAGCGAAGCCTCGACCCATACGTCCTTCCCGGTCAACGGTCCCATCCTGACCTTGAGCCTGCGCTCGTCCATCCGGCAGCCGCTTGCGCCGACAGCCTGGACGATACGGCCGAAGTTCGGGTTCTCGCCGTAGACCGCGGTCTTGAAAAGGTTGGAGTTCGCTATCGCCAGACATGCCTTGCGCGCGTCATCCTCGGAGACCGCGCCCCGGACGGTTATCTCTATGAATTTGGAAGCGCCTTCCCCGTCCCTGACCATCAGTTTCGCAAGGGCCAGATTTACCGCGTCCAGGGCCTGCTGGAAGAGCGCAAGTCCCTTCCCCCCTTTTATCGGACTATTCCCGGCGCAGCCGTTGGCCAGACAGATGACCGTGTCATTGGTGCTCATGCACCCGTCCACCGTGATCCGGTTGTAGCTTTTTGAGACCGAGGCCTTGAGCGCTTTTTTCAAGACTGCCTGCGGGATGGCAGCATCGGTGAACACGAAAGACAGCATCGTGGCCATCGTCGGAGAGATCATACCCGCGCCTTTGGCGACGCCGCAGACCGTGACCGTCTTTCCACCGATTGTGACCTGCGCGGTCAGCTCCTTGCGGAACTTGTCGGTGGTCATGATCGCCCGGGAGGCGTCGATGATACCGGCCGCTGAAAGCGACTGTGCCAGAGCAGGCATGGCCTGCTCGACTTTCTGAGCGGGAAGTCTCTTGCCGATGATACCGGTCGAACCGACGAATACCGAGGTGTCGGAGACGCCGAGGCACGCGGCGGCGCTGTGAGCCATGCGTTTGGCGTCGGATAAACCTGCCGCAAAGGTGAAACAGTTCGCGTTGCCGCTGTTGGCGACAACGGCGTGGAAACGTTTCCCCGACGCCAGGTTCTTCCTGCACAGGACGACGGGAGCGGCCGCGACCTTATTGGTCGTGAACATCCCGGCGGCCACGCAGGGCGAGGCCGAGTAGAAAAGCGCAAGGTCAAGCTTTCCCGACTTCTTTATCCCGCTGGAAATACCCGCGGCGGTAAAACCCTTTGGCAAGACGGCACTATTTTTGGTTTTCATATCAGAGCAGTCCCGTGGTCTCCGGGAAACCGAACATGATGTTCATGTTCTGCACGGCCTGGCCCGAAGCCCCCTTCAGGAGGTTATCGATGGCGCTGATGACGATGACCGTGTTCCCGTCGGCCCTCACACCGATGTCGCAGAAATTAGTACCGGCGACGTCTTTGATGGAAGGGAAAACGCCTTCGTCGCGGACCCGCACGAAGGGTTCGTTCTTGTAGAATTTCTGGTACAGGCCGTGCACCGCCGATGCCCGCGTAGCGGACGAGACGTAGAGCGTCGCAAGGATCCCCCGCTTGAGCGGCAGGAGGTGCGGTACGAATACCACCTGTGTCCTCTCCCCCGCCAGCTTCGAGAGCTCCTGTTCTATCTCAGGCATGTGCTGGTGGGTGTTCACCTTGTACGCCTTGAAATCCTCGTCCACCTCGGTGAAAAGCATATCCTTCACGGCTTTCTTGCCGGCTCCGCTGGTGCCCGATGCCGCGTCTATGATGACGGACGAGACGGTATCAAGGGAAACAAGCGGGGCAAGCCCGAGTATCGAAGCTGTCGGATAGCACCCGGGATTGGCGATCAGCCGGGCACCCTTTATCTTGTGCCTGTATATCTCCGGCAGTCCGTACACCGCCTGCTTGAGATTGTTCCGGTCCTTGTGCCTGGCCGCGTACGCCTTCTCGTAGACGGCGACGTTGCGCAGCCGGTAATCGGCTCCCAGGTCGATGACCCGCTTGCCGGCCTTGAGAAGACCCGGCACCAGGTCCATCGAGCAGGTATGGGGCAGGGCAAGGAAGACGACCGACGCCTCGCTCCGCGCCGCTTTCCTGGCGTCGAGCTTCTGGACGGTAAGACCTGTCCTCGACCTGAACCGCGGGAAAAGGTCCGCGAGCTTCCTGGGCTCGTCCGTGGTGGAATAGAGGTTATTGATGCGAACGTCGGGATGGCGCAAAAGGATATCGACGAGCTCCTGGCCCGTGTACCCTGTGGCCCCTATGATGTCCGCCTTGATGATCATGGATGTCTCCTCGTAGTGTTATCGTCCGCTCTTGAGCCGTTCGAGATCGGCGTCCACCATCATCTCGACCAGCTTATTAAAACTCGTCTTCGGCCTCCAGCCAAGCTTCCTGGCGGCCTTCCGGTAATCGCCCTTCAGCAGATTGACCTCGGAAGGACGGTAGAACTGCTTATCGACGACCACATGGTCTTTCCAGTTAAGCCCGACGTGACGGAACGCCTTCTCGACGAACTCCCGGACCGTGTGCGTTTCGCCGGTGGCGATCACGAAATCATCAGGCGACTTCTGCTGCAGCATCAGCCACATCGCCTCGACGTATTCCTTGGCGAAACCCCAGTCGCGCTTGGCGTCGAGGTTGCCCAGCGGCAGCGAGGATGCCATGCCCAGCTTAATCTCCGCGGCCCTGCTGGTGATCTTACGCGTGACGAACTCGAATCCCCTGCGGGGGCTCTCGTGGTTGAACAGGATGCCCGAAACAGCGAAAAGGTTATAGGCCTCCCGGTAGTTGCGCGTCAGGTCGAAACCGGCGACCTTGGAGATCCCGTACGGCGACCTCGGGTAGAACGGCGTCTTCTCGCTCTGAGGCGTCTGGAGCGCATGGCCGAACATCTCGCTGGAAGCGGCGAAGTAGAACCTGCATTTCGGGCTGAACTCCTTGACCGCCGACAGCATGAAATGGGTGCCGTTTATGTTCGTGTTTATCGTCGAGAACTCGTCCTCGAACGAGTAGCTGACAAAGCTCTGCGCGGCCAGGTGATAGCACTCGTCGGGCTTGATCTTGGCCACGATGTGGCACAGGCTGGGGTAGTTCTCGAGGGAGCCGGAATGGATCTTCAGCCTGTCGAGCGCGTGCGAGATGCGCTGGAGCCTGTGGAAAGGGTCCTCGAGCGCGACCCTGCGCACTATACCGTGGACCTCATACCCTTTTTTGAGCAGAAACTCGGCGAGATAAGAGCCGTCCTGGCCGGTTATTCCCGTGATCAAAGCTTTCTTCATAACCCTCCCCCGTATTTCCATAACCTACTGAACAATAAAAGTTATTATACAGGCAATGAAGAGATTTTCAAGTATTTTCGTCGTCGAGGAATCGACTATCGGACTTGCTTTTTGTTGGGACGCTCGTTTTGCCCCGGCGTGGCAAAACGTCGCTCGGGTGCTCGCCCTCGCGATTCGGGAATCTGACTCGCGGTCCATGCCGCTCGGGCTCCACACGCCCACCAAAAAGCAAGTCCGATAGTCACCTTACCGAGGATGCACGCTCAAACAAATCCAGTTCTTCCGCTAAAGCTGTCTGTCTAAGTTCCTCTAAAAATGAAAATCCCGCTGGGGGTTCCAGCGGGATCTTCGGTCGATCAGAATGTCGGTATTTGCCGTTTTACCTCTTCGTCCACTGGAAGCGCTTGCGCGCGCCCTTCTGCCCGTACTTCTTACGCTCCTTGGCTCTCGGGTCCCTGGTCAGGAAGCCGCTCTTGCGGAGCAGGTCCTTGAGCTCGGGCTCGAGGTTGATAAGCTGACGGGAGATGGCCAAACGGATGGCCCCGGCCTGTCCGGTGATGCCCCCTCCGCTGACGGTGGCCTGGCAATCGTATTTCGTGAAAGTGTTGGTCGTCTTGAGCGGCTGCCGCACGAGGATCAGGTCGGTCTCCCGCTTGAAATACTCCTCGACAGGCCTGCCGTTGACGGTCATGAGGCCTTTGCCGGGAACAAGCGAGATCCGCGCGATCGCGTTCTTGCGCCGTCCAAGTGTCTGGGGTTTCGATATGCTCGTGTCCATAGTCTCGTTATTTTAGAAGTTCCGGTTTAAGATTGGCGTGAGGATGCTTGTCGCCCGCGTACACCTTCAGTTTCTTGATCATCTGTTCAGCCAGGGCACCTTTCGGCAGCATCCGCTTGATAGCCAGCTCCATCACCTTCTCCGGCTTCTTGGCCAACATCGTCTCAAGCGGGACCTCCCTCAATCCTCCCGGATAACCCGAATACCGCCTGTAAACCTTATCGCTCATCTTGCGTCCGGTTACGCGGACCTTATCGGCATTGATAACGATGACACCATCGCCGGTATCCATGTGCCTGGTAAAGATGCTCTTGTGCTTGCCCCTGAGCAGCATCGCGGCGCGGCTAGCTATCCTGCCCAGGACCTTCCCATTGGCATCGATCAGATACCACTTCCTGTTGATGTCCTTTTCCGTAGGTAAGTATGTTTTCTGCATAGTTTTATAAGTATACCCCCAAGAAATAACTCTGTCAAATATATTTTTATGCCCTTGTCCCCGCCTCTATCAGCGACCTTGTATACGCTTCCCGGGGCGTACGGAAGATCTCCTCCCGGGGTCCGTGCTCGACGACCCTGCCTCCCTTCATCACCAGTACGGAGTCCGCTATGAACTGGATGACCGCCAGGTTGTGGCTGATGAAGACATATGTAAGCCGGAGATCCTTCTTCAGCTTCGCCAGCAGTTCCATCAGCCTCAACTGCACGGTCAGGTCAAGCGATGAGACCGGCTCGTCGAGCACCAGGAACTTCGGCTCGCATGCCAGCGCCCTGGCTATGCAGACCCGCTGACGCTGTCCGCCTGAGAACTGCGAGGGAAAACGTCCGGCGGAAGCAGGATCGATACCCACCGAGTCCAGGAGTTCCCGCACCCTCTCTCTGCGCCTGCGCGCGTCCCCTTTTTTCTGGATGACCATCGGTTCAGCCACCGCATCGCCTATCCTCATGCGGGGATCAAGGCTGGCATAGGGATTCTGGAAGATGATCTGCACGTCCCTGCGCAGGTCCCGGATCGCCTGAGGATCGAAACGGACGCCGCCTGAAGTCGGGGGGATCAACCGTGTGATGATCTTGGCCAGAGTGCTTTTGCCCGAACCCGATTCTCCCACGACCCCCAGGGTCTCGAATTCGTTCATGAAGAAACTGACGCCGTCCAGGGCCCGGACCTTCAGCGGGATACCGAACATCCCCGTCTCTACAGTAAATTCCTTCGTTAAGTTCTTTACCTCAAGTATCATATTGTCATGAGGGACGGTGCCTTCGAGGGACATCCCTTTAGGGGTGTCCTAAAAAGGCACGTCCCGCTTCTGTCTATAGTCCTGAGGGGACACGTCCCACTACTGTCGGATCCTTCCTATCCTCTCGTAGGCCTCGATCAGTTCCTTTGTGTGCCGATGGCGCGGCGAGCCGAAAATGGAAGCGACGTCTCCTTCTTCGACCACTTCCCCCTTATGCATGATGAACATGCGGTCGGCGATCCTGCGCCCCACAGCCAGGTTATGGGTTATGAAAAGGAGTGAGAAACCCAGCTTCTTCTTCAGCTCGCAGAGCAGCGTGATGATCTGGTCTTCGATGGTGATGTCCAGCGAGGTCGTCGGTTCGTCGGCGATGAGGAGCCGGGGCCCGCACGCAAGGGCTATCGCGATAAAGACGCGCTGGTTCATCCCTCCGGACAGCTGATGGGGGTAACTGCGCGCCGCCCTCTCCGGTTCGTTTATCCGCACCAGCCCGAGAAGCCGCAGCGCCTCGGCCCGGGCAGCCTCCTTTTTCATCGACTGATGGAAGACAAGCGTCTCCGCTATCTGTTCCCCTATCGTGTATACCGGGTCCAGGTAGCTGGAAGGCTCCTGGAAAATATAGGCGATCTCTTTTCCCCGTATCCGGTCGAGATCGTCCTCCGGCAATCCGATCAGGTCCCTCCCTTTGAAGATTATCGCGCCGGAAGCGACCAGCGCTTCCTGCGGCAGAAGGCCGGTCACCGCCATGGCGGTCACCGATTTCCCCGAACCCGACTCTCCTGCCAGCACGATCGTCTCACCGGTACGCACCCGGAGGCTGACATCCCTGACCGCCGTCGAAAGGCCCCTTTCGGTGTTGAACTCGACCCTCAGATTTTTTATCTCAAGCAGGTTTTCCATCGTCAACCTATTATCTTCTTGAGCCCCTCGGAAAGGAAATTGAAGCCGAGGATCGTCAGGAGGATCGCCATGCCCGGGAAAACCGTGATCCACCAGGCCACCCCCAGCGTCGATTTCGACTCGATAAGGATATTCCCCCAGCTCGGCACGGGAGGCTGCACCCCGAGCCCGAGGAAGCTCAGGCCGGACTCAAGCAGGATCGCCGACGCGATGCCCAGGGTAGCGTGGACAAGAACAGGACCGAGCGCGTTCGGTATGAGGTGCACAGTGATGATGCGGGCATTGGACGCCCCCAGCGCGCGCTCCGCCTGGACGAATTCCCGTTCCTTGAGAGAGAGTATCTCCCCCCTGACCAGGCGGGCTGCGCCCATCCAGCTCGTGGCGCCGATTATGGCCATGATATTGAAGATGGAAGGCTCGGTCAACGCGACCACGGCAAGGATCAGGAAGAAGGTCGGGAAACAGAGCATGACATCGGCGAAACGCATGATCAGCGCGTCGACCCATCCGCCGTAAAATCCCGCGACGGAGCCGAGCGCCACGCCAAGGATGACCGATATGCCCACCGCGATCAGTCCGATGCTCAGCGATATCCTGGCGCCGTAGATCATCCTGCTTAACAGGTCCCTGCCCAGGCTGTCCGTACCCATCGGATGTGACGCCGAAGGAGCGGCAAGCAGGCTCTGCTGGTCGATAGCCGCCGGGTTGAAAGGACTGAGCACCGGCGCCAGAACGGCTATACCCGCCATCACCCCGATTATCGCTATACCCGCAAAAAGATAAGGATTAGTAGACGCTTTACGCAACAACTTGAGCTCCAGTTAGTTACAAAACAAATATTTTCCTTAGTATTTGTTTAGTAAATCATTTTCCTTCAATACTTTGCATACAGCGTCTACTTCTGGTATTTTATGCGCGGGTCGGCGTACGCGTAGCCGATGTCCGCGGCAAGATTCCCGATCATGGTCAGCACAGCGCCCAGGACGACTTCAGCCATGATCAACGGATAATCCCTGGTCATCACCGCTTCATAGAAAAGCCTGCCGATCCCCGGCAGGGCGAAGATTGACTCGAATATCACGCTCCCGCCCAGAAGACCGGGGATGGAAAGGCCGACGATAGTGACGATGGGCAGGATGGCGTTGCGCAGACCGTGCTTGTAGACGACATCGCCGTAGCCCAGGCCTTTGGACCTGGCGGCGGTGATGAACGGCTGACGCAGAGTATCGATCATGCTCGAACGCATGTACCGGGAGATCCCGGCGAGGCTTCCGAAGCTCGCTACGGCCACAGGCAGAAAAAGGTGCCAGCTCACATCGAGGAACTTGCGCCAGGGGCTCAGGTATTCATAATCAAGCGAGGTCAGCCCGGAGATAGGGAACCAGTGGAGCTGGATGCCGAACAGCTGCATGGCCAGAAGTGCCAGCCAGAAGGTCGGCGCGGCGAAAAGCAGGAACATCCCCACCGTCATCGAGTGGTCGAAGACGGAACCCGGACGCAAGGCGCTCTTTATCCCCAGGAAGATGCCGATGATGAAGATCAGCAGCAGCGAGCTGACGTTGATCGCCAGGGTGACCGGGATGCGCTCGACGATCTTATCCAGCACCGGCCTGCCGTCGCCGAACGACCTGCCGAAATCGAAACGCGCCAGCTTTCCTACCCATTCCAGGTACTGGACGTGGAGCGGCCGGTCAAGACCGTAAAGCTTCTCCAGCCTCGCCCTCGCTTCAGCCGAAACGCGGGGATTCATCGACTGCTCGACCTCCGCGGGCTTACCCGGCGCCAGGTGGATGATCGCGAAGCTGATCACCGTGATGCCGAAGAGCAGCGGGATGAGGCCTAATAATCTGCGTAATAGGTATTTCGACATAGCTGTGTGTGGGGACGGGTCCCTTCGGGACGCACCTGAAGGTACGTCCCTCAGTTACCCGTCCCCTCTATCTCTCGCTCATCCGGTATTTCTGGTCGGCCTTAGGCACCCACCAGTCCACGAAATTATAGCTCAGGCCGGCTGGAGCGGGCTCGACCCCGCGGAAACGGCTGTTCAGGATGACCAGACTCTCCGGCACGTACAGGAACATGTACGGCTGGTCGTCATAGAGTATCTCCTGGATACGCTTGTACAACGCCGCCCGCTTCGGCTGGTCGAATATCCTGCGCGCCTCGATCAGCAGGCGGTCCACCTCTTCGTTCCTGTACCCTGCGAAATTGAACTCGCCTTCTTTGGTCTTTGACGAGTGGAAGATGTCGTAATTGTCCGGCTCGCGCGGCACGGTCCAGCCCAGGCAGATCGTCTCGAAATTACGCTTGTCGATGTATTGCGAAAGAAGGACGCTCCATTCCAGGACCTTGATCTTCACGCTCACACCGATCTCGGCCAACCTGCGCTGGATGATCTGGCAGGTCTTCAACCTCTCCTCGTTCCCCTGGTTGGTCAGGATGGTGAACGCGAACCGCCTCCCCCCCTTTTCCAGCCAGCCGTCGCGGTTGATATCCCTCCAGCCCGCTTCGGCCAGAAGGACCCTGGCTGCAGCCGGGTCGAAAGGCGCTGGCTTCACATCCTCGTTGTACGCCCAGGACTGCTTCACGTAAGGTCCGGTCGAGATATCCCCGAAACCCATCAGGACCATCGAGATGATCTCTTTCTTGTCGACGGCCATGTTCAGCGCCTTGCGCACGCGCTTGTCCGAGAACAACGGGTTATCGAGGTTGTACCCGATGTACGTGTAATTGAAACCGGGCAGCTTGTATTTCCGGTAATTATCCCGGAAGAACTTCGTGTCGGTCTGGCGGCTGAACTGAAGCGGTGTCAGCGAGCTCGAATCCACTCCGAGCATCTGAAGCTCAAGGAAGATCGTGGCTTCGTCGGGGATGATACGGTACACGTACCGGCCTATGTACGGCTCATGCTCGAAATAGGAAGGGCTGGCGGTCAGTTCGATCATATCCTGGGTCTTCCACCGCCGGAGCCTGTAAGCTCCGTGGCCCAGGGGCTGGCGGGAGAACTTCGTCGTGTTCAGATCCTCCTTCGCCAGGATATGCTCGGGCATCATGAACATGCTCCAGCTGGCCAGTGCCGGCGCGAACGGTTCCTTGTAGGTCACCCTGACGGTGTAGTCGTCGACCGCTTCAAGGGACCTGACCCGTTCGAAGTCGCCTCCATAGGGGGTCCGGACGGCGGGATCGATCAGCTTCTTGTAGGTGAATTCGACGTCGCGGGCGGTGAAAGGGACGCCGTCCTGCCAGAGCACGTTCTTCCTCAGGTGGAAAACGATGACCAGACCGTCCTCGAGTATATCCCAGCGTTCGGCCAGGTCGCCGACAAGGTTCAGGTCCTTGTCATACTTGACCAGACCGTTGAACATCAGGGAACAGATATTGCTGGAAGCGGTATCGGAAGCGAGAATGGGCACAAGGGTGCGGGCGTCGCCGATGGAAGCTTCCACGAACGCGTCACCGCGGTCCTGGGCCGCGGCCGGGGAGAAAAAAAACAGGAAAGCTGCCATCAGCACCGGCAGCTTTCCTGTTATGTTCTGAAAGGACTTCATTGACGGTCCGCTTAGCGCGTCACGGTCCTTACTGGGCCGTGGAATTCTGGGCCTGAGGAGCAGGAGCGGGCGCGGGGGCAGCCTGGTTCTGTTCAGACTGCGGAGCCGGTGTCGCCTCCGGGGTCACCGGTTTCTGCGCCGGGATCTCCCTGCCCGAGGTCGAATTGGTGTACGGCGACTTCTGGACGGGCACGTTCCCGACCAGCGACCTTCCCTGGCGCAGCGACCAGAAAGCCAGCGAAAGGCAGGTGATGAAGAAGACGATGGCGAGGACCGATGTCGTCTTCGTAAGGAACGCGCTTGTCTTGGTCCCGAAGACCGTCTCAAGCCCCTGGAACTGGTCGACGAACCCGCCTCCCCTTCCCCTCTGGATCAGGATCAGGCAGATAAGAACGACGGAGACAATGACGTGTATGGCGATTATTATTCCCATGGTCTTATTTCCTTATGTTGAGCGCTTTTTTCACGATGTCGGAGAACGAATCGACTTTCAGGCTGGCGCCTCCCACGAGCGCCCCGTCGACATCGGGCTGGCGCATCAGCTCCTCGGTGTTTTCCGGTTTGACGCTGCCGCCGTACTGTATGCGCATCGCGGCGGAGATCTCTTTGCCGAACATCTTCTCCAGCAGCCCGCGGATGTAGGCGTGAGCTTCCTGGGCCTGCTGAGGAGTCGCGGTCTTCCCGGTGCCGATCGCCCATACCGGTTCGTAGGCGATGACCGTCTTCTGCGCGTCCTTCTCGGATATCCCGGCAAGCCCGTTCTTGACGTGGTCCTCGAGGACCGCGAACGTCTTGTTGGCCTCGCGCTCGGCAAGCGTCTCGCCGACGCAGACGATCGGGGTGAGCCCGGCGGCCAGAGCGGCCTTGAGCTTCTTGTTCACCGTCTCGTTGGTCTCGCAGAAATACTGCCTGCGCTCGGAATGGCCGATGATGACGTACGAACAGCCGGCGTCCTTGATCATGGTGCAGGAGACTTCACCGGTGAAAGCGCCTTCCTCCTGCCAGTAGCAGTCCTGGGCGCCCATAGCGATATTGGAGTTGGCGATCACCTCCGCCACCTCGCTCAAAGAGGTGTATACCGGACAGACCACGACATCGATGTCCGCCGGGTTCACCTTGAACAGCTCGCGCTTGAGCCCGTTGGCCAGCTCGATCGCCTGACCGATGGTCTTGTACATCTTCCAATTGCCCGCGATGATTGTTTTTCTCAAAGCTGTCTCCTTGAACTCAAAAAGTTCTTGTTCAGTGTGATCTACTTATTGGTCAATGCCTCGATGCCGGGGAGCTTCTTGCCCTCGAGGAACTCGAGGCTGGCTCCGCCGCCGGTCGAGATATGCGTCATCTTGTCCTTCAGGCCGAATTTAGCGACCGCGGCCGCCGAATCGCCGCCGCCGATGATCGTGGTGGCGCCCTGAAGACCGCCGAGGAACCGGGCGATCGCCTCGGTCCCCTTTGCGAAAGCGTCCATCTCGAAAATACCCATGGGCCCGTTCCAGACCACGGTCTTTGCGTTCTTGAGCTTGCTCTCGAACAAGGCTATCGTCTTCGGCCCGATGTCGACCGCGATCTTGCCGTCGGGTATGTTCTCGCCCACGATCTCAGTCTTCGCGGCCGGATCGACCTTGTCCACGACCACGTGGTCTACGGGGAGGACGATCTCTTTCTTGAGAGAGGCCGCCTTGTCGAGCAGGGTCTTGGCCAGGTCGACCTTGTCCTTTTCGAGCTTTGAGTTGCCGATCGACTTGCCCTGAGCCTTCAGGAAAGTGTAAGCCATGCCGCCGCCGATCAGGATGGCGTCGACCTTGGGCAGGAGGTTCTCGATGACCCCGATCTTGTCGGAGACCTTGGCGCCGCCGAGTATGGCGATGAAGGGTCTCTTCGGGTTCTCGACCGCGCTCCCAAGATACTGGATCTCTTTCTCCAGCAGGAGCCCGGCCCCGGATTCAAGGTACTTGTCGACGCCGGCCGTGGAAGCGTGCGCACGGTGCGCGGTCCCGAAGGCGTCATTGACGAACACCTGACCGAGCGAGGCCAGCTGCTTGGCAAATTCCGGGTTGTTCTCCTCTTCTTCCGCGTGGTACCTCAGGTTCTCCAGCAGCGCCACCTTATCGGGGGCGCTTTCGACCTGTTTCTTGACATCGGGTCCCACGCAGTCGTTGACGAAGGCGACCTTCTGGCCGAGCAATTCCTGCAGCTTCGCGGCCACCGGTTTCAGGCTGTACTTGTCAACCCGCTTGCCGTCCGGCCTGCCGAGGTGGCTCATCAGCACGAGCTTCTTCGCGCCTTTATCGAGGATGAATTTGATGGTCGGGATGGTCTCCCGGATCCTGGTATCGTCGGTTATCTGGAGCTGGTCGTTAAGCGGCACGTTGAAATCCGCCCGCATGAGGACCGTTTTACCCTTGAGATCGAGATCTTTCACAGTCTTCTTAGCCATGCTGTCGCCTCCGTATAAAATAATAAGCTATTACTATATCTGAAATTACGAACCTTGTCAAGGTGCTTATTTGCCCTGGATGAGGTCCCTGATAGCCTCCACTGAGATGACCCGCGAGATGCCGGAATTGAAGGGTATGCGGGTGATCATCCTCCCTTCTTCATAGGAATCGATGAAATCCGGCTCGAACGAAGAGACGATCCCGATCAGTTTACCCTCTGTTCTGCTGAACACCGGTGAACCGCTGTTGCCATGGTTGGCGAAACCGTCGACCAGGTAGGTCTTGCGGCCGGGGACAGCCTGCGCGATCAGGCCGGTGCGTGAAATAGGATAATTCTTCTCCTCGACTCCCAACCCCAGCGGATAGCCTATATAGACCACCTCCCGGCCTTCGACTATGTCGTTCTGCGACCCGTAAAGATCGAGCGGGATGATCAGGTCGCTGGCGACCCACTCCTGGTCAGCCCTCTCCTTCTCCAGGCCGAGTATGCAGACATCGTAGCTGTCGGATTCCCTGAGAACGTCCGCCCTGTAATCCAGCACCTTTTCCTGTGTGTTCACGCGCACGAACAGGGGTCTGCCCTTGGCGATGACATGCTTGTTGGTGACCACCAGCACCTGGTTCTTCTGATTGAGCGTCAGGAAGCCGGTACCCGAGACGGTCTTGCTGTCCGTGGCCAGGATCAGGACAGAGGTCCGTTTAAGCTGACCGATGAAAGTGGTCAGCGGCTCGTTTTTCAGCCGGTGTCCGTCAAGCGTGAACCCGGTCCCGGGGGATAAAAGCAGGGCGAGCGCGGCAAGCAGCGGCAGTGCGCGTTTCATGGGAAGCCTCCTGGGGGGATAGATCGGGGGGAAGTACTTACTTACTATTGTACCGCTGTTTGGCCGGCAATGCAGGAGAAATCCTGAAGGCTCAGGCGTTCGGGACGGACCTTCGGATCGAGACGGCAGCGGTCGAAAACCGTATCCAGTTCCGGCTCGCCGATCAGCCCCTTGAGGCTGTTGCGCAGGGTCTTCCTTCTCTGCTGGAACGCCGCGCGGATCACCTTGAAAAGCGCCTTCTCATCTCCTTCCACGGGAGGCCGATCACGGATGTCAAGACGGATAAAGCTCGAATCGACCTTGGGAGCGGGATAGAAGCTGTTCTTTTTGACCGTGAAAAGCTGGTTCGGACGGGAGTAGTACTGCGCGTAAAGGCTGAAGGACCCGTACTCGCGGCTGCCCGGTCCGGCGCAGATCCTCTGCGCGAATTCCTTCTGTACGGTCAGGAATACGGTCCGGATCACCGCACGGTATCCGAACAGATGCTCGATTATCGGAGAGGTGATGTAGTAAGGGATATTGCCGAAGACCTTTATCTTCCCTTCGCGAGTCTCGGGGATCGTCCTGATGTCGAACCGGAGGATGTCGGCGTTGATCACGGAGAGGTTGGGGACGTCTTTAAGGGTCTCAGGGAGCTGTGCGGCCAGCGCCCGGTCCAGTTCCACCGCGTAGACCTTCTTTACCTTCCCGGCGATCAGCGGAGTAAGCGCACCCCGGCCCGGCCCGATCTCCAGGACCACGTCGTCGCGGGAAAAGCCGCAGGACTCCACCATCCGCGTGCGGACGTGTCCGTCCCGGAGGAAGTTCTGGCCTAGCCTTTTTTTAGGAGCTGAGAACATTTGTGCGCGGTCCGGACAGCGGCGATCAGCGAATCGGGGTAGGCCTTCCCCTTCCCCGCTATATCGAACGCGGTCCCGTGGAGGGGCGAGGTCCTGACATACGGCAGCCCCAGGGTGAGATTGACGCCGCCCAGAGGGTCGGTCGTCTTGAGAGGGATCAGCGCCTGATCGTGGTACATCGCTACTACGGCATCGAAATCGCCGGCAAGGGCCCTGGCGCAGCAGGTATCGGCGGGCAGAGGTCCGGCGAGAGTGAAACCGGCGCGCCTGATCTTTTTAAGTGCGGGCGCGATCAATCGTCCCTCTTCGCTGCCGATGACCCCGTTATCAGAAGCATGGGGATTAAGCCCGGCGACCGCTATCGAGGAATGGCTGATGCCGAAGAGATCGCGAAGACTGTCGGCGGTCAGCGTCACGGTATCCCTGATCTTCCCGGCAGTAATCTTTGAAGCGACGCGGGAAATGGGGATGTGGGTCGTCACCAGCCCGAACTTGAGCCTCCGGTTAAGGAGCATCATGACCGTCCTTGAGACACCCGCCTGTCCGGCCAGATATTCCGTATGGCCGCTGAAGCCCCTGCGCCAGAGGCTCACCGCTTCCTTGGATACCGGGCAGGTGACCAGGCAGTCGATCAGCCCGCGGTCAAGGAGCGCCAGCGCTTCATCGACATACTGCAGCGAGGCCTTGCCGTAGGCTTTGTCCGTCCTGCCGAAGCGAAAACCTTTCCGCGGGACATTGGCCATCTCGACGAAATCGAACGATGTCTCATGGGGGACATGCACGAACGAGCAGACACGGCCGAACACCCAGGCGTCGCCTATCACGACGACCTGGCCGAGCGGCGTTATGGAGGGAAGTGCTTTGGCGATTATCTCCGGCCCGATGCCGGAGGGGTCGCCCATCGTTATCCCGATGCGGATCATTCCGTTATCTTTATGTACGCGGCCTTCTTGAGATCTTCCAGCCAGGCGGCGACCGCTTCCTGCATCTTCTTCTCATAGAGCAGCGAAGAGATCTCGTCCTGGACATCGGCGAGGGTCTGCGAAGCCCTCGGCGTGATCTGCTTAAGCCTGAAGACGTAGAACGTGCCGTTGACGTTGACGGGGTCAGAGACGTCGCTGACGGCCTTGAGGGCGAAAACAGCGTCATCGACCTCTTTCTTGAGCTCTCCGGCCTGGGTCACGAACGTGTTCACCTTGGTGTTGTGTTCCTGGGCCAGCGCGTCCATGTCCTTGCCCTGCCTCAGGGCGTCGACGATCGCCCTGGCGGCATCCTCGTTCTCGGCCTGGATCGAGACCACCTCGCGTTTCTCGGAGGATTCCATGTCCTTCTTGTTCTGCTCGAAATAGGCCGTTATCTCCGCAGGCTTCACCTGTATCTTCGACCTGATCTTCTGATCGATCAGGGAATACATCAGCATCTGGTCCTTGATCCTGGACTCGATATCCCCCTCGGAAAGCCCCTGGAGCACCAGCGCCTCGGTGAACTCCTTGTCCGAATTGTAGCGCTTCTTGACCTCCGACATCTTCGCCTTCACGCGGGCGTCGTCGATCTTGATCCCGCTCTTCTTGGCTTCCTGCAGGATCAGGCGGTCCTCTATGAGCCGCTGGAGCAGGTCCTGCCTGAGCGAGGCGATCTTGTCGTCGAGCTCCTTCCCGGAAAGCTTTTGCGAAAGCTGTATCCGGGTGAACGTGATGAACGCCTCGAGGTCTTTCTGAGTGATCGCTTCGTTGTTGACGATGGCGACGATCCGGTCCTGCGCGAGGGCCGCTCCGGACGCGCATACCAGCAGGACAGCGGACACCAGGGGGAGAATCGCTCTCATTGTCTTCTTATCCTTTCTGCGCTGTTTGCGTCTGCTTCAGGGTGTCTATCGCTTCCCTCAGCAGGCGGCAGTACAGGTCGAATCCGACAGCGTTGACGAAACCGTGCTGCTCGATGCCGAGAAGGTTGCCCGCGCCGCGTATCTCCAGGTCCTCCATCGCGATCCGGAAACCGGCGCCCAGATGGGCGTAGTCCTGGATGGCTTTGAGCCTTTTCTGCGCCTGTGTGGAGATGACTCCGCTGCGCGGGACCAGAAAGTACGAAAAAGCGGGCCTGTTGTACCTCCCCACCCTTCCCCTGAGCTGGTGAAGGTCGGCGAGGCCGAACGTATGGGCGTTATTGACGATGATCGTGTTGGCGTTGGGGATATCGATCCCCGATTCTATGATCATCGTGGAAAGGAGGATATCGATGTCGCCGCGCATGAACGACGCCATGATGCTTTCCAGCATCTTGGGGTGCATCTGCCCGTGGCCGACGGCCATGCGCGTGCCTGCGGGCAGAAGGCGCTGGATCCTCTCTTTCAGCCTGTCAATATCCTCGATCCGGTTATGCAGGAAGAAAACCTGTCCCTTGCGGGCCAGCTCCCTTTTTATCGCTTCACGGATCAGATCTTCATCATATTCTACCACTATGGTCTTGATAGGCAACCTATTTTCGGGAGGGGTATTTATCGCCGAGAAATCCTTGGCGCCCATCAGGCTCATGTAGAGCGTGCGGGGTATCGGGGTGGCCGTCAGGGTGAGCACATCCGTGCTCAGGCGGAAGGCCTTGAGCTTCTCCTTGGCCTTCACCCCGAACCGCTGTTCCTCATCGACGATGACCAGCCCCAGGTTCTTGAAGTGCACATCCTGCGAAAGGAGCCTGTGCGTGCCAATGACGATATCGACGTCCCCCTTCCCCAGCCCGCGCACCACGTCCTTGGCCTGGGCATGGGTGCGGAAACGCGAGAGCATCTCGATCTCAACGGGGAACTTCTGCATGCGTTCCGAGAACGTACGGAAATGCTGTTCGGCGAGGATGGTCGTGGGCACCAGGTACGCCACCTGCCTTCCGTCCATCACCGCCTTGAACGCGGCGCGCAGGGCCACCTCGGTCTTGCCGTAGCCGACGTCGCCGACCAGCAGGCGGTCCATCATCTTGCCGGATTCCATGTCCTGTTTCACCTCGGCCATCGCCTTCTCCTGGTCGGGGGTCTCCTCAAAAGGGAAGCTGGCGGTGAAATCCCTGACCCAGTCGCCGTCCGGAGAGTATTTGAACCCCGGAAGCGTCTGCCTCATCGCCTGCAGCGACAGCAGGTCCCAGGCCATCTTCTGGATGCCCTTGCGCGCCCGCTCCTTGATACGCTGCCATTCCTTGCTCCCGAGCCTGAACAGCTTCGGCCGCCTGGCCTGGAAGGCGATGTACTTCTGCACGAGGTGCATCTTCTTCACCGGGACGTAAAGCTTCTCCCCACGGTCGTATTCGATGACCAGGTTGTCCTCGTACCTGTCACCCAGCTTGATCTTCTGCATGCCGCGGAACTTGCCGATGCCGTACTCGTTGTGCACGACGTAATCGCCGATCCCGATGTCCACGAAGTTCTCCATCGGGTACTGCTCGCTGAAAGGGACGGCTTTGGAGAAAACGGCCTTGCGGAACGGCAGGATGATCGCGAAGGAATGATCCCAGAGCGCCTCGCCCTTTACCGGGTCGAAGGTACGTATTGAGGAAACGGAGTCGCCGTCAAGCTCGATGCGGATGGGCATCTCGAACGTGTACGGGAACACGTCGATTATCCCGCCTCTGGCGGAGAACTCCCCTTCCTCGGAGATCGAATCCCTGCGCTTGTAGGCGAAAGCGGACAGGGTCGCGATAAGCCGCTCCCGGTCTGAGTTCTCACCTTTATAGATCTTTATCGATTTGAAGGTCTGCATAGAAAAACAGTCACAGCCATATATCCTCGAAGGGGGTATATGGCAACGTGATATTCCGGTTATTTATGGATTAAATCCCCGGCGGCCCTTTTTGAAGGGGCCGCCGGGAAAGGACTACCGTTCCGACTTCTTTGCCCAGGCGAGCACGAGCGGTGAGGCGATGAACACGGTAGAGTAGACGCCGGAGATGAACCCTACCAGCAGGGTGAACGCGAAATTGCTGAGCACCTCGCCTCCCCAGACGAAGAGCGCGATGACCGTCAGCAGGGTGATGCCCGAAGTCAACAGGGTACGCGCGAGGGTCTGGTTGACGCTGAGATTGATCAGGTCCGCAAGCTTCATCTTGTTCCTGGCGATCCTGGCGTTCTCCCTCACGCGGTCGTAGATGACGATGGTGTCATTGATGGAATAACCGGCGATGGTCAGGAACGCGGTGACCGACAGCAGGTCGATCTGCCTGTTGGTCAGCGCCAGGAAACCGGCAGCGACCGCGACGTCATGGAACAGGGCGATGACACCGGCCGCGGCGAAGTTGAAATGCTTGAACCTGAACGCGACATAGACCAGGATACCGATCAGCGACCAGATCAGCGCCCAGAACGCCTTGGATTTGAGATGGCTCCCGGCGACAGGCCCGACACGCTCGATGCGCATGACCTGGACGTTCTCCTTGGGGAAGGCCTTCTTAAGTTCATCGGTGATGACGTTGCTCTTGTCCTGCGTGGTCTTGATCAGCACAAGTTTGGGATTATCCTTGAACTCCTGGATGGTCGCGTCGGTGACATTGACATCCTTCAGGGCCTGCCTGATCTGGTCCGCGTGGACCGGGTTGGCAAAGCTGTATTCCTGCAGCTGGCCTCCTGAGAAATCGATGCCGTACGCCTTGTTCCCTTTTGAGAAAAGCGAGAACATGCCGGCGCCGATGACGATCAGGGAGATCGCGTAGAAGAAATAGCGCTTGCCGATGAAATCGATCCTGGTCTCCCCTATGAACTGGAGCATCGGGAGGGACTTGAGCAAGCCAGTCTTCAGCAGCCACTCGAAGATGAGCCTGGTGACCACAATAGCGGTGAACA
>JBLMZF010000122.1:0-11677 GCA_050258655.1 Deltaproteobacteria bacterium | reverse complement strand
CCGGGCAGGTCAGGACCTCCAGGGATTTGGGATTGAGGTTGGAAGTATATTCCTTCCCCTCTTCCACCTCATTGGGGTCGCGCTTTGTGAACAGGGTATCGTACAGGCGCACTTCGGCCTGGATGGAATGGCAGCAGGAGACCCAGTGCATGGTCGCCTTGACCTTGCGGCCGTCCGGCGCATCGCCGCCGCGGGTAGCCGGGTCATAGGTGCAGTGTATCTCGGTGATCTTCCCGTCAGCGTCCTTCTTCACCGACTCGCATTTGATGAAATACGCGCAGCGCAGGCGCACCTCGCGGCCGGGAGACAGCCGGAAGAACTTGGGCGGCGGGACCTCGCGAAAATCCTCTTCTTCGATGTACAGTTCCCTCGAGAACGGCACCTTGCGCGTGCCCGCCGACGGGTCTTCGGGGTTGTTGATGACGTCGAACTCCTCGACCTTGTCCTCGGGATAATTGTCGATGATGACCTTAAGGGGCTTGAGCACGGCCATGACGCGGGGCGCCGTCCTGTTCAGCTCCTCGCGGATGGAATTCTCCAGCAGGACCAGGTCGACGATGCTGTCGGCCTTGGCCACCCCGATCTGTTCGCAGAACCTGCGGATGGACTCGGGGGTGTATCCCCTGCGGCGGAAGCCCGATATCGTGGGCATGCGCGGATCGTCCCAACCGCTGACCAGCTTCTTCTGGACCAGGTCCAGCAGTTTGCGCTTACTCAACAGGGTGTGGCTCAGATTGAGACGGGCAAACTCGATCTGCTGCGGCCTGTGGATACCCAGCTCCATCAGGATCCAGTCATAAAGCGGCCGGTGCACCTCGAATTCCAGTGTACAGATAGAATGAGTGATACCCTCTATTGAGTCGCAGATACCGTGCGTAAAGTCGTAGGTGGGATAGATGCACCACTTATTACCGGTGCGGTGATGCGACGCCTTGCGGATACGGTAAAAGACGGGATCGCGCATCAGCAGGTTCGGGTGCGCCATATCTATCTTGCCGCGAAGGACTTTCGATCCATCCGGAAATTCTCCCGCCCGCATCCGGGCGAACAGGTCAAGATTCTCCTCAACGCTGCGGTCGCGGTAAGGCGATGCCTTGCCGGGCTCGGTGATCGTGCCGCGGTCCCGGCGCATCTCCTCCAGCGACTGGTCGCAGACGTACGCCTTGCCCTTCTTTATCAGCTGGACCGCGTACTCGTAGATCTTCTCGAAATAATCAGACGCGTAGAACATGCGGTCATCCCAGTCGAAACCGAGCCAGCGCACGTCCTCCATGATCGAATTGACGTACTCGACATCTTCCGTGGTCGGGTTGGTGTCGTCGAACCGCAGGTTGCACAGGCCGGCATAGTCGCGCGCCAGGCCGAAGTTGAGGCAGATGCTCTTGGCATGGCCGATATGCAGATAACCATTGGGCTCCGGGGGAAAGCGGGTATGCACCTTCCCCTGGTTCTTGCCGGCGGCGCGGTCCGCGTCGATTATCTCGCGGATGAAATTAGTCGTGGGTCTGGGGGTATTGTTTTCCATGGTTTTCTCGTCGAGAATCCATTATATACTATATGGCCGAAATTTCAAGGCGAAATAAATAGGGACAGATACCATTTGTCAACGGGCTGTTGACAAATGGTTTCTGTCCCTATTTTTCAACGAGGCGTTGAACGCGTTTTACGAGTTGCCGTACATGGCCTTCAGCTGGTCGACGCTCGGGAAAGCGGGGTAATATTCGCCCTGAGGCCCGACATATCCGGTCCCCTGCCGCTTGATCTGCACCGGCGTATACCCGCCCTTCGTGTTAGGTATGTTCACGGTGAACATGTCGGCGGTCACCTGCACCTGAGGCTGGGGATCGACCACGACCGCCGACTGCGGCACGGCGACCACAGCCGGCTGGGGTACGACCACGAACCCGGAAGGCGTGTACTGGTAATAGATCCCGTCATGCGTGTAATATGTCACGCCGTTGACGAGCACCGGCTGATACCCCGCGGGGATAGTGGTCACCACCGCGCCTGCGGGAGGCTCGACCACTACATAGGTTGCCCCGTGCCTGCGGTAGTACACCCCCTCACAGTAATAATAGGTAGCGCCGGCAATGACCAGGGTGGCGAAAGCCGCCGGGAGCCACCAGGAAGTCCTGCCGTAGTGAGGATAGTGGCGGACATCGTGGCCCCGGCCATGCCCTCCCCACGCGTACGCCTGCACAGGCCCGGTGACCAGCGCCGCGGCCGACAATCCGATAACGAAGAGTTTTAACGTTATGCCTTTTTTCATGACACCTCCCTTTACTCCTTAGACGGCGTGTTCCTCGTGGAGGTTTACCGCTATTTCGCGATCTTTTTCAGCAGCCAGGCCATGTTCCTGCCAAGGGTGCTCATCGTCGCCAGCCCCTCCTCGTCCTGTTCTACCTGCCCCGGTTCCCTTCCTATCCCTATATTCCAATAGGAGGATGAAGCGATGAAGACCTGGCTGATGGTGAAAAAGTGGTTGAGGCTGTCGAAGGCGTGGATAGCTCCCGCGCGCCTGACAGAGACCACCGCCGCCCCCACCTTGCGTTTGAACATATCGTCATTTGCGCGGGCGACCATGCCGGCGCGGTCGATCAGGGCCTTGATCTGCGGCGTGCAGTCCGCGAAGTATGTAGGAGAGCCGAGAATAATGCCGTCGGCTTCCGCCATTTTGGCGATGAGACCGTTCATCTCATCGTCGATAACGCATCTTTTGTCCTTTTTTTTGAAACAGCCGAAACAGGCGCGGCATCCCTGGACCTTCATATCCGCCAGTTGGACCAGTTCGGTCGCGATACCTTCTTTTTCCAGCTCCTTGAAGACTGTCTTTATAAGGAACGCCGTGTTGCCGTCCCTGCGGCCGCTCCCGCTGAAACCGATGACTTTCATGGCTTTTCCTCCCTGTCTTTCCCGGTCCGGCGCGAGATCACATCCCGCTCTATTTTCCTGTACTCCTCCAGATCGCAATGGAGCTGTTTGCAGATGATGCGCTCGGTCTCCGCCTTCGTCTCGGCGTTGCTGATCAGCTCTTCCTGCAGGCGGATCTTCTCCGCGGTCTCTTTCCTGAGCTCGCCGTACCGCCGCCAGGCGAACACCGCGAGGCCGATACTTACCGTCACCAGCCCCGTGATTATCTCGTCGAAAAAAGTCACCGCGCGCGGATGCTTCTGGAAGAACAGGACCAGAAAGGCGAAGACATCGAAGAAATACGAGACGATGAAGACGATCAGTGTGACGAGGGTAAGGATGATCAGATCTTTTGAGGCCCGGGTTAACCGTGGTCTTTCCATAACGATATTTTACTCTGGGGAGGCTGTTAAGGCAAGGGGGACGGAAGTTTATGGGTCCTGCCAATCGCTGAAGGTGTATCCGGCGTTCTCGGCGGCGACCTGGCTCAGCGCCTCATCGTAGTGGATATCGGCGTTATTGGAAAGGTCGACCGATTTCCCGACAAAGGAACCGTAACAGGCGACGTTATTGGCCAGGATGATATCCGTATCGGGGGCGTAAACGGCGCCGTAGAAATTGCCGTTATTGTTTATGTTGACGCCGTTGGAGCCCGAGTAGGTGCTGTACACCTGCAGGTTGGCGGGCAACTTGGTGCCATTGTTGAAGCAGGAGTTGTTCTTGACGTCAAGCACGCCGTCCACATACAGGACAAGTTGAGCTCCCGGGGAGATGACGATGTTGCAGTTGTTGTTGAAATCGATCGCGCTCGAGGTAGAGGTCAGATAAAGGTTCACCGTGCCGTTTATGGTCAGCGTCCCGTTGTTGGCCATGGTTATCGAGGTGTATTTGTAGTCGCCTCCGTTAAGCGTGACGGAAGTGTAGTTGGGAACGGTCATGGTGCCGAGATTGGAGAGGGTCGTCAGGGTCTCGGGGACAGTGACGGAGGCGAGCGGACGGTTGTTGTTGTGGCTTACCGTGCCGCTGATCAGGGCGTTGTTGTCCAGCGAGATCGTCCCGCCGGAGCCGGTCGAAGCGCTCCCCCTGACCACCGCGTTGTTCCCGAGCGTTATGTCGGCGACGGCGTTGCTGTTGGTGCCCACGTTCCCGCTCCAATGGATATTGCTGCCGCCGTAGAGGCCGCTGCCCGAATTGTAGCTGTCCACCAGCGCGTTGTTAAGGAGGACCACCTTGTTCTTGGCGAAGACCGCGAAATCGAAATTGGAATTGGCGCTATAGGCAAGGGTAAGCTGCCGCGTTTTCCGGACAGAATCGGTCCTGGCCGGATAAGAGCCGGTAGCGGTGATCAGCGAAGCGTTGATGATGACGTCGAAGTCGCCACCCGTCAGCGTCCGGGAAAGGCATTTGCTGGACGCCCCGCCGCAGGAATTGCTGGTACAGTTGACCGCGGGGTTGGCGCACTGGTAGCATCCGGTGCTGTTGTTCTTCAGCGCCCATACCGCGTTCGCCAGCCCCGCCTCCGCAAGCCAGAACGCCTTGTGCGTGCCCAGGTAGACCTGGGAATTATTGTTCTCCGACACGCTGCGCATGATCAGGGCGGTCCCGACGATGGTCAGGACCAGGATGACCATGAAGGAGAGTATCAGGGCGACTCCGCGGTTATTCATTCCTCAACCTCACCTGCTCGATCAACGAGAAGCCGAACGGCCTCAGAAAGACTGTCTTGCTCACGCCGAGGAACACCTGAAGGAGAGCCGCATTCCCTCCCGGATGACTGAACACCAGGTTGCTCACATGGCTGGCCAGCACCTGCGACCCCGCCGTGTCCGTCCGGAGCAGGCGGGTCCCGCTTTGGTAATACTGTATATTGCTGGCAAAAGGCGTGCTGAAAGTTATGCCGCTTGCGTTATTGATCGTGACTGCCGAAGCCGCCCGGACCTCCTTGATCATCCTGAACATCGCGGTCCTCGCCTCCTGCGTGAGGTCGAGCAGTCCGGTCGAAGCATCGGAAATGTTTGTCCCCGCCTCGAACACGTTGTAGATGGCGACGGAGACGATGCTGAAAATGACTATCACGACCAGCACTTCAAGCAGAGTGAACCCTTTCATCAGCCCTCGATCATCGTTTCCAGGAACACATCCCTGTTGCGATTGAACTTGTCCCGCCATTGGACAGTGACAATGATATCCAGCGGATTAGCGGCTGTCCCGTGCGTCGTCACGATGGTCTCGCCGTTAAGCGCCGTCAACCCCGCTCCGTTGATCCCGGCCGCGTCATAATTCCACACTCCGTTATCGATATTGGAACGCACCCCGGCGAAATCGGCGTTCTTGATGTTCTCCAGGACGTACTGGGCATGGCTTTCGGCGATGGCAAGGTTGCTGTTGGCGGAATTGAGGAAAAGGCAGTTGAAGAAAACGCCCATCGTCCCCGCTATGGCGAACGCCATGATCGCCGTGGACAGAAGCAGTTCCACAAGCGTCAACCCGCTGCTATTGCCTTTCTTTCTCTTCTTCATCCTTCCCTGCCTGAAGCCGCCTTAAGCATGTTCAGGAAACGGGACGGCGCCTGACCTCCCATTCCCCGCAGCGTGCGCACGTCTTCCCAGGCCTGATCGTACTGCTGCCGGTAATAATAGACGTTCGCCCGGTTGAGGTAGACTTCGGGATAATCGTCTTTGAGCTTGAGCGCGCGGGCATAGTCGCTGAGCGCCTCGTCATATCTGCCGGCGGCGGCATACGCGTTACCGCGGTTACAGTACGCCTCTGCGTTCTGAGGATAGACCGCGATAAAGTGATTAAGGTCCACGACAGCTTCATCGAACATGCCTTTGTTGCGGAACGCTACCGCGCGATATAAATATGCGTCATCGCAAACGGGATTGATGATCAGGGCTTTGGTGAGGTCGGCGATGGCATCATCCACATCGCCTTGACGGCGGTGGGCGATCCCCCGGTTATAATACGCTTCCCAGGCGGAATCGGGAGACGCGTCGATCACGCGGGAGAATTCGGAGATGGCCTTGCCCGTTTGTCCTGCGGCCAGATACTTCTTCCCCTGCTCGATGGACCCGCTTGACGCCTCCTGGCAGTAGGCGCTGGCGCAGAAAAGTATGCTGATAAGGACCGCTGAAAGGTTTTTTACTGTCATTTCCACGTATTATACTCCGGGATCCCAATAAAAAAAGCCTATTCTCGCAAAGAATAGGCTTCACGAGTATGGCAACTGGCTGTCCCGCGCGTTGCGTCGGACCCTTTAGTTTTGTGCCCCACCCTTACGGATGGTTTACCTTTGGCATACCCTTCTCTATATATAAGTATACTTTATGTTCAGACCAAATTCAACCCGGACCGCTTCGGTGGAGCGGGAGGCAAACGGTCACCATGGTCCCCTTGCCCGGCTCAGATCCAAGCTTTATCTGACCGTGATGCAGATCGACGATCTGCCGGGAGACGCTTAACCCGAGACCGGTGCCTTTTGCTTTAGTGGAATAGAACGGTTCCATCGCTTTTGCCAGCGTTTCCTTATCCATACCGACGCCGTTATCGTTGAAAGTGATCTGGATATCCCCGTCCGGCCTGCGGGCCGTGATCGTTATCCTGCCCCCGGGCTTATGGCTGACGGCATCAACCGCGTTATTGAATATATTGACGAAGACTTCCTTTATCTGGATCGGGTCGACCTCAGCGTACGTCTGTTTGACGGGATCGGCGTCCAGTTCGACCGACACCGTCTCGGGCATCCGCGCCTTTGCGGCCCTGATGCTGTCGGTCAGCAGCCCGTATATGTTCGTGCTCTCTATATGAGGACTGCGCAGCCTGGAGTAGAAAAGGAGGTTGTTGATGATCTGGTCGCTTTCGAACACCTTTTTGTGTATCGTCTCAAGATGCCTTTTCAGATCGGGAATATTGGCTTTTCTCCTTATGTTCACGGAAGCCATGTCGATCGCGGCAAGCGGATTGCGCAGTTCGTGCGCCACGGTCGCGGCCAGCTGGCCGATATCCGAAAGCCTTTTCGACCTCTCCAGCTCCTGATGCGCCTCGATCAGTTCCTCGGTCCTCTGGCTGACCAGTTTTTCGACGATCTCCTTGTCCCGGCGCACGATCTCTTCCGCCTGCTTCAATCTGGTCACATCTATCTGATACCAGAGCCTCCCGGCCGGTTTCCCGCCGATCTTTATCGGGACGAAATCCCGCAGGGTCGTCCGCCCGTCGGACATGTGCACCTCTTCTCCTTTTATCGCCTTCCCTTCCCTCACGATCTCCCTGGCATGCTCGATCGCCCTTTCGCCGCCGGCATAACTCGGCCTTATCATCTCCATTATCTGGTCCGACGTACAGCCTTCCAGGTCTTCCGGTGTCTGTTTGAGATGGAAATTGTTGCAGAAATCCTGGTTGGCGAATTCGACCCTGCTCTCATTGTTGACATACAGGATGCTGCCATACATGTTTGAAAGGACGGAACGGAAAAGCTGCATCGAGTTCTTCACCGCCTCCTCCGCCTGCTTCCTCGGCGTTATATCTTCGAACGTCCCCATCACCCCGGTTATCTCGCCTTTGGCGTTCCTCAACGGGATCTTGCTCGTCTGCAGCCATATGGTCCGGCCTGAGGGACTCGTCTGGGGCTCCTCATAATTTATCTTCGGCACGCCGCTCTCGATGACCCGGCGGTCGTCCGCCCGGTAAAGCGGGGCCTGGTCCTTCCATACCAGGTCGAAGTCGTTCTTTCCGATCAGTTCCTCAGGCGATCTCACCCCGGCTTTCTCGGCGAACCTGCGGTTGCATCCGAGAAAGGTCGAATTCCGGTCTTTCCAGAAGACACTGACGGGAATGGTATCCAGGATCTGCTTGAGCTTTTCCTGCGAATCGCGCAGAGCATCCTCTCTTTCCCTCAGCGTCTCTTCCAGCCGCTTACGCTCCGCGATCTCGACATTGCGCTCTTTGATCTGGGCCTTGTTCCTCTCGCTCAGAGAGAAGATTATCCCTCCAACCAGGAGGCCGGCCGCCCTGTCGAATATCGACATCGCCGGGGGCAAACCCGGACGTTCCAGGAAAAATCCCGCAATGGTGAGGAGGGCGCACACCAGGTAAAGGATCCTGATATTTATTCGGGAATCAGGCCGTGAGGCGGGGAAAAGGGGGATACCGTACAGTATCCAGGGAGAATATCCGCGGGGGGTCTGGGTGTCCAGCATGAAGATCAGCGCGACCACCGAATAGATCCCCAGATGTTCGACAAGATCTCTCTTAATGCTCATACGTATATTTTATCACTTAACTGCCAGAGGGCTCTACAGTTTCACTCTCACGAACAGAAGAAAAGACCGGGGGGTCTTTTCCCCGTACGAGGCCCTGAGCCCTTCAGGGATGAAATGGACCGCGGCCAGACCGCCAATGCCCCACCGCGCCTCCTGCAAAAAGGGAAAGTCATAGATATATCCCGCGCTTGCCTTATAGACCGTGAACGTGACTCCCGCCAGCGGCTCTCCCTCCTGGAAAAGCTCGTCTTTCTCCACGCGCTCCACTCTCCCGAAGAAAGTCTGTCTTCTCCTCAGGTTCAATTCCGATTCGAGAAGGAAGGCATCCGAAGCCTTGCCGGGGAACTTCTTATTCCTTCCCCAGCAGAACGTGGTCTGCCAGTTGCTGTCCTCACCCATCCTGCGGTTATAGCTGGCCGACCCCGTGAACCTGTCCGTATCGATATCCGGCTCGAGCTGTTCAGGGCTGTGCAGATGACCCGCGCTTGCGCTGAATGACCAGTCATCTGTCAGGTTATAGGTTACCCTGCCAGAATACGAATCAAGCCGCATCGGGTCGAAGTCCCAGCGATGCTGGTCGGGCTCGCGGCCGTTGAAGACCGAGCTGTCGATCTTTAACCGTTCAAAAACATATCCGAGCGTGATGACACCGAAGGTTATGTGAGTGGAATCGAGCCAGTGGTGGCCAAGCGGGGCTTCGGGGTTATCTTGGGCAGAAAAACGGTGCATAAACGTCGGGGGGCCGAGCGCGGGTTCACCGGGATAACCGACATATGCGAATACCGAACTCTCGTCGGAAACCGGGTGGCTGTACGTGGCAGCCAGCTCCATGAGCAGGTCATGCGGATGCTGGCGGTCGATCAACCGGTCCGTGCCGTTGGCGGTCTCTCCGTTCTGCAGAAGTAAAGGATAACCGCTCTTACCCATGGCAGGATCGAGCGAGAACATGCTGCGAAAACCGAACGTCCCGCCGCCGTAAGGATGCTCTCCCATGAACATAGCCATGCTGGTAGAGAACGCCTTATCATCCCCGCGGTCACTGCCCTGGTGGGTATAGATGCCGTTGACATACCCGCCATACATGAGCATCCATTCGTCTTTCATCGACATGACGCCCATCATCGGTGTGGAATCAGGCTGCCAGCTTGTCCCGGAGGAATCGCGGCTCATCGGGTACTGACCGTAAAAACCTCCCGTTTCGGCCGCGAACGAGGTATGGATAGAAATGAGGGAAAACGCGATGATGGCCAGACGTAGGCGCATAAGAAGATGATACTCCGACAAAAAACCCGTTGCAACAACTTTCGCTGTCGCAGCGGGTTATAGGGATCCCTCGGATGTATCTTCTTTCTTTAACGGGAAAGCTGCCGGCGAGACAACGCCTGCGGAGAAGAAATACTTGATCGTGTCTTCCACCGAAACGTCCAGGACACATACCTTGTCCTTCGGCATCAGCAGCACCAGCCCGGAAAGGGGCGTCGGCGCAAAAGGAATGAAGACATTCACCATCCCTTGCCTCCCGGCCAGCGCGATGTCCTCCTTGATGATGAAGACCAGCGAATACGCGCCGGGGCAGGGGAATTCGATGTAAGCTACCTGCTGCAGGTTCTCCTTCTTGAACGTGAAGAGGAAATCCGAGAGTTGTTTTACGGAAGGGTAGATCTTGGCGACCAACGGCGTACGCTTCAGAAGCCTGTCGAGGAACTGGAAAAGTCTCCTGCCGATCAGCCGCGTTGAGATATAGCCGGCGAGGATGATCAGCGCCAGCAGCGTGATGAACCCGAGCCCCGGGATCCAGACCGTGATGCCGGAATAACGTTCGAGCAGCGGAGCGATATACTGGCCGGCGAGATTGTCGGTGAACCGGAAAATGAGAAAAACGATGTAGATCGTCAGGGTCAGGGGCAGGACCGCGGTGATGCCGGCGATCATGTATCTCTTCAGATCTGACCAAAAACGCAACAGCGCTGCGTTCATTTCAACGCGTCTTGGCCACCGCGCCAGAAATCATATTTGTCCCCGGGATCGGGACTATTCCTGCCCTTTTTCAGAAAAGAGGCGTCATAATAGGGGCTCGAGGTATTGTAGTCCGTGTATCTATTCCTTTCCGCTTGATTGGAGGCTCTGGCGTTAGACATCCCGCCGCGGCCTAAACCGTAAAGGTCCGGAGTGTATGTCCCGTTCTTATTATCATAATCGTTTAGATACCTGCCCCATGCGAAACAGAACGAAGTTGAGAACAACAATGATGCCCCCAAAAGCCACAACACCCTCATGTCCCCTCCCGGTTAAAACAAAAAAGGCAACTCCTCAGAAGGGGCTGCCTGTAATTATTATTATATTACTATTTCTGTCTGAAGCCTATGATCTTATAAAAGCCGGCCTAGAAATCGTCTCTTTTCAACTGCGCTAATGTCTTTTTCACGAATTTCCCGAACGTGCGGTCTTTTTTGCGCTTTTCGAGTTCCGTCATCTCGTAATATGCGGTCTCTTTTTTCAATTTTCCGAAATTCGTGAATTTCTGTCCATCCAGCTTCTTTTCTTTGACGGCCTGTAAAACGGCACAGCCCGGTTCATGCGTATGGGTACAATCAGAGTATTTACAGTTTTTCGCTAAACCCTCTATATCGTCGAACACCTCATTTATCCCGTTATCCGCGTCGGCGATACCGACTTCTCTTGTCCCCGGGTTATCGATCACGATGCCCCCGTTCTGCAGGATATACAACTCTCTGGAGGTCGTCGTATGCCTGCCTTTGCCGGTGCGAAGGCTTATCTCCTTCGTCTTGACCATATCTTCGCCGATCAATTTATTGATCAGCGACGATTTCCCCACTCCTGAAGAACCGAGAAAACAATATGTCTTCCCCTTCATTATGTGTCCCATCAATCCCGAGAGGCCGTCTTCGGTCACAATGCTCGTCGGAATGATGGCCGGACCATTAAATCGCGCTTTTAATTGTTGTATCTTGGAACTCAATTCTTCATCCGTTATCAGATCGGTCTTGTTTAGCACGAGGACCGGCTCGATCTTCCCTTCGCTGACCAGCACCAGATACCTTTCGAAACGGTTAAGATTGTAGTCCTGGTCGACCGATCCTACGATGAATGCGGTATCCACGTTCGCCGCGATCACCTGAGTTTCCTGCTTATCGCTGTATTTCTTCTTGAGGATCGTCCTTCTGGGAAGGATCCTGTGGATGAGCGCTGTCCCTTCCCCCGCCCCGGTTATGGTTACCCAATCCCCCACAGCAGGATAATCCTCCCGCTTTGAAGCCGCGAACATCATCTTCCCGGGTATCTTGGCACAGAACTCGCCGTTTACGCCCTGCACTCTGTAAAGCTCCTTGTGCTCAGAGATGACCCGGACGATAGAATACTTCTCCGGGTCCCGGTCCTTCAGGCCCGATCCGAAGAAAGCTTCATAACCCAGATCTTCCGGTATTATTTTCTTGTTCATGAAGCTTATTATAGCACCCGCCGGACCGAGAAAAAATCCTTATTCTCTC
>JBLMZF010000121.1:0-45271 GCA_050258655.1 Deltaproteobacteria bacterium | reverse complement strand
CCTGTGGGACAAGAAGCAGACGCACAAGACCATCCTCAACCACCTGCATGAGGAGGTGGATGAGTTCGTGGCGGCGGTGCGCGCGGGCGATGTGGCGAACATGAGGGAAGAGTTGGGCGATGTCCTGCTCCACGTCATGTTCCACGCAAAGCTCGCGCAGAAGGCCGGTAAGTTCGACGTCGAAGACGTCATCGATGAGCTTATCCGCAAGCTCAAGCGGCGCCATCCCCACGTCTTCGGCACTGAAAAGGCCGGTTCGGCCGAAGAGATCATCAGGAACTGGGACAAGATAAAGGCGCGCGAGAAAGCGGCGCGCAAGACGCGAAAGAGATGAAGAAGGGCGATCTTTTCCACGACCTGCCGGCGAACGTCCCCTCCGAGATCTTCGAGACCCTTGCCAAGAACAAGGAGATCCTGTTCGAGAGGATCGTTTCTCTGGGCCATTCCACGAAAAAGGGGGAATGGCTCAGCCAGGAACGCGACGAATGGGTGATGCTTCTGCAGGGGGCGGCTGTCATCTCGTTCGAGGATAAAGGGGATGTGAAGCTCGCTCCCGGCGAATATCTGCTGATACCCGCCGGCCAGAAGCACCGTGTCGAATGGACCGAGCCCGCGGGGCATACCGTCTGGCTTGCCCTCCATTTTCCCGCTGACCATCAGGAGAAGGAGACGGTAAAAGGGATCGCGCGGGTAAAGGTGATCCGTTCGAGCAGGCGCAGGAAGACCGCGGGCGCCAGACTGTTCGGCGGGACGATGTACGTGACCGTGCCGAAGAGCATGCCGGAAGCGGAGCTGAAGCAGATCGTCGACCGTTTCAGCAGGCGGTTCAACAAGGTCCTGCTTAAGAACGAGCTCAACAGCACCAAGAGCCTCAGGCAGGTGGCCGAGGAGCTCAATTCGCGTTACTTCGGAGGCTCGCTCAAGATAGATTCCATCCAGTACGTCACCGACCAGACCAGCAAGTTCGGCTGCTGCAACTGCGAGACCCGCGCTATCCGCATCTCCCACACCATCGCCGCTATGCCCGGCTGGGTGCGCGATTATGTCGTCATGCACGAGATCTGTCATCTCAAGGTCCCCAGCCACGACAAGGCGTTCTGGGACCTGGTCCGCCGGTATCCCCTCGCCGAGCGCGCCAAAGGCTTCCTGATGGCCAAGGGCCTGGAGGCCGACGAGGAGTGATATGCCGTTTTTCCCCGCCGCAACACGCCTTCTCCTGAAAGAAAGCTGGTCGATCAGCTGGCCGATGACCCTGATCATGTTCTTCGACTTCATCCTCGGGCTGACCGACATCTTTGTCGCGGGCAGGATCGGTACGGGGATACAGGCTTCCTACGGCATCGCCTTCCAGGTCTATTTCATCTTCCTCACCATCGCGATGGCCTTCACCATCGGCACCGTCTCTGTGGTCTCGCGGCTGTATTCGTCGGGGAAAGAACAGGAATACTGCACGTGCGTCTATTCTTCTCTGGTCAGCACGCTGGCCCTGGGTCTTTTTTTCGGGCTGGCCGGTTTTACCGTCGGGCCGTTCCTGATCGCCGGGCTGCATATCCCCGCCGAGATAAAGGCCTTCGCCATCCCGATGATAAAGATCTATTCCGCCGCGCTCTGCTTCGATTATCTGCTGACCAATTCCAACGGCATACTGCGGTCAAGCGACAGGATTCTGGTCTCTCTGCGGACGATGACCATCGTCGCGGTGGTCAACGTCATCCTGTGTTTTCTGCTCGCCTTTGCCACGCCACTGGGTTACAAGGGCATCGCCTGGGCGATGGTGATCAGTACATTCCTCGGTTTCGCGATCAATTCGCTGACGCTCAGGAGGATGCTTTCCGGTGCCCGGGTCTTTTCCCTGCGCATGGCCCTGCGGATGGCGGATATCGGCTGGCCCATGGCCCTGCTCCAGTTCCTCTGGCAGTCGGCTTCCATGGCGATCTACTCCATACTCGGGAACCTGCCAGCGGCCCGCGTGGAGACCATGGCCGCTTTCACCAACGGCCTGAGGATCGAGTCGGCGGTCTTTCTGCCGGCATTCGCCTTCAACATGGCCAACGCCGTGCTTGTGGGTAACCGGATGGGAAAAGGCCGGACACAGGAGGCTTATCATAACGGGATCGTCACTGCATGGCTCGGGGCCTCGATCGTCGCGGCCCTGACGCTCCTGGTCATCCTCTGCGCTCCGCTGATAATGCCGCTTCTCACCTCTGACACGGCCGTGGCCAGGGCGGGCATCACCTATCTGCGGATAGCGTTCCTCACCGAGCCGATGATGGCGTGGGGAGTGATCCTTTCGGGCGGGCTCAGCGCCGCGGGAGATACCAGGATAATAATGATGATCGTGGCCCTGAGCCTGTGGGTGGTGCGCATCCCGCTGGCCTACCTGCTCTGCATCCGTCTCGGACTCGGCCCGGTCTCTGTATGGTGGGCGATGAACGCTTCGATCGTTCTGCAGAGCCTGTTCATGTCAAACAGGTATTTCGGTAAAAAATGGCTTATAACAAAGGAGTGATCCATGGCAGCCAACCCGTCGTTCGACATCGTTTCTGAAGTTGACATGCAGGAAGTGGATAACGCCGTCAACCAGGCGAAGAAAGAGATCGCCAACCGGTATGATTTCAAGGGGAGCAAGTCCACGATCGAGCTCAACAGGGAGGAGAAGAAGATAACGCTGATCGGCGACGATGATTTCAAACTGCGTTCCCTGCGCGACGTGCTCTCCACCAAGATGGCCAAGCGCGGAGTATCGCTCAAATCCCTGAAGTACGGCGAGCCGGAAAAAGCGTTCGAGGGGACGCTGCGCCAGAAGATCGACATTGCCACGGGCATAGACAAGGAGAAGGCCAGGGACCTGGTGAAGATCATCAAGGACCTGGGATTGAAGGTCCAGGCGTCTATCGAGGGTGAGAAGATCAAGGTGTCCGGCCCCAAGAAGGACGACCTGCAGGCGGTTATCTCGCACCTGAGAGGCGTTGATTTCCCGCTCCCGCTTTCGTTCACCAATTATCGGTGATATAATGAAAGCAGGAGCCGAGAAATGCGTTTTGCCCGTTTCATGCTGTTTTTCTGGTTTTTTTTCCTTCCTTTTTCTCTTGCCAGGAGCGAGGGATTATCCGATCTGAAGATCAGTTCTGTCCTGCCTTCTTCTTCCTCTCCTCACGGAAAGACGGTCCTGAATGTCACAATAGCCAATGCAGGCACCGGTCCCAGCGGCGCCTGCAGTCTCAGGCTCTTTTGCCATGGAGCGGCAAACAGCGTCAAAGAGAGATCAGCGCACGTCCCGTCTATCGGAGCGGGTAAAAGCGTGGTCATACCCTGCGGATTTGAGGACGCGGGCGGATGGGAAGCGGGTGTCTACAGCGTGATAGCCGTGGTAGACGATAAGCAGGAGGTGGTTGAATCCGACGAGAGCAACAATGATTTTGTGACCGCTCTCCGCTGGCGAGGCGTTCCGCGCGGGAGCTTCCCTATTGGTCCCCGCGGAAATCCACAGAAGGGACGAAATACGCAGCCGTCCGTTCCGGGCGCCGGAGGTCCGGTTCCTGTGCCGGCTCTGCCGCTTGCCGGGGGAAGTACCGGAGTCCCCGCCGGCGAAACAACGCCTGCGTCTGTCCCCGCATCTGTTCCCGCGGCAGCGCCGCCCGGTCCTGCGGGATCCCCGGGCCGGATCCCTGCCGCAGTTCCGGCAACTCCTGTTGCAGCTCCTGTGACTCCTGCCGCAGCCCCTGTGACTCCTGCCGCAGCTCCTGTGACTCCTGCCGCAGCACCGGCAGCTCCTGCTTCCAGCCCTTCGCCAAGTTCGTATAATCTTGAGCGCGATGCGCCCGGATCCCGTATGGTCGAAAGCGATCCTGCCTATCCTGAAAATGAGAAATTCTCCCGCAGGGGACATGGGAAAAAGGCTGTCAGAGAAAAAGAAGGAGAAAAAAGGGAGAAAAACCTCCCCGGCGAGCCGGAGGCGAGTGTCCCGGAACAGCGGCACGCGGACTCTCCTGAGCAGCGGCATGCGGATCCGCCTGAGCGGCGGCCTTCGGACTCTCACGAGCGATCGTCGTCTCCGGAACGGGTTACAACTCCCTCTGCCCACGCTCCCGAAGGAGGGGGGCACGAAAAACAGGCCAAGCCTGAGAAAGCGGAAGGAAAGAAAAGCGGCCGCGACAAGGATTAAAGCGTTATTTCCCTTGCCTGGACGCGGTGCGGGTGGTACTATATTTTTGCCTGAGGTAGAGGAGTCATTCTGAAGCCAAGGGGAATGAAGAGCCAGTACATATTCCCTGACTTGGATCCCCGGTCAGGGTTTTTTGTTTTTATGGGAGAACGCATGGATAAACAGATCGGCGTGGTAGTGACGATAGTGAGACAGCGAGAGCAGGTCGCGCCGCAGGTCAACGACATCCTCACCCAGTTCGGCAGCATCATCGTCGGCAGGATGGGCTTCCCCTATGAGAAGCGCGGGGTGAACATCATCACCCTGATCGTCGACGGCACGAACGACCAGATCGGCGCGTTGACCGGCAAGCTCGGCCAGATCAAGAACGTCACCGTCAAGACCGCCCTCGCCAAAGTCTAAAGATCACTATGAAACTCACTGAATGTGAAAAAACGTGGCAGGAAGGCGTCATCAAGCCGCAGGAGGCAGCGCGTTACCTGGAAGGCGGCAGGGATTTCATCGATGACCGCCTGATCGAGGAACAGCTCAAACAGGCGCATCCTGATCCCGCCCGGATCAGGGAGATAATCGCCAAGGCGCTCTCTGTCGAGACGCTTCTGCCGGCGGAGGCCGCCTGTCTGCTTAATCTCAAGGATGAAGGGCTGTGGCAAGAGGTCTTTGACGCCGCGGCTAAGATCAAGAACAGGGTCTACGATAACCGCGTGGTCACCTTCGCTCCCCTTTATGTCAGCAGCCTTTGCGTCAATAACTGCGCGTATTGCGGTTTCCGTTCAGAGAACGACAGGATGAAGCGGCGTCGTCTCTCGCTGAAGGAGATCGAGGAGGAGACGAGGATACTCTGCGGCGATATAGGCCACAAGCGTCTTATCCTCGTCTGCGGAGAGCATCCTTCGTCCGGAGCGGATTATATCTGCGACGCGATGAAGACCATCTACGGCGTGAAGGTCAGGGCCCGTTCAGGGGAGGGGCAGATCCGCCGGGTCAACGTCAACGCCGCGCCGATGGATATCGCTGATTTCCGCAAGGTCAAGGAAGCGGGGATCGGGACCTACCAGGTCTTCCAGGAGACCTACCACCATGCCACCTACGCCCGGCTTCATCCGTACGGCACGCTTAAATCGGATTTCAAGTGGCGTCTCTACAGCCTTCACCGGGCGATGGAAGCCGGGATCGACGATGTGGCCATCGGTGCGCTGTTCGGCCTGTATGACTGGAAGTTCGAGGTGATGGGCATGCTCTGCCACGCGCGCGACCTGGAGAAGCGGTTCGGCCTCGGGCCGCATACCGTATCCGTTCCGCGCCTCGAACCCGCTTCGAACGCGGAATTCACCGTGGAAAGATCACCCCACCGCGTTTCTGACGAAGATTTCAGGAAGGTTATCGCCGTCCTGCGCCTTTCCATCCCGTACGCCGGGCTGATCGTCACCTGCCGGGAAACACCGTCGATGATCCGTTCGGTGCTGCCGATGTGCACGCAGAGGGACGCTTCGACCCGCCTTGGTATCGGGGCATATGCTGAAAGCAAAAATGGTCAGGAGGAGGCGCGCCAGCAGTTCATCCTGGGTGACGACCGTTCGCTCGATGAAGTGATACGGGAACTGGCCTCCATGGATTACATCACTTCGTTCTGCACGGCGGGTTACCGCTGCGGCCGGACCGGCAAGAACATCATGACCCTGCTCAAGACAGGGAAGGAAGGATGCTTCTGCAAGCTCAACGCCATCCTCACGTTCCAGGAATGGCTCTGCGATTTTGCCAGTCCGCAGACACAGGAGATCGGCGCGGCGATCATACAGAAGGAGCTCGAGGAGGTCCGGAGCAGGGTGCCGCGGGATTTCACGCCTCACCTTCTCGAACAGACCCTTGAGTACTGGGAGCGTATCAAGCGCGGCGACAGGGATCTAAGCTTTTAAGACGGTGGTTAAAAGGGACATCTATGAAGATGCGCATCGAGAAGGATCTGTTAGGCGAGTTAGAAGTGCCAGCCGACGCTTACTACGGCGTCCACACTCAGCGTGCCGTCCAGAATTTCAATATCAGCGGCCGCAAGATGAACCCTGCTTTGATCCGGGGGATGGCTATAGTCAAAAAGGCGTGCTGTCTTGCTAACGCCGAGCTCGAGCTTATCGATAAGAAGAAAGCCGACGCGATCATTCAGGTCTGCGACGAGATCATCGGGGGGAAACTTGCGGACCAGTTCCCCGTTGACGCGCTGCAGGGAGGGGCCGGGACTTCCACCAACATGAATCTCAACGAGGTCATCGCCAACCGCGCAAATGAGCTGCTCGGCGGGAAAAAAGGCGATTGCCGGCCGGTCGACCCGATCGAGGACGTCAACCTCAACCAGTCGACCAACGACGTTTATCCCACCGCGCTCAAAGTGGCCGCGATCTATAAGTTCCGCGAGCTCAGCCAGGCTGTTGCCGTTCTCCAGGGAGCTTTTCAGAAGAAAGAAAAGGAATTCGCGCGTGTGGTCAAGATCGGCAGGACCGAGTTGCGCGAGGCAGTACCGATGACGCTTGGCGCGGAATTCTCAGCGTTCGCCGAGGCTTTCGCCCGCGACCGGTGGCGGACTTTTAAGTGCGAGGAGCGCCTGCGTCAGATAAATCTTGGGGGAACCGCAGTCGGAACGGGTTTGACCGCGCCCCGCAGTTACATCTTCCTGGTCAGCGACAAGCTCCGCGAACTTACCGGCTTCGGTCTTGCGCGCGGTGAGAACATGGTCGACCAGACCGCCAACTCCGACGCGTTCGTCGAGGTGTCGGGGATCCTGAAAGCATGCGCCTCGAACCTGATAAAGATCAGCAATGACCTGAGACTTCTCAGTCTGCTTGGAGAGATCAGGCTTCCGGCGCTCCAGGCCGGCTCGTCGGTCATGCCCGGCAAGGTCAACCCGGTGATGCTCGAGGCCGCGATGCAGGCGGGGCTTGAGGTGATCGCCCGCGACGGGTTGGTGACTGAAGCCGCATCAAGAGCTTCGCTTCAGATCAACGAATTCCTCCCGCTATTGGCTGACGCGCTGCTCGGCTCTATCGATATCCTGCTGAACATCGTCCCGCGTCTAGCCACTCATGTCGAGGGAATAAAGGCCGACGAGGCACGCTGCAGGGAATATCTGGAAAAGGACCCCATGCTGATCACTGCGCTCCTTCCGGTGGTCGGATATAAGAAAGCCCAGGAGCTTCTCAAGGATTTCGAAGCTTCGGGGAAGGACAACCTGAGGATTTTTCTTGAGGGGAAGCTTGGCAAGGAAACGGTCGACAAGGCCTTCTCGCCCGAATACCTGACTGCGCTCGGATATAAAAACGGGGACGTTCCCAAAGGGGACACCCCTTGCAAAAAACCATTTTTCAACTAGTTGAGTACCAGATAATTACAAAAACAGGGGTGTCCCTTCGGGGAACGTCCCCGTATCTATGAAGACGCCTAAGTCGCTCAGATTACAGATAGGCCTTTTTGGACGGACCAACGTCGGGAAATCGAGCTTCCTGAACCTGGTCGCGGGCCAGGATGTGGCCATCACTTCGCCTGTCCCCGGCACCACCACCGATGTGGTGGAAAAGGCGATGGAGCTTCTGCCGCTGGGGCCGGTGGTCTTCCTCGATACCGCCGGCATCGACGATACCTCAGTACTGGCTGAACTGCGCCTGAAGAAGACACGCAAGATCTTCGACCGTTCGGATGTGATCGTGCTGATGCTCGAGCCGGACGCCTGGGGCGCGTACGAGGATGAGATCGCCGCTGAAGCGAAAAAGAGGGAGACGCCGGTCATCCTGGTCGTCAATAAGACCGACCTGAAGAGGCCTTCGCCGGAGTTCCTCAAGAACCTGGAAAAAATATCGTGCCGCCTTATCCAGTGTTCCAGCCTTGATCTTGCGGGCCGTGATGCCTCTATCAACCCGCTCAAGAAACATCTGCTCGATGTCTGTCCGGACAGTTTCCTGAACCCGCCGCCGCTCCTCGGCGATCTGGTGCCTTCCGGGGGTCTGGCGGTCTTTATCGTGCCTATTGACCTTCAGGCGCCGAAAGGCCGCCTCATATTGCCACAGGTCCAGGCGATCCGTGAGACGCTGGACAACGACAGCGCCGTGATGGTGGTAAAGGAGCGTGAATATCCCGCCCTGCTCGCCCGGCTGAACGCGCCGCCTGACCTCGTCGTGTGCGATTCGCAGGTGGTGCTGAAGATGACCGCCGATACGCCGCCTTCCGTCAAATGCACGACCTTCTCGGTTCTTTTCTCACGCTTCAAGGGCGATCTGAACGAGGCCGCCCGCGGTGCCGCCGCCATCGACAGCCTGAAGGCGCAAGACCGCGTGCTTATCGCCGAGGCCTGCAGCCATCACGCCATCGAGGACGATATCGGCAGGGTCAAGATCCCGCGCTGGTTAAGGCAGTACTGCGGCTGCGACCTCGCCGTCGACGTCTGTGCCGGCCGCGATTACCCCGAAAACCTCGGTGAATACAAGCTGGTCATCCACTGCGGGGGCTGCATGCTCACCCGCAGGGAGATGCTTCACCGCATCGGGAAGTGCCGCGAAATGAAGGTGCCGATAACCAATTACGGTGTCTGTGTCTCCGCGCTCCAGGGGGTCATCCGCCGCACGCTCTCGCCGTTCCCCGCCGCGCTCGACGCCTTTCTGACCTTCTCCGCCCGCCGTTCCTGACAGTTTTTCCCATAGCAAGATCAGTAAAAAACAGAAAATACCTATTCCTGTCTGCTCCGATCAAGTTAATAATGGGAGAAGAAGGAGGAACGACGGGATGATCAGGGTCGACGAAATCACCGTGAACGAAGTGCGGTGTGAAGGTGGAACGGATATGGTCATGGTGACCGTTCGTAACGGAAGAGATCTGGGTTTAGGCTACACGTACGGAGGCAAGCCCGTAACGCGTTTTATAAGGGACCGCCTGGCGCCGGCACCTCTGGAAAGGGACATCCTCGAGCCCGGAGACTGCTGGAAAACCATGGCAGCATTACGGGATGCGCAGGATCCAGCCTTATGTGACCGTGCGATGGCTGCGCAGCGGCCCATATCTCCTTTGGCGTCCAGGGTGCGCCGTCGCTTCACGCATCTATCTGTGCCTGTCTCCCCATGGCCCGTCATCTTGTCTACGAGCCGGGGCAATCCCATCTGGAAAACTTCTTGTTCGAAGGGGCGGTGACCCCGCGCGACGGTCTTGTCCAGCCGGACCTGACACGGCCCGGGCTTGGTCTTACACTGCGCCGCGGGCCTCATTTGATTTAAACCCGCCCTTTTTTATGATAAAATAACTTTGGATACGAGGGTGTTCGCCACGTGGCGAAAAAAAAGGACAGGAATATGGGCTTTTTGTGCCTTTATGGGAAGGGATGTTGTCTAGAACGCCCATCCCATTTTTTATCTGCCCGCAGGCAGAGGCACTCTCATACTCCTGTCCTAGTGTGGACAAGCCATGGGCTTTTTATACCTTTATAGGATGATGCGGGGTCTAGAACAGCCCATCCTATTTTTTTTCCGCCCTTCGACGGAAGAGGTACTCTCATGACTTGTCCCAAATCTCAATTTTATTATATCGCCTGTACCGGCTGCGGCAATGTGCCTGATGCCACTTTGTTTTGACCGGTTTCTCGACGGGAAATGAGCATGATGCGCAAGATCAAACTGATAGTACTGGGCGCGCTGGCGGTGACGATCGTCTTCACCAACCGCGCTTATCTCAAAAAGGCCTGGATCGACAGGCTCCCGTTCGCGCATAAGACGGGGACCGCGTACCTGAGGCAGGCGGATTATGGACCCGATGCTCAGAGCGGGCCTTTTTTGCCGCTTACCGACCCCGAGCTCCGGGCGCGGGCAGTTGCGGCTGCGGGGGCCAAGGCAGTGGAGCTTGGGTTCGACCCGGCCTCGATGAAGGTCACTATCGATGACGCCGGCTGGGACCTGTTCACCTCCCATTCTCCCGATTTCACGCTCAGGCACAAGGACCAGTGGGAAAAACTGCAGGGGAAGAATTTCCTCGCGGTCCATTTCCTGCCACAAAGCGGTAAAGACCATCAACTGTGGGTGTTCGTGGATACGAAATACTATACTGTTCTGACCTGGTTCGTGCCGACCTTATCGGAGATCCCGCCGCAATGATCAGGAAATGCACTTCCAAAGATCTCGAGCGGATGCTGGAGATCATCAATGATGCTGCCGCCGTTTACAAAGGTGTGATCCCTTCTGAATGCTGGAAAGAACCGTACATGCCCGCTGATGAGCTCTGGCATGAGATCTGCGAGGGCGTTGTGTTCTGGGGCTTTGAACAGGGCGGCGAGCTCAAGGGCGTGATGGGGATACAGGAGCTGGAGAAGGTGACGCTGATACGCCACGCCTACGTCGCCGGCTCAGAACAGGGTAAAGGCGTCGGAGGGAGATTGCTCAAGCATCTGCTCAAACGTGCGCGCAATCAGGTCCTGGTAGGGACGTGGGAAGCCGCGCATTGGGCAGTCGCCTTTTACCGCAAACACGGCTTTGTCATCAAAGAAAAAGAGGAGACGGCGCGCCTGTTGCAGGCCTACTGGAAGATCATCCCGAGCCATGCCGCCGCTTCCGTCGTCCTGTCTTTGGAAAGGAGGGGGAAATGATCGAGGTCCGGTTCAGGCTCAGGGAGAGCGGCAAGGGACAGGCGGAACTGCTGCGTCTGCTGCTGTTGAAGGGAGGCATCCCCCTGGAAAAGATATCCGAGAAAGAGGAGAAGGGCAAACGCTCCCTTTCCGTGTTCGTGGATTCGGCCCGTCAGGCGCGGGTGACCGCAGAGGCGGTCAAGGCCCTTAAGCTTAAAGGTATTTCCTATTCCCTGATCCGTCTCAAGGACAGCGACTGGAAGACCCGCTGGAAGAAATACTTCAAGCCTTTCAACATCACCCGGGATATCCGGATCATCCCCGTCTGGGAACAGGGGGAGTCGGCGCCTCCCGGAGTGAGGGGTTTGCGCCTCGATACCACATCCGCTTTCGGCACCGGCCTGCATGCCACTACTCAAATGGTGGCGCAGATGATCCGCGGGCACAGGGAGGACCTCGGCGATTTCCTCGATATCGGGACCGGTTCGGGGATCCTTTCGCTGATCGCCTGCGCGTACGGCGCGCATTTCATCCGGGCCATCGATAACGACCCTCAGGCGGTGGAGACGGCGCGCAGGAACTTCCGCCGCAACGGTTGTCCCGACCGTCATCTGCGGGCCGCCGATTTCGCCCGTTTTGCGTCCGCCCGCCGTTTCAGTTTCGTCGCCGCCAACCTTTTCACGGAAGACCTGATAAAGTTCAAGGACAGGCTGATCCCGCTGGTCAAGCCGGGAGGCTGGCTGGCCGTCTCGGGTATCTCAAACCAGAATTACGGCTCTTTCCGCCGGCGGTTCGTCGACAGGAGGATACGGGCAGTGAAGGCGATGGGGCGCAGGAAATGGCATGCGGTACTTTTCCAGAGGAAGGAGGACCGGTAAAATGGGCAAGAGCATGACGGTACTGACATTGATGCTGGTCCTGTTTGCCGGCTGCACTACCGCGGATACCGTCAAAGATGAGGATGTATTCGGCGTGCCCCAGGTAACGGAAGCCAAGAATGACCTGAGCGGGATGAGCGATGAAGCCATCGCCAGGCTCGCGGAGATATATATCTGGGATGGTAAGGTCTTCTTTTACGCCAGTCCCTGCACGAACGCTCCCATCGTGGACAGGGGCGACATAACCCTTGCCATTCAGTTCAAGACCGGTGCGCTGCAGGCAGGACAGCGGGAGGCGGTCAAGTTCAACGACCGGATGCTGGAGTACATCCGCAAGCAGTTGAAGTTCGGCAGGTGTCCGGAGCACAGGCGGGTGCAGCTGCTTCCTCTGCCGATAGTCTACGGACCCAGGATATCGCCCAAGGACGGGAAGAGGCAGAAGAAGGGTGAGATAATCTTCGTCAATACCAGGGCGCCAGCCGCGGCTCCGGTCAAAGGCTTTGTCTGCCCCGTCGACCACCGCGTTTTCGTCCCCTATAGCCTTGACCGCAAAGCCAGGAGATCCATCCTCGACGACCCCGACGCGATCGCGGGCGGTCTCATCGGGGCGGGACAGAAATAGTCTCCCATGGAACGAAAATGCGTGAAAGGCCTGGGACCGATCGAGGGGAAACGGGTGAAAGTGCTTATCCTTGGGTCCTTCGCCGGTGCCATGGCCAGGAAGAAGAAACAGTCGTACGCGAATCCCCATAACGCTTTCTGGCGGATCATGGGAGACCTGCTCAACGGCGGCAAGGTGCCGGACCGGTACCAAGCAAGGAAAGCGCTGCTGAAAAAGCATGCGATTGGGCTCTGGGACGTCGTCGATGAATGTTCGATCGTCGGGAGCCAGGATATTTCCATCGTACCCCGGAAGCTTAACCGGATACCCCGGATGGTAAAGGCCCATCCCGAGCTTAAAGCTATCTTCCTCAACGGCCACAAGGCCGAGAAGCTTTTTCATGAGAACTTCTCCTTCCCCGGAACCCACGTCGAATACCTTCCCCAGACAAGTCCCGCCCACGCCGCGATGAGCTACCGCAGGAAACTCAACGCCTGGAAGAAGATCCTCAAATATATTTAAGCCTCTCCCGAGACGAGGTAAAATATAAGGAGGAGGCTTTTTTATGAGAAAAGAAAAAGCGGCGTTTGAGTATAACAAGGGCGTCATCGACGCGGTTCCGGAGGTATGCTCGGGCAAGACCGGCCACTACGAGGCGGTCGAGGTCACGTATGACCCCGATAAGATAACCTACCGCCAGCTTCTGGAGATCTTCTGGCGGCAGATCGACCCGACGGACGCCGGTGGCCAGTTCGCGGACCGCGGCACGCAGTACCGCACCGCTGTTTTCTATCTCGATGAAGCGCAGAAGAAGGTCGCGGAGGAATCGAGGAAAGAAGTCCAGGAATGCGGCCTTTTTCCCGCGCCGGTCGTTACGCAGATCCTTCCCGCCGTGAAGTTCTATCCCGCTGAAGAGTATCATCAGGAGTATTACGAGAAACAGCCCATGCGTTACCAGCTTTACCGAGAGGGCTCGGGCAGGAACAGATTCATCGAGCAGGTATGGGAGAAACATACATGCCCCATCCCGCATCCAAGAAAGACTGCCTAGCATGAGCCTGCTCAGCGAAAGTCTGCGGCAATTCCTCCGGACGGCCGAATTCCTTTATGTCGCCACCGTCTACGATGGCGGAAAACCCTATGTGGCCCCCAAATTCCTCATAAGCGTCGAGTGTGATACGCTCTTCCTGGCCGACTTCGTGCTCGGTAAGACCTGGGACAACCTTTCGAGGCAGCCGGTGCTGTCACTGGCAGTGCTGAATTATGATACGCTCGAGGGGTTCCAGCTCAACGGGACGGCGCGGCTGCTCAGGAAAGGCAAGGAGTACGACAGGCTGATCGGGCTGTTGGAGCAGCGTGAGATAAGCCTTACAGCCGACCGTGTCCTTGCCAGCCTGGAAGCCAACAGGAAAAGCAAGATGGTGGAGATAGCGTTCCCGAAGGATTTCGGTATCATCAGGGCTGATATCGGTGACATCCTCACGATCGGCTGCGGCGGTAAGCTCGAGAGCAGGAGATAACTATTCCTTGCCGGTCCGGCGCCTGTTTGTTATAGTGTTAACATGAACGAACAACTGCTGCAGGGCCAACTTCTTGACCTCGTCTCCCGCTGGGGGGATCTTGGCGTTTTCGCCGCGATGTTCCTGGAATCGAGCATCGTCCCCATACCGTCGGAGCTTATCATCGTCGGAGCGGGCGCCATCGGCGTTCCGCTGCCTTCGATCATCATCTTCGGCGGTATCGGTTCCACCCTGGGAGGTATCTGCGGCTATTTCCTCGGGCGGTATGCCGGGTATCCCTTCATACTCAAGTTCGGGAAATATTTCTTCATAAAACCTCACCACCTTGAGAAAGCGGAGTCATTTGCGAGAAAATACGGCGCCTGGGGAGTGCTGGGGGGGAGGTTGACCCCGGTCATCCCCTTCAAGGTGTTCTCGATCGCTTCCGGCATCGTCCGGACCCCGCTTGTCGTCTTCGTCATTTTCACCCTCATCGGCGTCCTGCCGAGGATATTCCTGCTGGCGCTTTTCGGCTCGTTCTTCGTCAAGTATTACAAGCTCGCGTTCCTGGGGCTGGCGCTTGCCGCGGCGGTCCTGGGCACGCTGTTTTACCTCAAAAAGAGGCGCGTATCGGCCAAAACCACCAGTTCTTGACAATTCCCGCCTTTGGAAGTAGACTACTCTGAATACTATACGTCCGTTATCACGATACCCGCTAATCAAGGAGCCCGACAATGATCTGGAATGTCCTTAAAGCCGGCGGCGTCACGATATATGTGCTTCTGCTCTGTTCGCTCCTTTCCCTGACTGTCATAGTCGAAAGGGTCCTCTATTATAGGAAGCGGTCACGGGTGCGCCGCGCCGATTTCATGGGCCAGATACGCAGCGAGTTTGCCAAACACGGCGCCGATAAGGCCAAGGCCGTCTGCCATCTTACCCAGGCGCCGTTCGCCAGCGTCGTGCTTGCCGGGCTGGACGCCAAAGGCGCCCCGGACAAGGAGATAAGTGATTGCATGGAACGGCAGATGATCATCGAAACTGCGGCGCTTGAGCGCTTTACCAGCATCACCGCCACCATCGGCAGCACCGCGGTCTACATCGGCCTCTTTGGCACCGTCCTGGGCATCATCCGCGCCTTCCGGGACATCGCCGCTTCGAGCGGCAGCGGCATAAACGTGGTCGTCAACGGCATCTCCGAGGCGCTGGTTTGCACCGCCGCCGGGCTTGCCGTCGCCATCCCCGCCGTCATCGCCTATAACTATTTCAGCCGCAGGATCGAGACCTTTGCCACCGATATGGAGCTGAGCGCCTCCGAGACTTTGAATCTGCTGACCAAAAAATGATCCAGCACAAACGGATACGGAGGAAAGTCGAAGCCGAGATAAACATCACGCCGTTCACGGACGTGATCCTCGTGCTCCTGATCATCTTCATGATCGCCACCCCGCTCATCTCGCAGGGCAGTATCAACGTCAAGGTGGACCTGCCGGAGGCGCAGAGCGCGAAGTCCTCCGCGGACAAGGGGCCGGCGTTCGTCACGATCACCGATGAGGGGATCGTCTACCTGAATGACGAGGTGGTGACGAGGGAAGAGCTGAAGAAACGGATCGGTCAGCGGTACAGGGACAACCCCGACGTCTCCGTCGTCATCCGCTCCGAGAAACTGGTCAGGTTCCAGGACGTCGTGTCAGTCCTCGATGTCCTCAACGCGATCGGCGTCAGGAACCTCGACATCGCCGCGGCCCAGCGGCAAGGCTAGGACCCGTTCACAATGGACCAGAAGAACGAAACCGGACTTTTGCACAGGGTATGGCGTTTTCTTGTCGGCCAGGAGCGTAATCTCCGGGACCGGCGCCTTTTCCATAACCTATCGCTTGTCGCTTTCTTCGCCTGGGTCGGGCTGGGAGCCGACGGCCTTTCGTCCTCATGCTATGGCCCCCAGGAAGCCTTTGTCGCGCTGGGAGGCCACCATTACCTGAGCATCTTCGTCGCCCTCGCCTCCGTCATCACCATCCTCGTCATCAGCAGCAGCTATACGCAGATCATAGAGCAGTTCCCCACAGGGGGAGGCGGGTATCTTGTCGCCAGCAAGCTGCTTTCGCCCACCGTGGGCATGGTCTCGGGCTGCGCTCTTATAATCGACTATGTCCTCACCGTAACGGTTTCCATCGCCAGCGGCGCCGACGCTGTCTTCAGCCTTTTGCCCCCTCATTTGTATCATTACCGGCTCGCGTTCGCGATCGCGATCCTCATCTTCATGACTGTGGCGAACATGAGGGGCGTCAAGGAATCGGTGATGCCTCTGGTCCCGATCTTCCTGGTGTTCCTCCTGACCCATATCTTCATAATCGCCTACGCGATACTCAAGCACTATCCCACTTTTTCCGGGCTGGCCCTGACGACCCGTACCGACCTGCGGTCGACCCTGAGCCAGGTAGGTTTCGTAGGGGTCATGTTCCTGATCCTGCGTTCCTACAGCCTGGGAGCCGGTACCTACACAGGTATAGAGGCGGTGAGCAACGGTATGCCGGAGCTGCGCGAGCCGAAAGTGCAGACCGCGAAACGGACCATGACGTATATGGCGGTCTCGCTTTCGTTCGTCGTCCTCGGGCTTATGGTGGCGTACCTGCTTTATCAGGTCAGCATGGCCCCGGGCAAGACGCTCAACGCCGTGCTTTTTGAAGCGGCGACGGCAGACTGGGGCGGCGGCTGGGGGAAAATATTCGTTTTTGTCGCGCTGTTTGCCGAAGCCACGCTCCTGTTCGTCGCGGCGCAGACCGGGTTCCTCGGCGGTCCCCGTGTCATGGCTAACATGGCCAAGGACCGCTGGATGCCTGTGCGTTTCTCGATGCTCAGCGACCGGCTGGTGATCCAGAACGGCATCTTCCTGATGAGCTGCCTCTCGCTCTTCCTGCTGTTTTTCAGCCGCGGCTCGGTCAGTTTCCTGGTCGTCCTTTACTCGATCAACGTGTTCATCACGTTCTCCCTTTCCCAGCTGGGCATGGTGCGCCATTGGTGGATGGTCCGTTCGACGGAAAAGGGCTGGGGGCGGAAGCTGGCCATCAATGGTATCGGTCTGGGGCTGACCGCTTTCATCCTGCTGTCCATGCTCGTGTTCAAGTTCAAGGAGGGAGGGTGGCTTACGCTGCTTATCACCGGCCTCTTTGTGGTCTTAGCGTTCCAGATCAAGAAGCATTATCGGGAGACGGCAGAGCTCCTTAAGAGGCTTAATACGCTGGTGGTGGCTGCCGAGCTTTCAGACCAGGATTTCATGGCCAGCCTCGCCAAGGAACGCCAGCACGAGCCGTTCAATCCGAAGGACAAGACCGCGGTCATGCTGGTGCGCGGTTTCGACGGCCTCGGCCTTCACACCCTGTTCGCCGTACTGCGCATGTTCGGAGGCTTCAAGAACTTCATCTTCGTGGAAGTGGGAGTGGTCGACGTGGGCACGTTCAAGGGCACTGACGAGATCAACAACCTTGAGAAACGCGTGCGTCAGGACCTGGGCCGGTATGTGACGTTCATGAGGAAGAACAACTATCACGCCGACTCTTTCCACACGCTTGGCATCGACGTAGTGGACGCCATGGTCAAGCTCGCTCCGCAGATAAGGGGGAAATATCCCAACTCCGTCTTTTTTGGCGGCCAGTTGATATTCCCCAGCGACACCTATTTCACGCGTTTCCTGCACAACTACACCGTCCTTTCCATCCAGCGCAAGCTCTACCGCGAAGGCATTCCGTTTGTCATCATGCCTACCAGGGTATAAAATAGAGTATTAAACCGATCCCCCACAAAAGGAGGTCTACCATGGGTAAGAGAATCGTCTTGATCATGTTCTGCCTCGCGCTGCCCGCCGCTTGCCTTGCGCAGGACCAGAATGCCACGCAGCAGAACGCAACCAGGCAGGAAAAGAACGAAAGCCACATGATGATGCCGCCTTCGATGGGTTCCGGCAAATGCCCGTATCTGGCCGAAAAAGGCGAGGGAGAAGGCATGGGCATGGGAAAAGGCATGAGCCCCATGGGGAAAGGCGGGGGGATGGGCATGTGCATGCAGAAGTGCGGGAAGATGATGGGCGGACGCGCGGCGGCTATAGTCCCTTCCAACAAGGGCGGCGTGATCGTCCTTTACGGTGACGACCTCTATAAGTACGACAGCAATCTCAAGCTGATCAAGAAAGTCGAGATCGGGAACGAGGAAGAGGGAGAGGGGAAGTAAACCTTTGGCGCTGCCGACGACAGTTTCATAGACGTTGTATGTTGTATGTAAGTTTTAGGGAAACAGGGAGTTGCAAAACAAATATGTTTGTTTTGTAACTCCCTGTTTTCTTTTAACTTACATACAACGTCTACAAGCTAGAGATACTTATGTAATTCTTTGGCGTAGGTGAGCACCGTCTCCCGCGAGATCATGCCTTTCGTGTACAGGTCCTGGAGGGACTTGTCCATCGTGTGCATGCCGTACTGGTGGCCGGTCTCGAGGAAATTGCGGATCTCCTCGTGTTTCGAACGGCGGATCAGGTTGGCGACGGCGGAGGTACAGACCAGGACTTCGGTAGCGACCGCTCTGCCAGGCGCGTCCGCACGCGGCAGAAGCATCTGCGAGACGACTCCCTGGAGCGTTTCGGCGAGCTGGTATCTGACCTGCTGCTGCTGATTGGCGGGGAAGACGTCAATGATCCTGTTGAGGCTGGTCATCGTGTCTATGGTATGGAGCGTGGTCAGGACCAGGTGGCCGGTTTCCGCGGCGGTGAGGGCGACCGAGATGGAATTGAGGTCGCGGATCTCGCCGATCAGGATGACGTCCACGTCCTGCCTGACAACGTACTTGAGGGCGTCGGTGAAAGAGCGGGAGTCTATGCCGATCTCCCTCTGAGTGATGATACTGCGCTTCGATTTGTAGAGGAACTCGATCGGCTCCTCGAGGCTCATGATCACCGCTTTTTTCTCGCGGTTGATCAGCTCGATCATGGCGGCGAGGGTGGTGCTTTTGCCGCTGCCGGTCGGGCCCGTGACCAGAACGAGCCCCTTTGGCTTACGGGCCAGTTCCGCCAGGACATGGGGGAGGCCGAGTTCATCGAAGGATTTTATCTCGGGAGGAATGTACCTGAACGCTGCTCCCAGCTGCCCTTTTTCCTGGAACACATTGACGCGGAAGCGGCCGGTATCATTGGCGTAGGATATATCCAGCTCGAGTTCCTCCTCGAACCTGGCGCGCTGTTCTTCGGTCAGCAGGCCGTGGATCAGGCCCCGCACCTCTTCCGCGGTCAGCGGTCTGCCCGGCATGGCCGTGAGTTCGCCGTAGATGCGCGCGACCGGGGCGTGGCCTCCTACCAGGTGGATGTCGGAGGCGTTCTTCTTGACCGCGGCGGCCAGCAGGCCGTCAAGGTCGACGGTCTTGGTCCACTGCTTGATGAATTCGAGGTCTTTCGCCCCGATCTGCTCGAAGGAGGTGCCTATCTCGTAAAGCTGGCCCTGCTTGATCTCCTTGACCCAAACGACCCTGCATCTGGTGATGATGGGGGCGAGGAGCCGGGGGCTGTGGATGACCACTCTGAGGACGGTGGTGATCGGCAGGGGTTCGTTGAGTACCAGGAGTACGCCTCCCGCGCTCAGATTGTTCGTGGTGGTTTCCCTGACGGGGCAGTCGGTGACGTCGGCGAGAGAAAAATCTACTTTCAGATTGAGGGGAATACGGTTTCCGCTTCTCTTTTCCATTGTCACTCTCCTGTAATTTAGTTTTCGGTTACCATAATAGGTTAAAAAGAAGCTTAGTCAAGGGTTTTGTCGGGGGAAGATCCAGGCTTGACAAACCGCCATGGAATGGTATACTTATAAGCGAAAGAGGGAACAATGACGTTCGCCAGTGACGGCGAACGTTTTTTTTGGGGATAAAGACGTCCTGAATACATCGGCTGTATAATGTATATAAGGACGTTTTTTTATTTGCGCACGGGCGCATACCCGCGCAATTCCCCGCAAGTGCGGGGTATACGGACACTATGGCGGATTCGATACTCAGGATAGCATGCGCGCAGATCGACTGCAGGGTCGGCGACCTCGCCGGCAACGCGGAGAAGGTCCTGCGCTTCAAGGACCTGGCCAGGGAGCAGGGGGCTGATATTGTCCTTTTCCCGGAGCTTGCGCTCACCGGCTATCCTCCTGAGGACCTGCTGCTTAAGCCCTCGTTCGTCCTGGACAACCTCGAGCGGGTCCGCGAGCTCGCGAAAGATATCGAGGGCATCACCGCGATCGTGGGTTTTGTCGACAGCCAGGGCGGAAAACTGTACAATGCGGCGGCCGTCATCGATTCCGGGAAGATCAGGGCGGTCTACCACAAGGTCTGCCTGCCCAATTACGGGGTCTTTGACGAAAAACGGTATTTCGAGGGCGGGACCGAGCCGCTCCTCTGCGCGATGGACAAATGCTGTTTCGGGGTGACCATCTGCGAGGATATCTGGCAGCCCGGTCCACTTACCGCGGAAGTGAAGGGAGGAGCCCGGGCCATCGTGACTATCAACGCTTCCCCTTACTACGCGGGAAGAGGGGTCGAGCGTGAAGAATACGTGCGCGCCAGGGCGCGCAAGCTCGGCATCCCGATGGTCTATCTGAATCTGGTGGGCGGCCAGGATGAGCTGGTCTTCGACGGCCAGAGCCTGGTCGTGGATGCCAAAGGCGAAGTCCTTGCCCGCGGGGCCGCGTTCAAGGAAGAGCTTTTCTGCGTGGACCTGCCGGTCAAGCAGTCCACCGCGATCCCCCGCCGCAGTGTCAAAGTCCACGGCAACCCTGTCCAGCAAAGGGAGCCCCTGCCGAAGCACGAGATCATCCGGCCGGGCAAGGAAGAAGAGGTGTACGACGCGCTTTGCCTGGGGTTGAGGGATTATGTCGCCAAGAACGGTTTTTCCAAGGTGGTCGTGGGTTTGAGCGGCGGCGTGGATTCGGCGCTGGTCGCCACGCTCGCGGCGGATGCGCTGGGTGTGGAGAACGTCAACACCCTTTTCATGCCTTCCCGCTATTCCTCAAGGGAATCGGAAGAGGACGCCCGCCAGCTGGCGCATAATCTCGGCATACATTTCTCGGTCGTCTCGATCGAATACATCTTCAAGAGCTACCTGCTGATGCTGGAGCCGCATTTCCAGGGCTGCCCGAGGGATATCACCGAGGAGAACCTGCAGGCGCGCATCAGGGGGAACATACTGATGGCGTTCTCGAACAAGTTCGGGTGGCTGGTCCTGACCACCGGCAACAAGTCAGAGATGAGCGTCGGCTATGCCACGCTCTACGGCGACATGGCGGGAGGCCTGGCGGTCATAAAGGACGTGCCCAAGATGCTGGTGTACGAGCTGTGCCGCTACCGCAACTCGCTCAAGCCGGTCATTCCGCAGAGGATCATGGAGAAGGCGCCGACCGCGGAACTGCGGCCCAATCAGAAAGACACGGATTCGCTCCCGCCGTACGGGATACTTGACCGCATCCTCAAGGCCAATGTGGAGGAGGACAAGCATTATTCGGACGTCCTCAAGATGGGATTCGACGAGGATACCGTGCGCAGGGTGTTCTGCCTTGTCGACCGCAGCGAATACAAGAGAAGGCAGTCTCCTCCCGGCATCAAGATCACGCCGAAGGCGTTCGGCAGGGACCGCAGGATGCCGATCACCAACAAATATCCAGAATGCGCGGGCGTTTTCAGGAAAAAGGAAACCAAATAATGGGGTTCGAGGATTTCCTCAAATGGCTCACTCCCAAGCTCAGGGCGATCGCCTACAAGCTGAACCGGGGATTCTCCTCGATGGATGAGGAGGACCTGTTCCAGGAGGCGGTGGTCTTCCTGTGGAAGAATTTCAACAGCGGCGCGTTCGCGGACAAGACGGAGAGCTACATCCTCCAGGGCTGCTATTTCCATCTCCAGAACCATATCCGGATGAGCAAGGACCGGTTCAGCCGCTTATGCCTCGACAACGCTGAAGAGACCGTCGACCTGCCGGACCCGCGCCACGAGGATTTCATCGAGCAGCTCAACAACAGGATGCTGGCGGATGTGATCTGCAACAACGGCCTGACCGACCGGGAAAAGAAGCTGCTCCCGCTGTTCGCGCAGGGGCTGACCACGCGCCAGATCGGCGCCCGTGTGGGTCTTTCCCATGTCAGGGTGGTCAAGATGAAGAAAACTATCGGCGATAAGTGCCGCAAGTATCTTGACCTGAAGATACAATAGATTTTTGTTACCAGGCGTAAGACCGGGTTACTTGTAATGATGGAGGCACAGTGATAGTGCCTCGGAAGAGAGCGTTCTCAGAGTATAGGAGAACGCTTTTTTTGTTAAAACCAGGCAGATGGTACGTTAAAGACGCAGGCGTCTTGAATCCGATGAAGGGCGGGATTTGGGACGCCCTTTTCATTTTTAAGATGGTCAACCAAGGAGCGGCGATGAAAAGAGTACTCTCAGCAGTGCTGGCGATGTCTCTCTTGTGCATGGTCTCACCGGCTTTTTCACAGACGCCCGAGGCCCCGGGGGTCTTAAGCGGCAACGGGTTCACGGCTACCGGCGATGTTTCCTTTTTCACCAAATATGTCTGGAGAGGCATGATCCTTGACCGCGACGCGGTCATCCAGCCGGGCTATTACCTTTCCACCCCCGACAAGGGTTTCGGCGTCTTCACCGCGAAGATCTGGGTCAATCACGACCTTGAGAACGAGGATACGCTTAAGTCGGACGAGCAGGACTATACCCTCGATTACACCTATGCCCTGGGGAAATACGCCCTCTCCGCCGGCAACACCTATTATGATTTCTCCGGGACCAATACCTTCAGCAAGGAATGGTACCTCGGGCTGACCTTCCCGGTCGTGCCTTGCCCCACCATCGGTACGATCAAAGGCATCACCGCCTGCCCGTCGGTCTTCTTCTACCGCGATTACGGCGACCCGAAGAACGGCGGCGGCAACGGGACCTATACCGTGCTGAATCTTGGCATCGGAGTGCCGGTGGCGGTCTCCAGGTACAACTGTTCGCTCGATCTCGCCGGCCATTACGGGTTCAACCACAAGGACTTCATCAACCGGGACGGACAGGATCTGGGTCTCTCCGCGGGCTTTACCGTTCCGATAACGGCGAGCGCTACGGTCAGTCCCAACGTCAATTATTCGCGCGCGTTCAGCCACCTCAGGGACCCGGCCGACGGCAACCAGAAAAGCAGGGTTTACTGGGGAGTAACCGCAAAATACAAGTTCTAAAACAACCGCAAAGGAGGTACACATGAATGCAGGGGATACCGCGTGGGTTCTGGCATCGACTGCCCTCGTTCTTCTGATGACCCCGGGTCTGGCCTTCTTCTACGGAGGCATGGTCCGCAAGAAGAACATCCTGGGCATCCTGATGCAATGTTTCATCCTGATGTGCGTCATCAGCGTCCAATGGGTCCTGTTCGGCTACAGCCTTTCATTCCATCCCGGATCGGGCTTCTGGGGAGGGTTCAGCTGGGCGGGGCTTAACGGCGTCGGCTTCGAGCCGTACGCGGATTACGCCGGCACCATACCGCATCAGGCGTTCATGATCTTCCAGTGCATGTTCGCGGTGATCACCCCCGCCCTTATCCTTGGCGCGTTCGCGGAGAGGATGAAGTTCTCCGGGTTCCTGCTGTTCATGCTTCTCTGGGCAACCTTCATCTATGATCCCGTGTGCCACTGGGTATGGGGAGTGGGCGGTTTCCTGAGGAAGATGGGAGCGCTTGATTTCGCGGGCGGCACCGTCGTCCATGTCAACGCGGGTATCGCGGCGTTCGTCGCCTGCCTGATGCTCGGCAAGCGCAGGGGATATGACGGCCACGCGTATCCGCCTCACAACGTGCCGTTCATCCTGCTCGGCGCCGGCCTTCTCTGGTTCGGCTGGTTCGGGTTCAACTCTGGAAGCGCCCTCGCGGCGAACGGCCTCGCGGTCAACGCGTTCGTGGTCACTAACACCGCGGCCGCGGCAGCGGGCCTGAGCTGGGCATTGCTTGAATGGAAGATGAGCGGCAAGCCCACCACGTTCGGTGTGGCCACCGGCCTTGTCGCAGGCCTGGTAGCCATCACCCCCGGCTCAGGGTACGTCAACGTGATCGGTGCGGTGATCATCGGCCTTCTGGTCAGCGTGATCTGCTTCTTCATGGTGACCGTCATGAAGAGCAAGCTCGGTTATGACGATTCTCTCGACGTATTCGGCGTCCACGGCGTGGGCGGCATTTGGGGCGCGATCGCCACCGGGCTTTTCGCGACCAGATCGGTCAACCCTGCGGGAGCCGACGGACTTTTCTACGGCAATCCGGGTCAGCTGATGACCCAGGTCATCGCGGTCGGGACGACGATAGTCTTCTCCGGGGTCGGAACGTTCCTTATCTGCCTGCTCGTCAAGGCGGTCACGGGGCTCCGGGTCAACGAGCAGGATGAAAAGATGGGGCTCGACCTCACCCAGCATCATGAACGGGCATACACTGTAATCGAATAGCGCACGGACGTATACCGGCGTAATTCCTATCAAACGCCGGGTATAAGGAGACCAATATGAAATATGTGATCGCGATCATTCAACCCGACAGACTTGAAGAGGTCAAGCAGGAGCTCTACAAGGCCGATGTGAACCTGATCACCGTCAGCGAGGTGCTCGGCCATGGCAGGCAGGGAGGCGTGACCGAGGTCTACCGCGGCATAAAGGAAACGGGCAACCTGCTGCGAAAGATACGCGTCGATATAGCCGTGAACGATAATTATCTCGAGCCCACGGTCAAGGCCATCGTCAAGGGCGCGCGCACGGGCGAGATAGGGGACGGCAAGATATTCGTCCTCGACCTCAAGGACTGTATCCGTATCCGTACCGAGGAGCGCGGTTCACCGGCGATAGGTTAAGGTATAAAAGGGGACGGGTTAACGAGGGACCCGTCCCCAAGTTAGCTATTATATAGAAAAATATAGACACTTCCTGAGGGTGGAGATATAATAATAAATCCAATAGAACGCTATTCCCGCTTCAATTCCCAACACCCCATCTTACATGAGGTTAGGATTCAGATGAAGGAAATAGTCAGCAGGATTCTTCAGGAAGAGGAGAACGCCCGCAAGCAGGTCGAAAAGGCGCGTCAGGATTCTGTCGCGCTGGTCACCCGTGCCAGGCAGCAGGCTGCGATCACTATTGAAAACGCGGTCAGCGACGCCAAGAGCGACGTTCAGAAACAGAAGGATGAAGCGTTCAAAGCGCAGCAGGCCGAGAAGGAGAAGATGCTCGCCGAAGCGCGCTCGCAGACGGCCGCTCAGCGGGAGAAGAAGTCGAAGGACATCCCGAGGTTCGCCCAGCAGTATTTTTCCGAGGTCATAGACATAAAGATCTAAATAAATCATTCGCCGCGCAGTGGATTTGTCACCTGGGCGGTGTAAAACGTTATGAGCCAGCTCAAGAAATACGCCTACGCCAACGCAAAGATCCGCGCGATGCTTTCGCGCCTGCTCGACGAGCCGTCGTTCGAGTCGCTCCTGTCCGCCCGTGATCTGCGCGAGGCACTGGACTTCCTTGCCAGGACACAGTACGCTCCGGTGTTCGAGAAGCTGAGCAAGGAGGAGCCGGACATACACCGCATCGAGGAAGCGCTCACCGTCTTCGATGAGGATGTGTTCCGCAAGGTGGCTTCGATACTCCAGCCGTCAGAGAAAGAGTTCGTGGACCTTCTCCTCGAGAAATACGAGATCGAGGCGCTCAAGGTCGCGCTGCGGCTGTGGCATAAGCGGGTGCAGGTCGACCCGGCCGAGTACCTGCCGAACCATACCATCCTCCATGCGATCGATTACGGCAAGCTGCTCAAGGCGCAGGATATAAACGAGCTGATCGTCTTGCTTTCGGAGACCCCGTATTTCAGGCCGCTGGCCAGGGGCAGGGACAAGTACAAGGAGACCGGTTCGCTGTTCTACCTGGAGGTCTCGCTCGACATAGATTACTACCAGCGGGTGCTCAAGGCGGTGGGGAAGTTCTCCGAGCAGGACAAGAGCGTGGCGATGAAGATCCTCGGCATCGAGATCGACATAGAGAACATAAACTGGCTGGTGAGGCTCCGGAAGTACTACGATATACCGATGGGCGATATGCTGGAGTGGATCATCCCCGGCGGAGAGCGCATCGACCGGGATTCAGTGCGCAAATACTACACTGCCGACGGGATGGGCAAGCTCCTGGAAAGTCTGGCCATAGGCCCTTACGGCCGTCTTAAAGACCTCTCGGAGCAGAATATCCATTTGATCGAGAATTTCCTGTACGAAGTGCTCCTGAGGCAGGTCAAGCGCGCCCTGGCCGGGTTTCCGTTCTCCATCGGCACCGTGCTTGGTTACCTGACGCTTAAACGCAAAGAGACAAGGAATATCATTTCGGTCCTCAACGCCAAGCGGCTGGGTTGGAAGAAGGACGACGTGTTGTCCCTTATAACTTTCTGATGTTCACGACCGATCCGCTCGAACTGGTCAATCTGGTTGTTTTAAAGGACAAGGCGCAGGACGTAAGTTCGTACCTGCTGGCTTCCGGGGCTTTCCATCCCGTCGATCTCAGGCAGGTGGAGGGAGGGATCCAGGGTCTTTCGCCGGTGGAAGTCGCCCGGGAATACGAACGGTTCGACAGGCTCCAGGCCAGGGCGCAGGAAATGGCCGCGGTGATGTCGGTGAAGATCGAGGCCCCGCGCCCGGCTCCGGCGCTGATGCCGGGCGATCCCGGAGCGGAACTGGCGCGGATAGATAAACAACTGGCCCCTCTGGTCGCAAAGAGGGAGGAGCTCCTGCAGGCGGTCAAGAACGACGAGGCGGTCCTTTCACAGGTGTCCGCCTATCTGTCGCTGCCTTTGCCCCGGGAAGGCGCTTATTCCTTCCTGCGCATATCACTGGGGAAGATCGACGAGAAGAACATAGAGATCCTTGAACACGACCTTGCTCAGGTCCCCCACGTGATCTCGCCTTTTTCCAGGCAGGGAACGCGTGTTTCCGCTCTTTTTATCGGTCTGAAGCGTGACAGCGCGCGGCTGGACAAGGCGCTTGCCGACGCGGGCTGGCAGGAAGAAGAGTTCCCCAAAGGCAAGGCGATGCCGCAGGAAGCGCAGGAACGCCTGCGGGCTCAGATAGCTGCCAACCGGGGGCAGGCGGAGAAGGCCGGAGCGCAGATCGCCGCCCTCGGCATGTACGTCAGGCAGACCCTTTCGCTGGCATATTCGTCGGCCGGGCTGCATAAAGCGCTGCTTGAGGCGCGCAGGCAGGCGGTCGCCACCGAGAAGACGGTGATCTTCTCGGGCTGGGTCCCCGCCGAAGACCGGCAGAAACTTTTTTCAGGCGTCCGCCGGGTCGCCGGAGCATCCTATATCGAAGCCAGAGAGCCGCGCGATACTGATGTGCCAAAAGAAGATATCCCTGTGCGTTTCGCGCGCAACCCGCTGCTTGCCCCGTTCGGCCTGCTGGTGGGTTCGTACGGCGTTCCCCGCTACGGGACGCTCGATCCGACCTTCTTCGTGGCGCTGAGTTTCGTGTTCATGTTCGGCCTGATGTTCGGTGACCTGGGGCAGGGGCTGGTGTTCGCGCTCATCGGCGCGTTCACGCTTTTCAAGGTCAAGGACGGGTTGATGAGGCAGTTCGCGGCGCTCCTGGTCTACTGCGGCACAAGCGGGGCCATATTCGGCCTGCTTGAAGGCAGCGCTTTCGGCGTGGAGTTCCATTCGCTGTTCAGGGAGCCGCTGCGGAACGTCGACGGGCTGCTCTCGTTCAGCGTGTATGCCGGCATAGCGATCATAAGTATCGGTATCCTGCTCAACGTGGTAAACGCGCTGAGGGACCGCAACTACGTCCGGCTGCTTTTCGACAAGGCCGGACTTATCGGCGGGTTGGTCTACTGGTCCGCGATCGCCGTGATCATCCGTACGATGTTCACGCACGCGCCGGTCCCGGCCGCGCTGTACGCGGTGATCCTCGGCGGCATCGGATGCCTGTTCCTGTTCCCGATCGTCGAGTTCTTCATGCATCGCAGGCAGACGGCGCGGCATGGCCATGAGCCGCACGGCAGTTTCCTGGAATCTTTCATCGAGAGCCTCCTGGGGCTGCTCGAGTTCGCGATGGGATACCTGGCCAACACCGTCTCGTTCGTGCGCATGGGCGCGTTCGCGCTGGCGCATGCCGCCCTGCTTCTGGCGATCTTCCAGATCGCCCACGGGCTCAAGGGCGCCGGGTCCCTGGGGATGATCGTCGTCGGCAATATCGTGGTGATGGTGCTGGAGGGTGTTGTGGTCAGCATCCAGTCGCTGAGGCTCAACTATTACGAATTTTTCTCGAAGTTCTTCATCAGCGGGAAGACCGAGTTCAAACCGCTTTCGATATAACCACAACTAACGGGTTGGCACCCGGGAAGGAGAAGCATGAGAAACAAGAAACTGTACGCGCTGTTGGGTCTTTTGTTCGTCGTTCTGACCGGGCTGTTCCTCTGCGTCAACCACGCGTTCGCCCAGGAAGGCGCCAGGGGCGCGGGTGATCCTTCCGCCGTCAAATGGGGAGTCGCCGCGGCAGCCGTGGCAGTCGGCGTCGGTTCGATCGGCGCGGGCATCGCGGTCGCGTACGTCGGTTCGGCCGCCATCGGCGCTCTCAGCGAGAAACCCGAGACGTTCGGGCGTTCGATCGTCTTCGTCGGCCTGGCTGAAGGTATCGCCATCTACGGGCTGATCATCGCGATCATGATACTCGGAAAGGTGTAAATGGTATTTTTCTGCATAGCGGACAGGGAGAGCGGGCTGGGGTTCAGGCTCGCCGGCGTCGAGACGAGGGACGTCTCCTCGCGAGATGAGGCGCTGGACGCCCTTTCCGCCGCGCGTTCCGACAAGGACGTGGGCATCATCCTGATCACCAGCAAGGCCGCGGACCTGGTCCGTGACGAAGTCAGCGAGCATATCAGCCTCAATCCGATGCCGCTCATCCTCGAGGTCCCCTCAAAGGGCGATTTCAGGCCGAGGAAGAGCGCTGGGGAGCTTCTGAGGCAGATCGCGGGGATGTAAATGGAAAAGAGAAAAGAGCAGCAGGCCGTTCCGGGGCAGGAAAAGAACGCGGAGCTTATCGTCGCGCGCATCAGGGAGGAGGCGTCCCGGGAGGCGCAGTCTCTCGTCGCCGCCGCCAAGGATGAGGCCGACAGGGTCCTCAGGCAGGCGTCCGACGAGGCCGAGAGCAGGCGGGGGGCGATCCTCGACCAGGCGCGCGCGGAAATCGCGAAGTCGCGTGAGCGCGTGCTTTCGGGGATATCCCTCGAGAAAAAGCGGCTCCTGCTGGAGGAGAAGGACCGGTTCATCCGCCAGGTGCTTTCGGCGGTCTCCGAGCAGGCGCGCAGGTTCAGGGGCGCGCCCGGATACGACCAGTTCCTTTACAAGGCGGTGGCCGAGGGCGCGAAGGTCATCGGCGAGCCGCGGCTTGAGGTCCGCTATGCCTTTCCCGACGAGAAACTTTTCGCCTCGGGCGATTTCATCGCCGGGCTCGGGGCCTTCTGCCGCAAGGCGGCGGGGAAGGATTTCACCTTCATCTACACAAAAAGCGATTTTGACGAGCCGGGCGTGGTGATCCTGTCGCCCGACGGAAGGATACAGTTCGATAACCGGTTCTCGAGCAGGCTGTCGCGGCTCGAGGAAGCCATCTACGCCAGACTATTGAAGGAATCATTCTAATGGAGAAAAAGGCTGTCAAGGTTTCCAGGATCGTGGGACCGGTGGCCGAGATAGAGGAGATCGGCGACCTGAGGATGCTGGACATGGTCGAGGTCGGCGATGACCGCCTCATCGGCGAGGTCATGCACCTCAAGGGGGACCGGGCGTACGTGCAGATATACGAGGATACCACCTCGATAAAGGCGGGCGACCCGGTGTATACCAGGGGCACTCCGCTGACGGTCGAGCTCGGCCCGGGCATGCTCGGCACCATCTACGACGGCATCCAGCGCCCGCTCGAGGTGATCAAGGGCAAGGAAGGGTCCTTCATCCGCCGCGGCGTCCACGTTCCGGCCATCGACCGTTCCCGCAAATGGCATTTCCAGCCGAAAGTGAAGGCGGGAGGGCAGGCAGGCAAAGGGGCGGTGCTCGGCGAGGTGCGCGAGAGCGAGCTGATCGCCCACCGCGTCATGGTCCCTCCGGACATCGAAGGCACAGTGACCTGGATCGCCCCCGAAGGCGACTATACCATAGAGGAAAAGATCGCGGTGGTGCAGACTGCTAAAGGCGAAAGGGATCTTTCCATGCTCCAGAAGTGGCCGGTGCGCATGGGCCGTCCCGTAGGGATGAGAGAGACTCTCTCCGCCCCGCTGATCACCGGACAGAGGGTTATCGATACCCTGTTCCCGGTCGCCAAGGGAGGAGCGGTCGCGATCCCCGGGGGCTTCGGCACGGGCAAGACCGTGACCCAGCACCAGCTGGCGAAATGGAGCGACGCCGAGATCGTCGTCTACGTCGGCTGCGGCGAACGCGGCAACGAGATGACAGACGTCCTCGAGACGTTCCCAAAGCTGGTCGACCCGCGGACGGGCAGGCCGCTGATGGAACGCACCATACTTATCGCCAATACCTCGAACATGCCGGTCGCCGCCCGCGAGGCCAGCATCTACACCGGCATCACGATGGCCGAATATTATCGCGACATGGGATACAACGTCGCGCTGATGGCAGATTCCACTTCCCGGTGGGCGGAGGCCTTGCGCGAGCTCTCCGGCCGTCTTGAGGAGATGCCCCTGGAAGAGGGTTTCCCTGCCTACCTGCCCAGCAGGCTCGCCGAGTTCTACGAACGGGCGGGAAAGGTCAAGACCCTTTCGGGCATGGACGGTTCGATCACCATCGTCGCCTCGGTCTCGCCGCCCGGCGGCGATTTCTCCGAGCCGGTGACCTCGCACACCAAGCGGTTCGTGCGCTGTTTCTGGGCATTGGACCGCGATCTCGCTTACTCGCGCCATTACCCGGCCATCAGCTGGACCGACAGCTACTCGGAATACCTCGACCAGATCAAGGAATGGTGGGAGAAGAACATCGACCCGGAATGGACCAGCTACAGGCTCACGATCATGGAGATACTCCAGCACGAGCAGCGCCTCCAGCAGGTGGTAAAGCTCGTCGGCGCGGACGTGCTCCCGGTGACGCAGAGGCTGATCCTGGAGACCAGCTATATCTTCCGCAACGGCTTCCTCCAGCAGGTCGCCTACGACAAGGTCGATACCTACGCTTCGCCTAAAAAACAGTTCTACATGCTCAAGGCGATCATCAAGTTCTACCACAAGAGCGAGGAGCTGATAAGGAAGGGATTGAGCATTTCCGAACTGCGCCAGACGCCTGTTTTCCAGGACCTCCTGCGCATGAAGTTCCAGTACACGGAGTCGCCCGAGGACCTGGAGAAGCTCAGGCAGTTCGCCGACAAGGGCGTCGAGGAGTCGTTGAACAAATTAATCAACTTCTAGACCTATCCAACCTCGTAGGTTGCCAACGGCAATCTACGAGGTTGGAACGGTAAAAGGATATGAGCGAATACAGTCTGCGCGAATACAGGGGACTTGAGGAAGTGGTGGGGCCGATCTTTGTGATCCGCAACATCCACAACGTCGGGTACAACGAGTACGTCGAGGTGGCGGACAGCGAAGGCAAGACCAGGGTCGGCGTGACCCTCGAGGTCGGCAAAGGATACGCGGTCGTCCAGCTCCTGGGCGGCACCAGCGGCATCTCGATCTCCAACGCCCTGGTCCGTTTCCGCGAGGAACCGCTCAAGATGGGCGTCTCCGAGGATGTCCTCGGCCGCGTCTTCGACGGGCTCGGCAATCCCATCGACGGGATGCCCCGGCCGCCGTTCGACGAGATGCGCGATGTCAACGGCATGGCCATCAACCCGACCGCCCGCGATTATCCCTGCAACATCATCGAGACCGGCATCAGCTCCATCGACATCATGACCACTCTGGTCAGGGGCCAGAAGCTCCCGATCTTCTCGGGCTCCGGCCTTCCGCACGACCTTATGGCGGCGCAGATCGCCCGCCAGGCGCGCGTCAAGGGCGTGGATTTCGCGGTCGTCTTCGCGGCGATGGGCGTCAAGTTCGACACCGCGCAGTTCTTCCGCAAGAGCTTCGAGGATTCGGGCGTCCTCGACCGCGTCACCATGTTCCTGAGCCTTGCCAACAGCCCTTCGATCGAGAGGATCCTGACGCCGCGTTTCGCGCTGACCTGCGCGGAATACCTGGCGTTCGTCAAGAACATGCACGTGCTGGTCATCATGACCGATATGTCCAACTACTGCGAGGCGCTGCGCGAGCTCTCTTCGATCCGCGGGGAGATACCGGCCCGCAAGGGATATCCCGGCTATCTTTACAGCGACCTGGCCAGCCTTTACGAGCGCGCCGGAATGGTGAAGGGCGTCAAGGGCTCGATCACGCAGCTGCCCATCCTGACGATGCCCAACGACGATATCACGAACCCGGTGCCTGACCTGACCGGCTACATAACCGAAGGCCAGATCGTGCTTGACCGCGAGCTGTTCGGCCGCGGCATCTATCCGCCTGTCACGCTGCTTTCGTCGCTCTCCCGACTGATGAAGGACAATATCGGGGAGGGCATGACCCGCGAGGACCATCCCGCTCTTTCCTCCCAGCTTTTCGCTTCCTACGCGCGCGTCAAGGATATCCGCGCGCTCGCCTCGATCATCGGCGAGGAGGAGCTTTCCCCGCTCGACCACCAGTACCTGAAGTTCGGCGACGAGTTCGAGCGCAGGTTCCTGGGCCAGGGATACTACGAGCGCCGCACGCTGGAGCAGGGGCTCGACCTGGGATGGGACGTGATCTCGCTGCTCCCGAAGACGGAGCTGGTGCGCATCAAGCCCGAGATACTCGACAAATACTACAAGCCGAGACCCGAGGTCTCGCAGATCATTTAAAAGGATGAGGATAAACGTAGCGGCCACCAAGACCAATCTGTTCAAGATGCGCAAATCGCTGGAGCTTACCCGCGAAGGGTACGACCTGCTCGACGAGAAACGGCGCATCCTGCTCGAGGAGCTCACCGCGCTCGTCGACGCCGTTGACCGTTTCCAGTCCGAGACGGATGACGCGCTCAGGAAGGCATATGACGAGCTGGACAGGGCGGTCGTGCTCATGGGCAGGACGAAGGTGGAGGACATAAGCTTCTCCATCGACACGCGCAACAGCCTGACCATAAGCCACCGCAGGATCATGGGCGTGCATATCCCCGTCATCGCCCTCGAGGTCGTGGAGAAGGCTCCCTATTTCCGTTCCTTCGACACGAGCCTGGCGGTCGACGAGACCATCAGGCGGTTCAGGGACGTCATGCGCCTGCTTGCGTCGCTCGCGGAAAAGAAGATCGCTCTCCTGCGCATCGCCGCGGAGGTCCAGAAGACCATCCGCAAGGTCAACGCGCTCGAGAAGATATATATCCCCTATTATCAGGAAGCCGTCAAGTATATCGGCGACAGGCTCGATGAGGAGTCGCGCGACGCCTTCGCGCTCCTTAAACTGATCAAGAACAGGCGAAGCGTAAACAGGTAGGTGTCCATGGCTGTAGAGCATGTGATGGTCGCGGTCGGGGCTTTTTCAAACTCTCTCATACCGGCGAAGTACGCCATCGTGGTCGCCCGGCAGCTCAAGGCGCGGCTTACCGCCGTGCACGTGGTCAACCAGAAGGTGCTGCAGGACCTCCTGCGCAGCAAGGTCTTCGTCGAGGTGGAAGCAGAACAGTACGAACGGGACCTGGAGCAGCAGGGGAAGCTCTTCATGGAACGGCTGACGAAGATGGCGAAGGAGAAGGGTGTCCCCCTGGAGACAGTGATCGTCAGGGGGGAGATAAGCACCGAGGTGGCCTCCATCGCCAGAGAGAAGAAAGCCGATATCCTGATAATGGGCGAGCTCAAACAGGTGTTCTCGACGACAGACATCTTTTATGACGAGGGCGAGAGGCTTTTCCGGAGGGCTTCCTGTCCGGTCCTCGTAGTTAAGAACCCCGAGCGGGTGGAAGCGCTATATAAGGAGTGTTGAAAGGATGAAATTCACCGATTTCCTTACCAAAGACAGCTGTGTGATGGACCTCAAGGCGAAGAGCAAAGAGGAAGCGATACGCGAGCTGGCCGGGGTGCTCGGCAACGTGGGCAAGGTCACCGATACGGCCGATTTCGTCAAGCATCTTCTTGAGAGGGAAGCGCTTGGTTCGACCGGTATAGGCAAGGGCGTCGCTGTACCGCACTGTCCTACCAAGTCCGTGAAGGAGCTTGCCATAGCTTTCGGCAAGTCGTCGAAAGGCATCCCTTTCGGTTCGGCCGATTCCCGCGAGGTCCGCTATATATTCCTCATGGGCACCAATCCGGAGCATCTGGGCGTCTATTTAAGGATGCTGGCGAACCTTTCCAAGCTGTTGACGGTCCGCGCTTTCAAAGAGGACCTCGATAAGGCATCCACCCCGGAACAGTTGGTGGAAGCGTTCAGGAAGTTCGAGAAACCGTAGAAAAAATGTTACCAGAACGCCTTGCCGGTTACTTGTATTAATGTTGCACAGTATTTAAGCACGCGGATGTGCATGTGACCGGGCGTCACGAGAAAGAGAACAGAGGCGTTCTTTTTTAAGAAGAACGCCTCTGTTTTTTTAACCCTCAACCATGCACAGGAGGACAGGACATGGGAATACGCAAGGAAGTACTTCTGAAGATCAATAGCGTAGACCTGGCCAAGGTCGATCTGCCCAAGAAAGTCTCGTCGTATTTCGGAGAGAACACGTTCAGCATGGAGACGATGGTCAAGCACATCTCCAAGCCCACGTTCAAGGCCTTCAAGAAGTGGCTTTCCGAGGGGAAGGTCATCTCCAAGGAACAGGCCGATGAGATCGCCAACGCGATGAAGGAATGGGCCATTTCCAGGGGCGCCTCCTTCTATACCCACTGGTTCCAGCCGATGACCGGTCTGACCGCCGAGAAGCATGACAGCTTCATCAGCCTGACCGGCCCCGGCAAGGTCATCGAGAAGTTTTCCGGCTCCAAGCTCATCCAGGGCGAGCCCGATGCCAGTTCCTTCCCGTCCGGCGGCATCCGCTCGACTTTCGAGGCCCGCGGTTATACCGCCTGGGACCCCTCGAGCCCGGCGTTCATCAAGGAGAGCACGCTCGGCAAGACCCTCTGCATACCCTGCATCTTCATCTCCTATCACGGAGAATCGCTGGACAAGAAGCTCCCGCTTCTGCGTTCCGACGAGGCGGTCAGCAGGGCAGCGGTCAACCTGCTCAAGCTCTTCGGCCGCAAGGACGTCTCCAGGGTCCGCTCGACCTGCGGTCCGGAGCAGGAGTATTTCCTGATCGACAAGAACTACTACACCCTGCGCCAGGACCTGGTCATGACCGGCCGCACGCTTACCGGCGCTCCGTCCCCCAAGGGCCAGCAGATGGAGGACCAGTATTTCGGTTCGATCAAGGAACGCGTCCTCAATTACATGTTCGAGGTAGCGAAAGAGGCATACAAGCTGGGTATACCGGTCGTGACCCGCCACAACGAGGTCGCTCCGCACCAGTACGAGTTCGCCCCGATGTTCGAGGAATCGAACCTGGCGACCGACCATAACCTGATGCTGATGGAGCTGATGAAGAAGGTCGCGCTCCGCCACAACATGGTCTGCCTGCTCCACGAGAAACCCTTTGCGGGCGTCAACGGCAGCGGCAAGCATGTCAACTGGTCGCTGGCCGATAACAACGGCAATAACCTGTTGAACCCGGGCGAGACCCCTGAGGACAACCTCCAGTTCCTGGCGGTCCTGGCGGCCGTCCTGCGCGCGGTCTACCTGCACTCGGACCTGCTCAGGGCTTCCGTCGCCCATGTGGGCAACGAGCACAGGCTCGGCGCAAACGAAGCGCCGCCGGCCATCGTCAGTGTCTTCCTCGGAGCCCAGCTGACCAAGATACTCGACACGATCGAGAAGGGTACCAGGGGAGAGGTATCCAAGAAGACCATCATCGACCTGGGCGTCTCCTGCCTGCCCCAGTTCAACAAGGACACTACTGACCGTAACCGCACCTCGCCTTTTGCCTTTACCGGCAACAAGTTCGAGTTTCGCGCGGTCGGTTCTTCGCAGAACATCTCGACCCCGATCATGGTGATCAACACCATCATCGCCGAATCGCTCGACTACGTCGCCGAAAAGATCAAGAAGTCAGGTGCTTCGGGCAGGAACTTCGACGCGGCGGTCCTCAAGGTCATCCAGGAGGTCGTCAAGGAGACCAGGGCGATCCGTTTCGAGGGCAACAACTACTCCGAAGAGTGGGTCAAGGAAGCCGCCAAGCGCGGTCTTCCGAACGTCGCCTCCACCTACGAGGCGCTTGAGGCGCTGATCAAACCCTCGAACATAGCGCTTTTCGAGAAGTACAAGGTGTTCACCAGGCAGGAGCTCATCTCCCGTTACCACATCTGGGTGGAGATGTACGACAAACTCATCGAGATCGAGGCAAATACACTCAACGAGATGGTCAATTCGAGCATCATCCCGCCCGCGCTCGAGTACCAGAAGCTCCTGGCCGACAATACGGCCAAGCTCGCGGCTCTCAAGAAAGGATCGGGGGTCAAGCTTGACGAGAAGGCGTTCGCCGACCAGAAGTCGCATCTTTCCGACATCGTGGCCCAGATCTACTATGTCCGCCACAATGCCAGAGAGATGATGGAGCTGCTGGAAGCGTCCGAGTCACTGAGCCCCGAGAAGAAGGCGAAGGTCTTCTTCGAGAAAGTCAAGCCGTTCATGGTGCACATCCGCAAGCACGTCGATGACCTGGAGAAGGTCGTTTCCGACGAGAACTGGGTGCTGCCCAAGTACCGTGAAATGCTGTTCATAAAATAACAGGCTCCGCGGGGACGGGTACCCGGTCAGGGTCCCGTCCCCGGATTCACTCCGCCACAGAGGCTTTCTGCAACGAAGCAGGCCCTCCAAGATCAACGTCAGATCGCGGTTTTTTTGCTCCCCCATGCTTAACATTTGAGCATCCTTGCGCCATTATGAACAGGATGTAATCAGGGACCGGTGCCGCGATGATTACCTTGCTGATCACAGAAGACGAGAAAAGGATCAGGGAACTGCTTTCGCAAGTCCTCGCAAAAGAAGGGTTTTCGGTCTCCGGGGACCCGTCCCGCATCAGCATCCAGAAGGAAAATCATCCGGACGGGACAATAGAGCAGAAGATCGTCGAGTTCCATGACGAGCTCATGGCCGGGAAAGGCGAGTTGTACAGATCGATGGTCGAACGCATAGAGCGGGCGCTGATCGAGCACGTCCTCGAAAAGACCGAAGGCAACCAGTTGAAGGCATCCCGGCTCCTGGGGATAAACAGGAATACCTTGCGGGCCAAGATAAAGAAACTCTGTATAGACGTCAAGAAATGGAAGGCACAATGAATTACGGATCATCGGCGCAGCGTGAAAAGGCCGCTCGTTTTGGGCTTTATGATTCCCGTTTCGAACATGACGCCTGCGGCGTAGGCTTTGTCTGCGATATAAAAGGAAGGGCATCGAAGACAATTATAGGAAAGGGTCTTGAGGTCCTTGAGCGTCTTTCCCACCGCGGTGCCACAGGCGCCGATCCCCAGACGGGCGACGGCGCCGGGATCCTTATCCAGATACCTCACGGATTTTTCCTCAAGAAGTGCAAGGCCGCCGGCATCACGCTGCCGGATAAAGGTGAGTACGGCACCGGCCTGGTGTTCCTTCCCCGTGATGCCGTCCAGCGCAAGGAATGCAAGGACATCTTCGCCAAAGCATGCGTTAAGGCGGGCCTGGAGCTTCTCGGCTGGAGGCAGGTGCCGGTAGACAATTCGGTCATCGGCAAGACCGCGCGCGAGACCGAGCCTGTCATAGAGCAACCTTTCATCAGGGGCAAGGTCAAGGACACGCTCAGCTTCGACCGCGAGCTCTACGTCCTGCGCAAGGACGTCGAGAACGCCATCCGTTCCTCGAAGCTTTCCGGGAAATCGTTTTTCTACATAACCAACCTTTCGTGCAGGACGTTCTCCTATAAAGGGCTCCTTATGCCCGACCAGGTCAAGAAGTTCTTCCTCGACCTGCAGGAGGACGGCCTTTCCAGCGCGATCTGCCTCGTCCATTCCCGTTACAGCACCAACACCTTCCCGACCTGGGACCTCGCCCAGCCGTTCCGTTACCTGGCCCATAACGGCGAGATCAACACCCTGCGCGGCAACATCAACTGGATGCACGCGCGCGAAGGGCTGCTCAGGTCGAAGGCGTTCGGCGACGAGATCGAGAAGCTCAAGCCGGTGATCGTGCCCGGCGGTTCCGATTCCGCCGCGTTCGACAACATGTTCGAGCTGTTGGTCCTGTCAGGCAGGCCCCTGTGGCATGCGATGATGATGATGATCCCGGGTGCCTGGCAGCAGCACAAGCAGATGGACGCCAGGCTCAAGGATTTCTATAAGTTCCATTCCTGCTTCATGGAGCCCTGGGACGGTCCCGCGGCCATCGCTTTCACCGACGGCACCCGTATAGGCGCTGTCCTTGACCGAAACGGCCTTCGTCCCTGCCGCTACCTGGTGACCAAGAAGGATATGGTCATCATGGCCTCCGAGGTGGGGGTCCAGGACATCCCGGGAGACGAGATCCTCCTGTCCGGGAGGCTCGAGCCCGGCAAGATGTTCTTCATCGACACCGAAGAGGGCAGGATCATCGGCGACAGCGAGGTGAAGCAGACGGTCTCTTCGAAGGAACCGTATGCCGACTGGCTCGGGAAGAAGCTCGTCGATTTTGACAGCTTAGAGAAGCGTCCCGCCGGCGGGGACAGCCAGGCGACGTTCCCCCTGTTAAAGGCGTTCGGCTATACACGCGAGGACCTCAAGACGGTCATCAGGCCGATGGTCGAGACCGGGCAGGAACCCGTGGGATCGATGGGCAACGACACGGCTCATTCCGTCCTTTCTCCGGACCCCAGGCTTTTGTACAGCTATTTCAAACAGCTGTTCGCCCAGGTCACCAATCCCGCCATCGATCCGATCCGCGAAGAGCTGGTGATGAGCCTGTACACGTATCTGGGCCCCGAGAAGAACATCCTCGAGGAATCGCCGGACCACTGCCATAAACTCTGGGTCAAGCGGCCCGTCCTCACCGACGAAGAGCTCGCACGACTCAAGGCGATAAAAGAAAAAGGGTTCAAGACGAAGACTGTTTCGCTCCTGTTCGACGCAGGCGACGCGAAGTCCCCGGCCCAATTGGAAGGGCCGGGACGCGCCTGTACGCAGGACTTCAACAAGTGTCTCGACCGCATCTGCGCCGAGGCGCGTGACGCGATAAAAGAAGGCTACACGTTCATCGTGCTCAGCGACCGCGGGGTCGACAAAAAGCGCGCGGCATTGCCCGCGCTGCTGGCAACCGGGGCGGTGCACCAGTACCTGGTCAAGAACACCCTGCGCACGCAGATCAGCATCATCGTCGAAAGCGCCGAGCCCAGGGAGGTCCACCATTTCGCGCTGCTGTTCGGTTTCGGGGCTGACTGCATCAATCCCTACCTGGCCTATGCCGCGATCAGACAGATGACCGCGGACGGGGAGATCGCGCTCGATGCCGATACCGCCGAGCATAACTACATGAAGGCGGTCGACAAGGGCATCCTCAAGATACTTTCCAAGATGGGCATTTCCACCCTGCAGAGCTACCGCGGGGCGCAGATATTCGAGGCGCTGGGGATCGGCCCCGACGTCATCGACCGCTGCTTCACCGGTACGGTCTCGCGCATCGGAGGCATCAGCCTCGATACGATCGCCCGAGAGACCCTGCTGAGGCACTCCGCGGCGTTCCCTGAAAGGGAGACCGGGACGGATGTTCTGCCGTCCGGCGGAGCCTACCAGTGGAAGAAGGACGGTGAGATCCACCTGTGGAACCCCGACAGCATCGCCGCGCTCCAGGACGCAGTCCACGCGGGCGATTACGCCAAATACAAGACTTTCGCGCAGCTGATCAACGACCAGACGAAGAAGCCCTGCACGCTCCGCGGCCTGCTCAAGTTCAAGGCTCAGGCGCAGCCTGTGTCGCTCGAGGAGGTCGAGCCGGTAAGCTCGATCGTCAGGCGTTTCGTCACGGGCGCCATGAGTTTCGGCTCGATCAGCCGCGGCGCCCATGAGACGATCGCGATAGCGATGAACAGGCTCGGCGGCAGGTCGAATACCGGCGAGGGCGGGGAAGACCCGGCGCGTTTTACGCCGATGGCCAACGGCGACAGCCGCAGGAGTTCGATCAAGCAGGTGGCCTCTGGCCGTTTCGGTGTCACCACCAATTACCTGGTCAACGCGGATGAGATCCAGATCAAGATCGCTCAGGGCGCCAAGCCCGGAGAGGGCGGACAGCTTCCCGGCCACAAGGTCAACGTCACCATCGCCCGCACCCGTTACACCACCCCGGGCGTCACCCTGATCTCGCCGCCGCCGCACCACGACATCTATTCGATCGAGGACCTCGCCCAGCTTATCTTCGACCTCAAGAACGCCAACCCGAAGGCCAGGATCAGCGTCAAGCTGGTCTCCGAGATCGGCGTGGGCACGGTCGCGGCGGGCGTCGCCAAAGGCCACGCGGACATGATCCTTATCTCCGGTTTCGACGGGGGCACCGGCGCTTCCCCCTTAAGCTCCATAAAGCACGCCGGGCTTCCCTGGGAGCTCGGTCTGGCCGAGACCCACCAGACGCTGGTGCTCAACGACCTGCGCAGCAGGGTGAGACTGCAGACCGACGGCCAGATGCGCACCGGAAGGGACGTCGCCATAGCGGCGATGCTCGGCGCCGAGGAATACGGCTTCTGCTCCGCCGCCCTGATCGTCCTGGGCTGCGTCATGCTCCGTCATTGCAACCTTAATAACTGCTCTCTCGGTATCGCCACGCAGGACGATATCCTCGAAAAGAGGTTCAAGGGGAAGGCGGAGCACCTGATCAACTATTTCACCTTCGTCGCGCAGGAGCTTCGGGAGATAATGGCCCAGGTCGGCGTGCGCACGATGGACGAGCTTATCGGCAGGACCGACCTGCTGGAGATGAACAAGGACGCCCTGCACTGGAAGTGCCAGGGGCTCGATTACGGCCGCATCCTTTACCGGCCGGAGATGCCGCCGGAAGTGGGCAGGCGCTGCACCAGGGCGCAGGACCACGGCATAAGTTCCGTACTCGACCTCGATCTTATAAAGAAGGCGCGGAAGGCGCTCGAGAAAGGCGAGGCGGTGAAGCTCTCTATGCCGATCAACAATACCAACCGCACCACCGGCGCGATGCTTTCCGGGAAGGTGTGCACCAATTTCGGCGAGCAGGGACTTCCCGAGGACTCGATCTACTGCTCGTTCAAAGGGTTCGCGGGTCAGAGCTTCGGCGCGTTCCTCGCGAAAGGCGTGACCTTCGAGCTCGAGGGCATGGCCAACGATTATGTCGGCAAGGGCATCTCGGGCGGCAAGGTGATCATCTATCCTGACGCGAAGGCCGATTACGATGCCGGCAGGAACATCATCATCGGCAACACCGCTTTTTACGGCGCGATCTGCGGCGAGGCGTATATCCGCGGCGTCGCCGGCGAGAGGTTCTGTATCCGCAACTCGGGGTTGAACGGCGTCGTCGAAGGCGTCGGCGACCACGGCTGCGAGTACATGACCGGCGGACGTATCGTCATCATCGGACCCACGGGGCGGAACTTCGGCGCCGGGATGTCCGGCGGTATCGCCTATGTCCACGATCCGCAAGGCTCGTTCAAGGACCGCTGCAACATGGCTATGGTCGAGCTTGCCGTTCCGGATGCGGAGGACAGGGAGACTATCCATAACCTCCTGAACAACCATTTCCGCTACACAAGGAGCTCGGCGGCGCGCAGGCTCATAGACGATTTCGGCGCGGAGGCGGACAAGTTCGTCAAGGTCATGCCGTTGGAATACAAACGTATACTGAAAGAACAGCGGAAGATCGAGAAGAAAGAAAATCTCGAAGAGAGCAGATAGAATGGGTGATCCAAGAGGGTTCCTGAAAATCAAGAGAGGTAAGACCGAATACCGTCCCGTATGCGAGCGCGTCAAGGACTTTGACCGTGTCTTTGTCGCCAGGAAGGCTGAGAAGGCGCAGGAACAGGCTTCGCGCTGCATGGACTGCGGCACGCCGTTCTGCCACAGCGCCTGCCCCATCGGCAATTACATACCCGAATGGAACGACCTGATGTTCAAGGGGCAGTGGAAGAAAGCCCTGGCCCTGCTGATGGCTTCCAATAACCTGCCGGAGGTGACCGGCAGGGTGTGCCCGGCGCTGTGCGAATACGCCTGCGTCCTCGGCATCAACGACGATCCGGTCACTGTCAGGGAGAACGAGCTTTCGATCGTCGAGAAGGGGTACGAGCAGAAGGTCATCGTCCCGCGTCCTCCGAAAAAGCGCACGGGTAAGAAGGTGGCGGTGATCGGTTCGGGGCCTTCGGGCCTTGCCTGCGCCGAGCAGCTCAACCGCGCCGGCCATACCGTGACGGTCTTCGAGAAGGACGACCGGATCGGCGGCATCCTGCGTTACGGCATACCGGATTTCAAACTTGAGAAGACCGTCCTGGACCGCAAAATTGACCTGATGACCAAAGAAGGCGTGGTCTTCAAGGTCTCGACAGAAGCGGGCACGGATATCGCTGTCGAAAAGCTGCGCAGGGACTTCGACGCGGTCTGCCTCTGCGGCGGGTCGCGCCTGCCCCGTGACCTGGCGATCCCCGGCAGGGAGTTGGAGGGTATCTATTTCGCGATGGATTTCCTCACCCAGGCGAACAAACGCGCGGCCGGGGATAAGGTCCCCGCGGGCCAGTCGATCGACGCCAAGGGCAAGAGGGTGCTGGTCATCGGAGGCGGCGACACCGGCTCGGACTGCATCGGGACTTCCATCAGGCAGGGCGCTTCCTGCGTAGTGCAGGTCGAAGTGCTCCCCAAACCTCCGGAGGAACGGACGCCGGAGATGCCCTGGCCGAAATACCCGATGCTGCTCAAGACCACGACCAGCCATGAAGAGGGCGGCGAGCGCCGCTGGTCCATCCTCACCAGGAAGTTCAACGGTAACGGCAGGAAGGTCTCTTCGGTATCCTGTGTCAAGGTCGAGTTCGTCAAGGACGCGGCCGGGCGCCAGGTGATGAAGGAGCTGCCCGGGACTGAGTTCGAGATAAAGGCTGACCTCGTGGTCCTGGCAATCGGTTTCCTCTCTCCGGTCAAGACGGGCCTGCTGGAAAAGCTCGGAGTCGAGCTCGACCAGAGGGGCAACGTCAAGACGGACGACAGGCAGATGACCTCGGTCAAAGGCGTCTTTTCGGCGGGCGACATGCGCAGGGGACAGTCACTTGTCGTCTGGGCGGTCTCCGAAGGGCGCAGGGCGGCGAGTTCCATCGATGTCTACCTGGGCGGGAAATAGTCCCTCCCGTCCCGACGGTAAAAGCCTTGACAGTATGTCCCGTCACGTATATACTATTTTCGTCGGTTCAATGACGAACCGTATTATCAAAACAACGGCGTTTCCTGAGGGCAGGACTATCTCTCCGGAAACGCTCTTTCATTTTTTCAGCTAAAAAAATGGCCAAATTCATCTTCGTAACGGGCGGCGTCATATCCAGCCTCGGCAAGGGCATCGCTTCTGCTTCCATCGGCAAGATCCTCGAATCCCGCGGTCTGAAGGTCAGTATCATGAAGTTCGACCCCTACATCAACGTCGACCCGGGCACGATGAACCCCTATCAGCACGGTGAAGTGTACGTTACCGAGGACGGGGCCGAGACGGACCTCGACCTTGGCCATTACGAAAGGTTCACGAACGCCAAGATCACGCGTTTCAACAACGTGACCACCGGCGTGGTCTATAACACGGTCATCAGCCGCGAGCGCCGGGGAGATTACCTGGGTAAGACAGTCCAGGTCATCCCGCATATCACCAACGAGATAAAGGACAGGGTCAAGAAGGTCGCCGACGTCTCCAGGGCGGACATCGTCATCGTCGAGATAGGCGGGACGGTAGGCGACATCGAGTCGCTCCCGTTCCTCGAGGCGGCGCGCCAGTTCAAGCTGGACATGGGCCAGGACAACGTCATGTTCATACACCTGGTGCTTGTGCCCTACATCCGCACCGCCGACGAGCTCAAGACCAAGCCTTCCCAGCACAGCGTCGGGACCCTGCGCGAGATCGGTATCCAGCCCGACATCCTGATCTGCAGGGCCGAGAAGGGGCTGTCGCCGGAGCTCAAGGAAAAGATATCGCTGTTCTGCAACGTCAGGAAGGAATCGGTCATCGAGTGCATGGACGCCAGATCCATCTACGAGATACCGCTCCATTTCAAGGAGCAGATCCTCGACGAGATAATCCTCGGCCATTTTCACCTGATCTGCAAGTCCTCCCAGCTTGAGGCGTGGGAGCAGGGCGTGGTCGAGAAGGTGCTGCGCCCGAAAGAGCGGATAACGATCGCGCTCGTCGGCAAGTATATCGGCCTGCAGGACGCCTACAAGTCGATCCTGGAGGCGCTGATCCACGCGGGCATCCGCAACGACACCAGGGTCGAGGTCAGGAAGATAGATTCCGAGGACCTCCTCCGCCAGGGCGCCGCGGAGGCGCTCAAGGACGTCTATGGAGTGCTCGTGCCGGGAGGCTTCGGCTCCCGCGGCATCGAGGGCAAGATCGAGGCTATCCGCTACGCCCGCGAGAACAGGATACCGTTCCTGGGCCTGTGCCTGGGCATGCAGTGCGCGGTGATCGAGTTCTCGCGCAACGTCTGCGGGCTTAAGGACTGCAATTCCACGGAGTTCAAGGCCAAGGCAAAGACCCCGATCATCTGCCTGCTCAAGGAACAGCATGACGTCACTGACATGGGGGGCACGATGAGGCTGGGCGCCTACCCGTGCAAGATAAAGAAGAACACCCTGACCGCTTCATTGTACCGCAAAGGGCTGATCATGGAACGGCACAGGCACCGGTATGAGTTCAATAACAAGTACCGCAAGCTCCTCGAGAAAAAAGGGCTGGTCTTCGCCGGCATCTACCCGCGCCGCAATCTGGTCGAGATCATCGAGCTCAAGAAGCATCCGTTCTTCGTCGCGGTCCAATTCCATCCCGAATTCAAGTCAAAACCCGACCAGGCGCACCCGCTGTTCGCCGGTTTCATCAAGGCCGCGCTTGACAGGGCCCAAAGCAAGGTCGAATATAAGACTTCCTGAGAAGGATGTCCGCGTAAATCCCGCTTTACCCTGCCGCGATTTACAGTATAATAATATGGTTTATCTAAATAGGAAATCCCATACTATGAAAGCGCTGCTTGTCTTAGAAGACGGGAAGGTATTCAGGGGCGAGTCGTTCGGCGCTCCCGGCGAACGGTACGGCGAGGTCGTTTTCAACACCAGCCTGACCGGATACCAGGAAGTCATCACCGATCCCTCATACAAGGGGCAGATCGTCACGATGACCTGCCCGCTGATCGGCAACTACGGGGTCAACCCCGAGGATGTCGAATCGGCGAAGCCTTATCTCGAGGGGTTCGTTGTCAAGGAGCTGAGCAAGA
>JBLMZF010000120.1:0-9074 GCA_050258655.1 Deltaproteobacteria bacterium | reverse complement strand
CCCTGAATGAGATGACCTCAAGCACCGCCTTCTCCTGCGGGCTGCCCTCTTTTCCCTGCCAGAGGATCCCCTCTTCACGGTGCACCACGGCCGCCTGCTCGCTGCGATGCTCTTTACCTATCGCAATAAGCCGCTGCAGCTCTTGCGCCGGGATCTCCGGTCCGGACGACCTCTTGAACCGCATGGCCTGCCAGTCCAGCTCTTTGGTATCCCCGGTCTCGCCCGTCCTGAACGCGTAGAATATCATGTGGGCAAGAAGCTGATTCTGGGCGGCTTCTGTCAACACGCTCCCCTTGAGAGAATCAATCAATCCGCCGTCGAACATGGTCCAATGGACCGCGCTCTTCTCGTTTTCCTTCATCGAGTCCAGGAGGAACTGTATTGGCTTTTCTCTGCCGGATCCACCGATACCAAGCGACTTCCAGTATTCCTCGCGTCCTTCTTCCTGCGCCATTACATGCGCTTTCGAGAAACCGCGCGCCTGCATGTAGACCAGTATCCTCTTTACCAGTTCCCCGTACTGTTTATCGCCGAGCGCCGGATGCAGGGAAACCTTGCCCAGCGAGAACGTCTTCCAGTCGTTGTCACTCAGGATCAGATCGAAACCGAAAGCTTCGCCGGTGTCAGCGGTGCCGGTGACCGAGATCCTGCTATGGATCAACGTCTTTTCCCTCTTCACCGAGACGTCTATCTGTGTTCCCTGCAGCTGGCCGTATATCTCCTTGAGAAGATCACTCCCCAGGAACTCGACGGCTCCCCTGGAATTGAGCCGTTCGACCGGCATGGGCAGCCTTTTCAGCTCTGCCCCTTCCACCCTGAACTGCTCGAGAGACATGGCGGCGAAAACCTCGCGCGGAGGGAACGAATACTGCCCCAGTTTTCCCTGCAGCTCGGCAAGCGTGCCCTTCTTCAGGAACCCGCTGTTCTTGAGCCTGGCAAGCATGGGGAAGAGGTCAATCGTATGCGCGGTCACATAGACTTCGGTCACGGTCGTGTTTTCCCTGCCGCTCTTGTCGTCCTCGACCCGCGTCACCGCCGCCTCTTTGTTCACCGGACTCAGGATGAATTCGGTCACCTTCGTCGTCCCGTTGACAGGGTCAAGCCGCCCGAGCATGGCAAGTATGTCAGGAACGGAGACCATGTAGCTGTCGCGGGCCACAGGCGGATGGTAATGGCCTTCCGCGACGATCCGTTTGCCGGAACTCTCGATCTGTTCCCTCAGGACCGCCGCGCCGGAAGCCTCGGTTATCCCGGTGGAAGCAACATTGCGCGGGATATCGGTTTCGATCTCGTGCTCTTCGGGAACAAAGGTTATGCTCCTCATCCCCAGGGCGTTCTCGACGACCCAGAAGCCGAATTCATAATATTTGCCGATCGTGGCGTTACGGATGCCGTAACGGACAGCAAGGATGTCCTTGAGGTTTTCCGTCGTATCGGCCCCTGTCTTGAGGTCAAGCGTGGCAAGCATATGGGGGTGCTCGAAGATGCCGCTGTAGCCGAACGGCGCGGCGAAATGGATCGGCCAGCTCTCGCGGCCGCCGTTGGCGTCTTCGATGGTCAACCTGTCGTTCCTGTGGTCCAGCAGGACGGTTGCGCTGTGGCGGCCGTTATCCCTGTCCGTCACCTTGTACCTGAGGACGTCGACGTGGTCGAGGCTCTCGACCCTGGTCGCCAGGTCAAGCAGCATCCGTACGTCTGCCTTAGAAATATTGGCGATAAGATCCCCGCCGTCCTTCAGCGTTGCGCCGGCCTGCGTCTGCATCCTTCGCATCACGGTGACGGCCCCTTTCCCATTCAGCCGCCCCTGTATAAAAGTCTCGTAACGGGTGCCCTCCACCATGCGGCTGACGATCTCTTTCTCGTCCTGGTCCGGCACCTCCTGCTGGATGATGATGTGACAGAGTGTCTCGGGTACCCCCGCCTGCCGGGTCTTCTCAAAGACATCGAGGATATTGTTGTTCTCGTCATCGGCGAAACATATCCCCTTAATGCCGTTCTCGCGGACATGCCTGGCGATATGAATGCCTTTGCTTTCGTTCGGGAAACCGCAGAAGAGGATGTCCTTCCCGGCGATGTCGATGTTGAGACCGGCGAATATGCGTTCGGTCACATGCCTGAGCCCGGGAGAACGGTTGGTGACCGCGATGACCGGTATCCCCTTGGCCCTGGCCGCAGCGATCAATGCGGAGGTTCCCTCTACAGGCTGATACAGCCCGTCGCGAAGCGCTTCTTCCTCCATCACCATCGCTTCTTCCATCACCGTCCTCATTATCGCCGTCTCAAGTTTCCGCTGCCATTCGGCGAAATCTTCCGGACTGAGCCGCAGCCTCTGTTCCTCTATCTGCGCCGCCAGCTCTTTATGCAGCTCATTCCTTCGCCAGGCCACAAAACCGTGACGCGCCAGCGAGAAATAAAGCGCTTCCCTGCCGCCCAGGGCCGGAGATTTCGTCTCAAGCACGGTCCGGTCGATGTCGAGATAAAGCGCGTATCCGCTCCCCTGCGGAAGCCTGTCTATCTCACGCTTCACTTCGGCAAGGCTGTAGACCTCGCGCAACCCGGCGGCTTCCTCCGACGTGCCGAGGAATTCTTTGCCGGCGCCGATGATATCCGCCTTCTGCCACAGGCTGGCCTGTATCGCGGCGCGCATCATATCCTTTTTGTTACCGAAGAGGTTCCAGGCGAGGGTATCGGCTATTATCGCCTGGGCGAAGAGGCCAAACGAGGATCTGTCTTGCGCGAAGAAGGAGCGCAAATGGTCAGGGGTAAGCAGGGAACCATTCTCTTCGGGACGTATCGCGTAAAACGATTTGTGCAAAAGGACCGCCTTGAGGATCAGCGAGCCGGGCGAGCCGGCGCCGAACAGCGTGTCTATGCCGGCTACGATCCCTTCGATCCCCGAGTTAGCCTGATATTCCACCCCGCCCCTGTTGACGATCGCTCCCCGGACCATCCTGATCCAGCCGGCTTTTGCCTTTTCAAATTCAGCGGGATCGGCGATGGCGGGGGCAAAACCGAGGCCGGGAAGAAGGTCGACAGCGATGATCGCCGATTTGAACGCATGGGCCGGATCGCTGACGTATTCCCCGAGCGGGCCTATCGCCGCCCGTTTGCCGATATCGTGGAGCAGGGCGATCCATTCCAGCAACGCCTGTTCGCGGCTGCTCATCGCCCTGTATCCCTCGTTTTCTGACAAGGACATCAGGAACTGCATGATATGCAGCGCGGTCATCTTTCCCTGAGTGCCATCAAGCAGTTCGCCCCATTTACCGTTGAGCGCCCGGTCGAACTCAGCCCTATTGTTCACCGCCAGATCGAGCAGCTCCTTATTGAACACGGCCGCCTGGGCGTTATCCTTGACGTCGCCCAGCCTGCCCATTTTTTCCCGTATTCCGGCCATGACCGATGGCATCGACTCGTCCAGTGCGGGGACTATAAGGCTTTTTTCTCCGCCGTCAGCCCGCGCGCGCTCCCGGCCGGACCTGCGTATCGATGCTTGCCAAGCCCGGTACTGCTGCCGTATTCCGTCCTCGACACTTTCCCAGCTTTTGTCCTCGACCCAACCCAGGTACCGGGAAACATCCCAGACAAAATTGAATTCACTGAGAGCGTCGAGAAGGCTGTCGATGGCTCTTTGATGGTTTTTGATCAGCGCTTTGACATTCCCGCCCGATTCAGCTGTCGCCTGGAAGCGCCTTCCGAAATCGAATACCAGTTCCCGCTCTTCTGCAAGCCCTCCGGCCTGCGGAAGGACATGCTGCACTCCCGCCATCAACGCTTCCAGGGAACCTTCCTCCTTCAACCGGTCGCGCAGACGGGTCTGGACCAGGAACCGCGGGGCCGCGTGAACGCTCTTGAAGTCATTTATCAGCATGCCGCGATGGAAAAACGCTTCTATCGAATCGGTTTCAATGGAAAGATCCGCGGAGACCCTGTACATCACCGCATCAGCGAAGAACTCGCAGAAGCGCCGGAAATCACGGAACGGTTCCTTCAAGAAAGCCTCATCCTCCAGGAAGCGCCACAGCTCCGCATCATATTTCGAATCAAGGATGTTGTGGCCGATCTCGTGGAAGAAGATCTGGAAGAGAACATGCGATGCGTCCCGCTCCAGCAGTTCGCTGATCATACGCCGGTTCGCCTCATAACCTGAATTCATCAAGCCGGAGTTTATATTGAACGCGGCTTTTATCACTTTATCCCGCTGGCTGGCGAAGAAAAGACTGTCGTTCTTGAGAAAGCCGATGCGGGAACAGACAACGACCAGAGCGGCTTCGAGAACGTCCTTCAGCAGCTGGTCCGACGCGGCCCCTTCGGCCAGCATCTGTCGGAGCAGCTGCTTGTCGCCTGCCGCTGTGCGGACCATCTCCGCCGCCGTCTCTATCTGCCTGCGTCCGGGCAGCGCCGCACCCATCTCGCTCTCGCGGGCGAGCTGAAAACCGGCCAGGGCGGCCAGCAGTTCGGTGTTCGATGCCAGCACCGTGTACTTCTCGCCGAGCATCCCCACCCGCGCCTTGAGCGCTTCGCCGCCGTCGGCCTTCCGGTAGAGCTGATTGTCCGTGAAGGTTATCCCGCCGCCGTCTAACCTGGCCAGCTGACCTGCGCTCAAGAGCTGCGCGGGAAGCGTGTCGACAGCCGGGCTGATCCTGATGCCCGCCGTCTCGGCCTCGCCGAAAGAGGTCAGAGCGCAGCCGCCGCTGAAATACGTACGCACTGTCTGTCCGGACGCCGTGCTGGAAACCTCGCGGATGTTGTATTCGCCTGACGCGAACGAATGCCTGTAGTCGTTGAAATAATCCTGCTTCGACCAGGAAGAGGAGGCAAGGCCTGCGCGATCGCGGCTGTCGATGAGGCTCGCGTATATGATCCCCTTGCCCGCGCAGGCATCCTTGAACCATTTCGCAAGAATCAGGGCGTAGTAGACCTGCCTCAAGGCGGCGTATTTCCTGCCGGAATTTACTTCGCGGGTGATCGAAGGGATGACCAGCTCCCGCAGGAGCTCCGAGGAATATTTGTTAAGCTCTTGCTGCCGTTTGTCACTGAAGGAATATTCGGCGGACCCTTTCAGGTAATCCTGCTCAAGCAGGACCTTGAGGGTCGCCTTGTAGATATACGCCGATCCCGCCGCCTTCCTGATGATGATCTCCCCCGGAACGATCCAGGGACGGGTGACCGTGGGGATGTTCACCGCTTCGGAACCGTAGATCTCTTCCGCCCTTTTGTAGAGCCTGTCCCAGTACTGGCGCCCCTGCTTTGTAGCGGGCGAGGTCAATGCAGCCGTATCTTTTTTGAGCTGGAGGTCGGCCTCGAGCAGGACGCGGCCCAGTTCGGTCTGTTCAAGGTCCCTGTCGAGCATCCGTTCTGGGGAATCGGGCCTGAGGTTGACCCAGAACCTGTCGGAAGGCATGCTGACACCGGTAAGGAAATAGTCCATCGTCCTCTTCGCGGCTGCCGTCATTTCGGGATCAGAATGGCCCTGGTCTCCTTTATCGAAAAGCAGGCCGAGGTCTTTCTGGCGGGGACAGATATACCGAAGGTGCAGGGGACGGAATCTCTGTTGGGAAAGCTGCGCCGCTCCCGCAGTGAACGCCGAGAGGTCAAGCTGGTTGACCACCTGGGCGCAGGCGGGCTGCTCGAGGATAAAGCACGCACAAAGAAACAGCGAAAAGATTCTTCTCATGCGCAATCTTTTTATAAAGTACTTATTATGTGGTGAAAAAAAATGTGGAACCGATACTCGTCTATCAGCCTACTTAAAGTATGTAATATATAGAGTGGAGTTTCAAGGACAAACCTGGGCGGGAAGAAAGCGCTTTCCGGCGGCGGGAAGAATGCCGCGCCGGCTTCAGAACCGGCGCGGCGTCTTGTTAACGGCTGTTACATGGCGCTTCCAAGCAGTGTTATGACATCCTTCAAAACGGGATCGGTGGCACAGCAGACATCCTCTTCGATACGCAGCTCCCTGGCCACGACCATCCTGAGAGAGTCCCCGTATTCCGCCATCCGGCCTTTTCCGTAACAGGCGGCGAGAAGTTCCTTGAGGCGTTCGGGGGAAGGCAAGATGCTGGAAGCCGTCATTTTTCCCAGAGCGGCCATCTCTTCATCGATATCGATCGCTGCCACCGACGGAGAATGGCTCAGCGCGCGGAAAGCGGCCATATCAACGGGATGCGCCTTGATGGGCAGGGCGCGGAAATCGATACCGCCCATCCTGTCTTGGGTCCCGCCGTCCCTTGAAGCCTGTCCGGACGCCGGACGGTCTACAGAACCGATGTTCCTCAACATTATCACCTGGGCAAACATGCGTACGTTGATGTACTCGAACCCGAGCAGGTCTTTTTTGGCGAACGTCACCCCGTCAGGCGTATATGTGTCGTCTTTGGCATTCACAAGCTCGCTGAACAGCTCCTTTCCGAGTTCTGTGGCGCGCTGATGCGCTTCCCTGGGCGTATACTTGTGCCCGACCTCGATCTGCCCTATAAGCACATCTTCGAATTCCCGGAACAGTTCCGCCATGTATTCCTCGGGCGAATACTCTTCGGGCTTTTTCAACGGTTTAGCCGCTCCGCCGTCGGCAAGCCAGGTCAGTTCGCTCTGCAGCACGCTCAACCGGTGAAGGTTATACTGGTCGAGCCAGAACAGTTCGATATCCGGTTTGGGCGCATCCTTGTCATAACGGACGTCGAGCCCCCTGTTCTTTACCCATTCCTGTACCATCCTGCCAGAAGCGGCGGCTTCCTGTGGAGCTACCGTCGCCCGGAACAACACGGAAGCCGGGACGCCGAACGACCGGCCGATGGCCTGGATCTCCGACAGCATCACTGCCGCCTTGTGGCCCGCGTCCATCTTCTGCTGTTTTTCAAAAGCCAGTACCTTCTCCCTCATCTCGCTCAGGCGTCCGGTCCGCACCGGATCCCTGCTCTTCCCGATAAGCTGCGCAGCGACTGACGCCGCATCGGTCTTGAGCAGGTCACGCTGTTCATTCAACAGGAACTCCCTCGAAAGTGAGACGAGGATCTCTTCCATCTCGCCGGGCGTAACGTACATCCCGTATCCGCCGTCGTAGAGACCGCCGCGGTTATGCCGGATGAACACATCGGTTTCGGCGATCTCCAGCAGGTCCCGTATGCGGTCGGAGAAATCATAGCGGCCTCCTGGATTTTCTATCAAGGTGAGGATGGGCCCTACACACTCCATGGGATATCCTTCCCCGTTCTCCAGCCACAGGCGGATACTGTTCATCGCCGGCCTTTTTTTATCGAGGTCCTTGAGGCGCGCGACGTCAGAGAACGCCTTGATCATGCGTTCGATCTTCAGTTCCAGCTCGGATTTCTGAGGGACAGCGGGACGAAGCTCGCGGTAACGGTATTCGCTGAGCAGTGATATCTCGGCGTCATACATGCCTCCGTACTGCTGCAGCTTTGAGAGCAGGAGATCGATCGCCGGGACGATGCCGCTCTTCATCGCCTCGGAGAACTCCATATTGCCTATCGGTTCCCCCGGGTTCTCAGCGTTGAAGCGTGACACCAGGTCCAGCGCGAACTGCTCGAAGGGAAGAAGCAATGCCTGTCCCCCGTCCGCCTTATAATACTCTATCGGATTCCCCTTCTCGTCGATGTTGATCAGGTAATACTCGCCTGTCTTCTTGTTCAGGCTGATATACCCTTCTTTGCCGGACGGCTTGACCTGGCGGCGTCCTACTCCTACGATCGCCACTTGTGAATCCACCGGTATGCCAAGCTCGGACAGTTTGAACATGCCTGTGGCCTCGCGCTTGAGCGCTCCCTTGAAGTTGACGGCCCGGCCTTCCTCATTGATCCACTTCATGAGGGCTTCGGGGATGCCGGGATACAGCGCAGGGTTCTTCTCCTTTACTTCCTGCAGCGGTATCTCGCTGTAGAGTTCAGCGAACCTTTCCGGCGAACCGATCACATACAAGTCGGGCCTGCCTTCCGTCACCTGTATCGCAAGGAATCCGAATTTACCTGTCGCGGGACTGCGCGCCTTCTTCTCCGCATCGGCAAGCTGGACAGTTGTCTTATCGTTAGTGCTGAAAAGCTCGGGAAGTTTGGTAAGGCTAGTGAGCTCGCCCATGTCATATACAAAAATAGGCAGTTTCCTGAACTGGTATTCGGTGGCCTTGCCTTCGGCTTTCTTCCCGTCGACCAGCCATTTAAGCTCCTTTTGTCCCACCTCCTGCGCGCGCTGCAGGAAAGAACGTATCAGGTATCTTTGCCCGCCGCTGTAGACCGTAGGACTCATATTCTCGAGTTCTTCTTCGAAGTAAACCGCGCTCTTGCTCAGGAAATGTCCTTCCTTGTCTATGTAACCGAGCGCCACAAGATCGTTGAATATCTTGGTCGAAACCGCTCCCGGGAGCCGTTTCCCGGTATGCTGGATGTCAGTCCAGTCATCGGCCGTTTTCTCGCGCAGCACGCCGAACCCGGTCAATTCCCACTCCTGCAGGATCCCCGGCTGCCTGGCGGGCAGCGGAAGGTCCTCTGCCCAATCGGCGATTGTCCTCATCGCCCGCCCATCGGGATATCGGGCGGCGTATAGTTCGTCCAGCAGGGCTCGTGACTTATCGTTCAGGGCCCTGATCGAACCGTCAATCTCCTCCCAGGGAGTCTCGGATGAATTCAGCTTCTCGACAAGCTGGCTGAGCTGTTCAGCAGACAGGACCTGTCCTCCGTCCTGTCGGGCCGGGTCAATATTCTCCCCTCCGATGCCGTACCGGGTAAGCGCATACCTCTCGAGGTCTTTCTGAACCGTAAATCCATTCTCCAGCAGATTCCTGGTGACACTGCCGTTAAAGACCATCCTTTCCGTATAGGCGCCGAATTCGGGCATATTGGAGAACTGCTCTTTTCTGTGCCCGCAGCGGTGCATGCTCAGATACCGGTCCATGTTCTCTTCACCCGTCTTTTCGTCGTAATACCTCAGGAATGTCGCCTTGTCGAGGAACATGCGGATTTTTTCGGGAGCTCCGCCTCCTATAGAGATCGCGGTGGTGTCATACCCGTCGAAATACGCTTCTTTCACCAGAGTGGCCGTCCCCTTGGGCTGGTCAGCGACGA
>JBLMZF010000119.1:0-2531 GCA_050258655.1 Deltaproteobacteria bacterium | reverse complement strand
ACCCAGGCCACGGTAAAGACCCTGGACCCCAAGGAGATCCTCGAGTGCGGGGCGCAGATCATCCTTTCCAACGCCTATCACCTGTTCCTTCGGCCCGGGATGGAAGTGATCAATAAGGCCGGCGGCCTGCATAAGTTCATGAGCTGGGACAAGCCCGTGCTCACGGACAGCGGCGGTTATCAGATCTTCAGCCTGGCGCTCCTGCGCAAGATCTCCGACCAGGGCGTCGAGTTCCAATCGCACATCGACGGGTTCAAGCATTTCCTGACGCCGGAAGACGTGCTCAACATCCAGAAAGAGCTCGGCTCGGACATCATCATGCCGCTGGACGACTGCGCGCCGTATCCCTGCGAACACGATTACGCCAGGCAGGCGATGGAACGCACGATCGCGTGGGCCGCCAGGCAGCGCAAGGCGTTCCTCGAGAGCGACGCGAAGGAAAAACAGCTGCTGTTCGGCATCGTGCAGGGCTCGACCTTCGAGGACCTGCGCAAGGAGTGCGCCGAGCGGATGATCGAGATCGGCTTCGACGGCTACGCGTTGGGCGGGCTTTCCGTCGGCGAGCCCAAGGACCTGATGTATCCTTTCGCGGAGTTCACCGCCGCGCTTCTCCCCGAAGACAAGCCCCGGTACATGATGGGCGTTGGCCTTCCCGAGGATCTGGTCGAGTGCGTCGCCAGGGGAGTGGACATGTTCGATTGCGTCGCCCCGACCCGCTACGGCAGGAACGGCACGGCTTTCACCAGCAGGGGAAGGCTTCCGGTACGGAACGGCGCCTACACCTTTGACCTCGGGCCCATGGACCCGGAATGCTCCTGCTACGCCTGCAAGAATTTCACCCGGGCATATATCCGTCACCTGTTCAACACCTCGGAAGTCCTGGGGCTCAAGCTCGTCTCTTATCACAACATTTATTTTTATCTGAACATTATGAAGCGCGCGCGCCAGGCCATTGCCGAGGACCGCTACGACCAGTTCCGGAAAGAGTTCCTGGACAAGTACAACAGCGGCGCCAAACCCAACTGCTAATATGAAGATCGACATCATCACCATATTCCCCGGGATGTTCGAGCCTGTGCTCAACGAATCCATCACCAAGCGCGCGCAGGAGAAGGGCAAGGTCGAGATCCGCGCCCATAACCTGCGCGATTACACCCACGACAGGCACCGGACGGTGGATGACCGGCCTTTCGGAGGCGGTTCAGGGATGGTGCTCAAGCCCGAGCCGGTGTTCGAAGCCATCGCCGCCCTGAAGAAAAAGGCGAACAAAGGAAAAAAAGCGCTTAAAACCGTGGTCGCGCTGATGACCCCTCAAGGCCAGACGCTTTCGCAGAATACGTGCAGGAAATTGGCCCGTATAAAGCATTTAATCCTGATCTGCGGCCGGTATGAAGGGGTGGACGAGCGTATCCGCGAGGCCTGCGATATGGAGATCTCCATAGGCGATTATGTGCTTACGGGAGGGGAGCTCCCGGCTATGGTGCTGGTAGACAGCGTGGTACGGCTCATCCCGGGAGTGCTGGGAGATAAAAATTCCTTGAATTTTGAGTCATTTGAAGGTAATCTATTAGAGTATCCGCAATACACCCGTCCCGCTGTTTTTAAAGGGATGAAGGTGCCCGCCGTGCTTTTGGGAGGCGACCACCAAAAAATCGAGGAATGGAGAAGGCAGCAGGCGATCCAAAGGACACGCCGGAGAAGGCCTGATCTTATACTCAAAGACAAAGAGAGGAAACAGCATGAACGATAAGATCAAACTCATCGAATCTGAATACATGAAGAAGACCTACCCGGCCTTCAATGTCGGAGACACCGTCAAGGTGTTCACCAAGATCATCGAAGGCGATAAAGTCCGCCTCCACCCGTTCGAGGGCCTGATCATCGCCGAGCGCGGCAGGGGCATCGCCAAGACTTTCACCGTCCGCAAGGTTTCTTACGGCGAAGGCATCGAGCGCGTTTTTTCGCTCTACTCTCCCGAGATAGAGAAGATCGATGTGGTCCGCCGCGGTAAGGTGCGCCGCGCCAAGCTGTATTATCTGAGGAATAAGGTCGGCAAGCGCGCTACCAGGATCGAGGCCGCGGAAGAACCCGCCAAGCCTGCCGCCAAGCCCGCCGCCAAGCCTGAGGCTAAGGCCGAAGCGAAGACTGAGGCGAAGAAGACCGAATCCAAGTAATACCGTTACCCGCCGTTTTCCACCAGTGCTCCTTACATCAGTGGACTCGTGCTTTATTTCGAGCGGAAATTCAAACGCGAAGGTAAAGATTTGATCATCGGAATAGACGAGGCCGGCAGGGGTCCCCTCGCGGGGCCCGTTGTCGCCGCCGCCGTCATCCTCAAAACCCACTCCTTCAAGAGCCGCATCGACGATTCCAAGAAACTGACAGCAGCGCAGAGAGAACGGGCGTTCCTGGAACTTATCGGGAAATCGACGTTCGGCATCGGTATCGTCAATGAAAAGGTCATCGATACCGTCAATATCTACCACGCCACCCGCATAGCCATGGAGCTGGCGGTCCAGCAGCTGATGCAG
>JBLMZF010000118.1:0-3526 GCA_050258655.1 Deltaproteobacteria bacterium | reverse complement strand
GATATCGTGCGCCTCGAGGACGATTTCGGGAGGGTGCCGGTCAAGATGGAAAAACCCGTTAAAGGGAGAAGATAATCATGCAAAAGGTCGCTGTGATCGGAGCGGGGTACGTCGGCCTTGTTACCGCTTCCTGCCTTGCTGATCTTGGCAACCGCGTCATCTGCGTCGACAATGACCGCAAGAAGATCGAGTCTCTCAAGAAGGGCGTCATACCTATTTACGAGCCGGGCTTGAAGGAGCTGGTGCTCAAGAACAAGAAAGCCAAACGTCTTTCTTTCATCCACAGCATCGCTGAAGCCACCAGGTCTTCGGACATCATCTTCATCGCCGTCGGCACGCCGCCGAAGGCGGACGGCGGCGCGGACCTTGCGGCGGTCGAGAAGGTCGCCACCGAGATAGCCCGCGCGATGAATGGGTACAAGGTCATCGTGGGCAAGAGCACGGTGCCGGCCGAGACCGGCGAGCAGATAAAGCGCACCATAGGATTCAATAACCCCAAAGGGTACGAGTTCGACGTCGTCTCCAACCCCGAGTTCCTGAGGGAAGGTCAGGCCATAAGCGACACGTTCCATCCCGACCGTATCGTTATCGGTGTCGAGAGCAAGCGCGCTGAGGACACGATGCGCAGGCTGTACTCTCCGATAAAAGCTCCTATCCTCGTCACGAATATCCCCACCGCCGAGATCATCAAACACGCCTGCAACTGCTTCCTGGCGACGAAGATCTCGTACATAAACGCGGTGGCGCATATCTGCGAGCGGATCAACGCTGATGTCGAGAAGGTCGCCGAAGGGATGGGTATGGACAAGCGTATCGGGCGCGCGTTCCTCAATGCCGGAGCCGGTTTCGGCGGATACTGCTTCCCCAAGGACCTTGACGCGTTCATCCGTATGGCCGAGCAGAAAGGCTACAGCTTCGGCCTGCTCAAGGAGGTCCGCCAGATCAACGCGGGCCAGCTGCAGTTGATAATGAAGAAGATAGAGGACGCCCTCTGGATCATCAGGGACAAGACTGTCGGCGTGCTGGGCCTGAGCTTCAAGCCCGAGACCGACGACATCCGCAATTCCATCGCGCTTGAAGTGGTCCGGGCGCTCGCCACGGCCGGCGCCCGCGTGAAGGCGTACGATCCCCAGGCGATGGAAAAAGCGAAGCAGGTCATGCCCGGGGTGAAGTACTGCAAGAATCCGTACGAGGCGGCAAAGGACAGCCACTGCCTGGTGATCATGACCGAGTGGAAGGAATTCGCCGGGCTCGACCTGAAGAAGGTCAAGAGCGCGCTCAACCAGCCGCTGGTCATAGACGGCCGGAACATGTTCGATCCCGCGAAGTTGAAGAAACTCGGGTTCGATTACCGCTGCGTGGGAAGGGGCTGCCAGAAAAGATGAAAAAGACCCGTATCGTCGTGACAGGGGGAGCAGGCTTTCTCGGATCGCATCTGTGCCGCAGACTGCTTTCTGACGGCGCCAGCGTCATCTGCGTCGATAATTTTATCACCGGCTCCCGCCAGAACATCGCGGACCTGCGCAAGAACAGGGATTTCAAGCTCGTAGAGCACGATATCTCCCGTCCATTGAAGATAGACGGCACGGTGGACTGGGTGATGCATTTCGCCTCGCCGGCATCCCCGAAAGATTACCTCGAGCATCCGATAAAGACGCTTAAGGTGGGCACGTTGGGCACCCATAACTGCCTTGGTATCTGCAAGGCGAAGGGAGCCAAATTCTTTCTTGCTTCCACCTCGGAGGTTTACGGCGATCCCCTGATCACGCCCCAGCCCGAGGAATACTGGGGCAACGTCAATCCCAACGGAGTGCGTTCCTGTTATGACGAGGCCAAGAGAGCCGCGGAGGCCATCACGTTCGCCTACAAGCGCCAGCACGGCCTGGACACCCATGTTATCCGTATCTTCAACACCTACGGCCCGAACATGAGGCTGGAGGACGGAAGGGTGGTCTCCAATTTCATCTACCAGGCGCTTACGGGCAGGAACATCACCATTTTCGGAAAAGGTACGCAGACAAGATCGTTCTGCTACGTGGACGATCTTATTGAAGGGATCCGCAGATACATGGGGACCGACTACCCGGGCCCGATCAACCTGGGCAATGACCGGGAGTTCACCGTTATAGAGTTGGCGAAGATGGTCATCGCGCTGACCGGTTCGACCTCGCGCATCTGTTATGAAGAGGAGATGCAGGACGATCCGAAACAGCGCAGGCCTGATCTGACCAAGGCCGCCAGGCTCCTCAAATGGAAGGCTTCCGTAAAGCTGGAGACCGGCCTCAAACGCACCATCGAATGGTTCCGGAGACAGCTTCATCGGTAGGATATGGCCGACAGCCGCGCAGGTTCCTGGGAACTTGATGCAGACCACCTCCTGGTCTACAGGGCGTCCGACGGGACGGTCAAGACGCTCGAAGGCTCTTTGATCTCGGCCGATGCGGGTTCGGTCTCGTTCGGGATAAGCACTCGCGACCGTGACGGCAGGGATCATCTGCGCGTGATGAAGTTTGAAGGGGAGTGGCAGGCGGATGAGCGCAATAGGCTTCTTTTCCTTGTCAGGGATGACAGGGAAAAAGGAACGCTCCTGTTCCGCAATGCCTGGGCGCTTGATGACTGGCAGAAGATCGTCTACGAGTACTCAAGACGCCGCGGCGGGAAAGAGCGTCAGCGCTTCAGTCTGGAAGGCCGCTGGCTGGTCGGTGACGACCAGAGGATAATCTACGCGCTGGGCAAAGGCGATTTCGGGCCTGAGTTCAGGTGCCAGCTTGAAAGCCTTTCCCTGAGGCCCAAAAAGGCCGCGGTCAAATTCCGGGTCGGCTCGAGTGTCGCATCCCGGCGTAAAGGTCCTGTGGTCACCATCTTCGGCTACTGGCGGTTGGGAAGGGATTACTCGATAGATCTCGACGCCGGCACTAACGGCAGTATCGGACTCGATCTATCGAAGGCTCTCGGGCGATCGGGAGGCAGGGCATTCGTGAGGATGCTTAAGAGCGGCGGCGAGAAAAGAATAGAGGCCGGAATAACGATACCTTTTTAAGGAGATCCATGAAAGGCATAATCCTGGCTGGCGGCAAAGCGACAAGGCTGTATCCGGTCACCAAGACCGTCTGTAAACAGCTTCTGCCTGTCTATGACAAGCCGATGGTGTATTATCCTCTTTCGACCCTGATGCTTGCAGGCATACGCGACATACTGCTGATCTCGACCCCTGTTGCTCTGCCGCTGTTCCGGGACCTGCTCGGGGACGGTTCTCAGCTGGGCATAAAGATCTCGTACAAGGCGCAGGAGAAGCCCGGTGGGATCGCCCAGGCGTTCCTGATCGGCGAGGAGTTTATCGGCGGCGACAATGTCTGTCTGATACTGGGAGACAATGTCTTTAACGGTCCCGGACTGCCCGAGCTTCTTAAAAACGCAGCCGGACTGAAAAAGGGAGCCACCATTTTCGGCTATCGCGTTAAGGATCCACAGCGTTACGGCGTCATCGATTTCGACTCGCGGCACAGGGCGCTTTCGATCGAGGAGA
>JBLMZF010000117.1:0-20745 GCA_050258655.1 Deltaproteobacteria bacterium | reverse complement strand
CCGCGTGGGTTCCACCCGTTCGCCGCTCTGGAGACACGGCGGTGTCGTCTTCGGGCCCCATCCGAGGGATTTTTCCGTCGATGTGCCGAAGAAGATGAAGAACAGCGCGCTGAAGTTCGCGCTGACCGAGAAAGCCAAGGCCAACGATCTGGTCGTCATCGACGCTATCGAGTTCAAGGCGCCGAAGACAAAGGAAGGCGTCGCGCTGGTCAAGAAGCTCGACTGCGCCGCCGCGAAACGGGTGTTGATCCTCGTCGACAAGATGGGTGAGGACCTGGTCCGCGCGCTCAGCAATATCGCCAACATCGCCGTCGCACCCGCTAAGGACGTGACGACGTACGACATACTGGCAGCGAACAAGGTGGTCATCACCAAGGAAGGGCTCGCCCAGTTGACGAAAAGAGTAAAGGCAGGATAAAAGCCATGAACCATTTCGACGTGATCAAATCGCTCTTACGCACCGAGAAATCGACGGACCAGGAACCCGCCGGCAAGTACCTGTTCCTGGTGCACAAGGACAGCAACAAGATCCAGATCAAGGCGGCCGTCGAGGCGCTCTACAAGGTCAAGGTCCGTGACGTCAACACCCTGATCGTCCGCGGCAAGATCAAGCGGGTGCGCCACCAGCCGGGCAAGACGCCTGATTTCAAGAAAGCGATCGTGACCCTTAAGGAAGGGCAGAAGATAGAAACCGGAGTCTAATAACTAAGGACCGTTATCATGGGCATCAAAAAATACAACGCATACACACCGTCCCGCCGGCACATGGTGGGCCACGATTTCTCGGACCTGTCCAAGAAAGAACCTGAGAAGTCGCTGCTGGTGCCGCTGATCAAGTCGGGCGGAAGGAACAACTACGGACGCATCACCATCCGCCACAGGGGCGGCGGGCACAAGAGGATGTTCCGCCTCATAGATTTCAAGCGCGACCTGTTCGATGTGGCCGGCAAGGTCATCGCCGTCGAGTACGACCCGAACAGGACATCCCGTATCGCGCTCGTCGAGTACCCGGACGGCAAGAAACGCTATATCATCGCTCCCGTCGGGCTTGCCGTCGGAGAGACCGTTGTCTCCTCGAACGACAAGAACGTCGAGATCAAGCCGGGTAACGCGATGCCCCTGAGGTTCATCCCGCAGGGCACGTTCATCCACAATATCGAGCTGGTCAAGGGCAAAGGCGGGCAGATCGTCCGCGGAGCGGGTTCGAGCGCCCAGATCATGGCGAAGGAAGAACCGTTCGCGCACGTCAAGCTCCCGTCCGGCGAAGTGCGCCTGATCCGGCTGGACTGCCGCGCGACCATCGGTCAGGTGTCCAACGTGGACCATGACGCTGTCATACTTGGCAAGGCCGGCAAATCGCGCTGGCTGGGAAAGAAACCGCAGTCACGCGGTTCGGCCATGAACCCGGTCGACCATCCGCACGGCGGCGGCGAAGGCAAGGCCGGCCAGGGCAACCCGCACCCGGTCTCCCCGTGGGGCATGCCCACGAAGGGTTACCGTACGAGACACCCGCGCAAGTACTCGAACAAGTACATCGTCAAACGGAGAAGGTAAATACATGGCACGTTCAGTCAAGAAAGGTCCTTACGTAGAAGCCAAACTGGTCGACAAGGTCGATAAAGCCCGGCGTTCAGGCACCAGGATCGCCATCAAGACCTGGTCCAGGGCTTCGACCATCGTCCCGGATTTCGTCGGGATGACGTTCGCGGTCCATGACGGCAAGAAGCACGTTCCGGTGTTCGTGACCGAGAACATGGTGGGGCATAAGCTCGGCGAGTTTGCGCCTTCGAGAACATTCAGAAAACATGGCGGTGTAAAAGCTAAGAAAGCCCCGGAGAAGACATAATGATCGTCAAGGCAGAGACAAAGCACATACGCATAGCGCCTCCGAAGGTACGGCTGGTGCTTGATTTGATACGGAACAAGGACGTTGCGGAAGCGCAGGCTATCCTGATCAACACCAGCAAGCGCTCGCGCGACACGATCCTTAAGATCCTGAACTCGGCGATCGCCAACGCCAAGGTCAAGGGCATCGACGCCGAAAGGCTGTACGTGTCCAAGGCGATCTGCAACGTCGGGCCGCAGTGGAAGCGTTTCAAGGCCGCTGCGTTCGGCAGGGCTACCCCGATCGTCCGCCGCACGTCGCACATCAGGATCGAGCTCGACCTGAAATCTTAAAAAAGGAAACCTATGGGCCACAAAGTACACCCGTTCGTCCAGAGAGTCGGCTTCATCCGCACCTGGCACAGCCGCTGGTTCGCTAATCCGAAAGAGTTCTCGAAGCTGATCCAGGAAGACCAGAAGATGCGCAAGTTCATTATGGGCCGTTTCCGGCAGGCCGCGATCTCCAAGATCATCATCGAGCGCCTGACCGAGAAGATCAAGGTGCGTATCTCGTCCGCCAGGCCCGGCCTTATCATCGGCCGCCACGGCTCAGACATCGAGAAGCTCCGCGCCGACCTCAACGACCTGGTCAAGAAGGAGATCACGATCGATATCGACGAGGTCAAGGACGCCGGGACCGATGCCCAACTGATCGCGCAGAACATCGTCTTCCAGATCGAGAAACGCGTCGCCTTCAGACGCGCGGTCAAGCGCGCGATGGAACAGGCGATGATGATGGGCGTCAAGGGTGTCAAGATACGCGCTGCCGGAAGGCTTGACGGTGCGGAAATGTGCCGCAGGGAGACCTACAAACAGGGTAAAGTACCCCTGCAGACGCTGCGCGCCGACATCGAATACGGTTTCGCCGAGGCGTACACGACGTACGGCCTGATCGGCATCAAGGTGTGGACCTACAAAGGCGAGATACTCGAGAAGAGGGAAAGAAAGGTCCCGGCTGCGGCCCAGGTAGCTGTTTCGGCCGCCGCATCACCCGAAGCAAAACAATAATCAAAGGAAGCGAGAACAGCCATGGCAATGATGCCTAAGAGAGTAAAGTACCGCAAGCCGATCAAAGGCCAGCGCAGGGGCATCTCGACCCGCGGGTCGAGCATCGTGTTCGGTGAGTTCGCACTGAAGTCGCTGGAGAACGGCTGGATCAAGAACACCCAGATCGAGGCGGCTCGTGTCGTCCTGGCGCGCCAGCTCCACAAGGGCGGCAAGCTCTGGATACGTATCTTCCCCGACAAGGCCATCACCAAGAAGCCCGCGGAAGTCCGTATGGGCAAGGGCAAGGGAGATATCGACCACTGGGTCTGCGTCATTAAACGCGGGCGCATCCTGTTCGAACTGAGCGGCGTGCCCGAGGAATACGCGCGCATCTGCTTCAGGCTCGTGGCCTACAAGCTGCCCCTGAAGACCAAGTTCATCACCCGTGCGACCGCAACGCATTAAGGCAAGAAAGGGACTGCTATGAAACCGAAAGAACTGCGCGCGCTCTCCTCAGAGGAGCTCCTGGCCAAGGAAAAGACGCTCAAAGAGGAATGGTATCACCTCAACGAGATGCGCTATACCGGCCGGGTGGAGAAACCCAATAGATTTTCGGCGGTGAAAAGGGATATCGCCAGGATACAGACCATACTCAACGAGAGAAAAGAGAAGGCTCATGGGTAAACAGAAAGAACTCACGGGAACCGTCATCAGCGACAAGATGAAAAAGACCATCGTCGTACGGACGATGCATAAGTCGAAGCACCCTGTCTACGGGCGCACGATCAAGCGCTATAACAAGTTCAAGGTGCACGACGAGAAAAATGAGGCGAAGGTCGGGGATACCGTACGGATAGCCGCCACGCGGCCGATCTCCAAGGACAAGAACTTCAAGCTCGTCCAGGTGATCAAAAAGGCCGAATTGCCCCAGGAACTGGAAGAGGTCAAATGATACAGATACGCTCTATTGTGGACGTGGCAGATAATACCGGGGCTAAGCGCGCCTCGATGATCGGTGTCCTGGGCCGCAAGGGCCGGGAATACGCCGAAGTCGGCGACATCATCAACGTCAACGTCAAGGAAGCCGCGCCTGACGGCACCATCAAGAAGGGCGAGGTCGCCAAGGCGGTCGTCGTGCGCACCAAGAAAGCGATCCGCAGGAACGACGGCTCCCTCCTGAGGTTCGACCGCAACGCGATCGTCTTCATCGACACGGCGAACAACCCGCGCGGGACGCGCGTGTTCGGGCCTGTCGCTAAAGAGCTGCGCGAGAAGAATTTCACCAAGATTATTTCCCTGGCACCGGAGGTCATCTGATGCTTAAGATCAAGAAGGGGGACATGGTCCAGGTCATGAAGGGCAAGGATGCCGGTAAGAAAGGCAAGGTCCTTTTCGTCTACGGTGTTTCGAACAGGGCGCTTGTCGAGGGCATCAACATGCACACCAAGCACCGCAGGCAGACGAGGCAGGACCAGCAGGGGGGCATCGTGCATATAGAAGCCCCGATCGCGATCGCGAACCTGATGGTCATCTGCAAGGCATGCAACGCGCCCTCCCGTATCGCCTTTAAGAAGTCCAAGGACAACGTCAAAACAAGGATCTGCAAGAAATGCAACGAGGTGCTCTAAGCCATGAATAAACCGAGGCTTCAGGAAAAATACGAGAAAGAGATCGTGCCGGCGATGATGGAGAAGTTCAAGCGGCCCAACGCGCTCGCCGTGCCGAGGCTGGAGAAGATCGTGGTCAACATGGGCGTCGGCGAGGCTCTGACCGATGTCAAGATTCTGGACAAGGCCATGGAAGAGCTGGGGGTCATCACCGGCCAGAAACCGCTGATGCGCCGCGCCAGGATCGCCATCTCCAACTTCAAGGTCAAGGAGAACAACCCGGTCGGCTGCAAGGTCACCCTGCGCCGCACCAAGATGTACGAGTTCCTGGATAGGCTTATCAGCATCGCCCTGCCGCGCATCCGCGACTTCAGGGGCGTGCCTTTGACCTCGTTCGACAGGGAAGGGAACTACGCCCTGGGACTTACCGAGCAGACCATTTTCCCCGAGATCGAGTACGACCGTATCACCAGGCCGCAGGGGATGGATATCATCTTCGTGATCCGTCACACGCGGGGCGCGGAGGAATCACGTGAGCTCCTGAAGCTTTTCGGGATGCCGTTCAAGGAGAAGGAATAAATGGCGAAAAAATCGCAAATCGCTCGCTGGCAGCGCAAACCTAAGTTCTCTACCCGCGGATACAACCGGTGCCACATCTGTGGAAGGTCCGGGGGTTATCTGCGCAGGTTCAGGTTGTGCAGGATCTGCTTCAGGGAGCTTGCCTGGCAGGGTCTCATACCGGGTGTCCGTAAGGCATCCTGGTAGGACAGAGGTCCATCCCGATCCATCCGAATAGGATCGGGGGTAGGCACTAAACTAACGGAGTATTCCATTATGTCAAGAACCGATCTGATTGCCGACACGTTCACGATGGTCAGGAACGCCATCATGGCCAAGAAGGAGAACCTGGACGTTCCCGCTTCTAAGATAACTGCCGCGATCTTCGAGATCCTCAAGAAAGAGAACTACATCGACAACTACAAACTGATCGAGGACAAGAAACAGGGGATCCTGCGCATCTACCTCAAGTATAACGGCAAGAAGAGCGCGATCAAGGCGATCAGGCGCGTTTCCAAGTCGAGCCTGCGCGTCTACGCGGAAAAACACAAGATACCGACCGTGCTCCGCGGCAAGGGCCTGGCGATCCTGAGCACCTCGAAGGGGCTCGTGACCGACAGGGAAGCGCGCGAGATGGGTGTGGGCGGCGAAGTCATAGCTTTTATCTGGTGAGGAAATCATGTCAAGGATAGGAAGAAAACCGATAGCAATACCAAAGGAAGTCAAGATCGACATCAAGGACAAGACGATCTCCGTCCAGGGGCCCAAGGGGAAACTCGATTGGACCTTCAACAGCAGGATCAGCCTCGAATCCAAGGACGGTCAGATCATTGTCAACCGCGCCACCAATATCGCCACCGACAAGGCCCTTCAGGGTCTCACGCGCGCCCTGGTCTTCAACATGATCAAGGGTGTCACCGAGGGCTATGTCAAGGAACTCGAGGTCGTCGGCGTCGGTTTCAAGGCTGCGATGCAGGGGAACAAGCTGAACCTCGCGCTCGGCTTCTCACACCCGGTTTTGATCACTCCTCCTGAGGGGATCAAGATAGAGACCCCGAAGGCCACGCAGATCGTGATCAGGGGCATCAACAAGGAGAAGGTCGGCGAGGTCGCCGCCGAGATACGCTCGATATACCCGCCCGAACCGTACAAGGGCAAGGGTGTCCGTTACGTCGGCGAGCTCGTGCGCAAGAAGGTCGGTAAAGCCCAGGCCACCGGTAAATAATCAGAGTACATACAACGCAAGGGACCAACGATGGAAAACAAGAGAGAGCAATCGAGGATAAAGCGGCACAGGAGCGCGCGGATGAGGATCTTCGGGACCCCCGAACGTCCGCGCCTGGCCATCCACCGCAGCCTCAAGAACATCACCGCGCAGGTGATCGACGATACCGCGAGCAAGACGCTGTTCTCCCTGTCGACTCAGGACAAGGAGGTCAGGTCCAAGTTCCCGTACGCGGGCAACGTCAAGGCGGCTGAGTTCTTCGGCGAGATGTTCGCGAGGAAGGCCAAAGAGAAGGGGATCACCGCGGTAGTGTTCGACCGCGCGGGCTACCTGTATCATGGAAGGATAAAGGCATTCGCCGACAGCGCCCGAAAAGGCGGACTGCAATTCTAGGAAGAGGGACCAGACCATGCGGGAAATGAACATCGACCAGCAGGAATTCGTCGAAAAGATCCTCAGCATCAACAGGGTCACCAAAGTCACAAAGGGCGGCAAGAAGATGCATTTCAGCGCGCTCGTCGTCGTAGGCGACCGCAAGGGGAAAGTGGGATACGCCCTTGGCAAGGCCAACGAGGTGGCTGACGCCATCCGCAAAGGCCTTAACGCCGCCAAAAGGGACCTGCGCAGGGTGCCTGTCGCTGGCAATACCATACCTCACGAGGTGCTTGGCAAGTTCGGCGGGGCGAAAGTCATGCTCAAGCCGGCCTCCGAAGGTACCGGCATCATCGCCTCGGGCCCCATCAGGGCCATCTGCGAGGCCAGCGGCATCAGGGATATCCTGACCAAGTCGCTTGAATCGAACAACCCCATCAATGTAGTTAAAGCCACGTTGGCTGGCTTTCAGGACCTGAAGGAATAATCATGGAAAAGACAACCAAGAAGAAAGCAGCACCCAAGAAGGCGGAGACCGCGCCTGCCGTCAAGCTTCCGGCGTTCGGTCTCCACACGATGAAGCCGCCCAAGGGCGCGCGCAGGAAAAAGAAACTCCTCGGCCGCGGTTCCAGCTCGGGACACGGCAAGACGTCGACCAGAGGTTCCAAAGGCCAGACTTCCCGCGCCGGCCATCACACTTATATAGGGTTTGAGGGCGGCCAGAGCCCCCTGATCCGCAAGATGCCCAAGAGGGGTTTTACCAGCGAATCCAAGGTGGCCTACCAGATCGTCAATGTCGAGAACCTTAATGGGATCCGGGTCGATACAGTTAATCCCCAGGTCCTTCTTGAAAAGGGACTTATAAAGAGCAAGAACAGACCGGTCAAGATACTCGGAGATGGCGATGTCAAGAAGGCGCTGTCGGTAACAGCCCATGCCTTCTCCAAGTCTGCTGAGGAAAAGATCAAGCAGGCGGGCGGAAAGACCGAGGTCATCAAGAATGCTTAGCGCCCTTGCGAACTGCTTCAGGATACCCGACCTCAAGCGTCGCCTGATCATCACAGGGCTTTTGCTCGTCGTATACCGCATCGGCTGCTTCGTGCCGACGCCCGGCATAGACGGCGCGCAGCTTTCGGCGTTCTTTGACAGGATCCGTGAGACCCAGGGAGGGGCGCTTTTCGGCATCATCAACATGTTCTCGGGCGGCGCCATGGAGAAGCTTACCATCTTCGCCCTGGGTATCATGCCGTACATCTCGTCGTCGATCATCATGCAGCTGCTTACGGCGGTCATCCCGGCGCTTGAGAAGCTTTCCAAGGAAGGCCGCGCCGGCTACGAGAAGATCAACCAGTATACCCGCTACGGAACTGTCGGTCTTTCCCTGCTCCAGTCTTATTTCATCGCGCTCTGGATCGAGAGCCTGGGCGTCAAGGAAGGCTTTCACATCGTCATGCAGCCGGGCATAGGCTTCCGTTTGCTGACGGTCGTCACGCTTACCACGGGTACCATCTTCATCATGTGGCTGGGCGAACAGATCCAGGAACGCGGTATCGGCAACGGTATCTCCCTTATCATCACCGCCGGCATCATCTCGCGCATCCCGACAGCACTTAACCAGCTGTGGGTCCTGATCTCGCCGTTCCAGCCGTCGCGCAGGCAGATCGCGCCGTTCACTCTGGTGATCATGGCGGCGCTGCTGGTGCTTGTCGTGCTCTTCGTCGTGCTGATAACGCAGGGATACCGCAAGATCCCGGTCCAGTACGCGCGCAGGGTCGTCGGCCGCAAGATCTACGCCGGACAGTCTACGTACATACCGCTCAAGGTCGACACCTCGGGTGTCATCGCCATCATCTTCGCGCAGTCCATCATCCTGTTCCCGGCTACCATCGCGTCGTTCTTCCCGAACCCGGCCATGCAGCGGTGGGCCCAGATGTTCATCCGCGGGAATGTCGCTTATTCGGCCATCTATTTCCTGCTGATCATCTTTTTCTGCTATTTCTACAGCGCGATCGTCTTCAACCCGGTCGATATCGCCGAGAACATGAAGAAGTACGGCGGTTTTATACCCGGTATCCGTCCGGGGCAGCCGACCGCTGATTTCCTTTATTTCGTCATGAACAGGATCACTCTCGCGGGCGCGATGGCGATCGCGTTCATCGCCGTCACTCCCGACATGCTGATGGCGTCGCTCAAGGTGCCGTACCTTGTCGCGTCGTTCTTCGGCGGCACGGGTATCCTGATCATCGTCGGTGTCATGCTTGACACGATCAAGCAGATCGAATCGCACCTGGTAATGCACCACTATGAAGGGTTCATCAAAGGGACCCGTATAAAGGGGCGCCGCGCATGAACATCGTTCTCTTAGGCCCTCCCGGGGCGGGGAAAGGCACCCAGGCAAAGGTCCTGGCGAAGAAACTCAACGTCCCGCATATCTCCACCGGCGACCTGCTCCGCGACAATGTCGCGCGCGGCACGGAGCTGGGGGCGAAGGCGAAGGATTACATGAACAAGGGGCTGCTCGTGCCGGACGAGCTCGTGCTTCAGATACTCGGGGAGCGCCTCAAGGCAGCGGACATCAAGAAAGGCTTCATCCTTGACGGGTATCCGCGCAACCTGAACCAGGCGAAGGAACTTGACGGCCTGATGGCCAGGCTCGGCCTGAAGATCGACAGGGTCATCGACCTGGTGACCAGCGAGTCGGTCATCGTGCAGAGGCTTTCCGGAAGGCTGGTATGCCGCTCGTGCGGCGCGCTGTTCCACAGGAAGAACATGCCTCCGAAGAAGGAAGGGGTATGCGACGCCTGCGGCGGCGAGCTGTACCAGCGCGCCGACGATAAGGAAGAGACGATCAGGAAGCGGCTTACCGTGTACCGCGAGGAAGTCGCCGCCCTGCTGAAATATTACGAGGAAAAAGGACTGTTGACGCGTGTTGCAGCGGATGAAGAAGCCGCGGTGGTCCTTAACCGGATACTGAAGCTGGTCGGATGGTCCCAATAAAGAACAGCGAAGAGTTAGAAATCATGCGTCAGGCCGGAAGGCTTCTGGCGCAGGTCCTGCATGAAGTAGCGAAGAGCGTCGCGCCGGGGAAGACTACCGGCGAGATCGACGGTCTGGCTGAAAGACTTATCCGGGACGCGCAGGCGATACCGGCGTTCAAAGGCTACCGGGGATATCCGGGAACACTGTGCACCTCGGTCAACAACGAGGTCATACACGGGATACCGGGCGGCCGGCGGCTCGAGGAAGGCGACATCATCAGCCTCGACTGCGGCCTGATCTTCAGGAAATACTATTCCGACATGGCGGTTACGGTCCCTGTCGGCAGGATCAGCGCTGATGCGCAGAAGCTGATCCGCGTCACGCGGGATTCTTTGACAGAGGGTATCAAGAAAGCCCGGCCGGGCAACCGGCTCAGCGATATTTCCCATGCCGTGCAGGAGCATGTCGAGAAGAACGGCTTCTCGGTCGTGCGCCAGTTCGTCGGCCACGGGATCGGTTCAAGCCTCCATGAGGAGCCTGAAGTGCCCAATTTCGGCAGGCCCGGCAGGGGCGTCGAACTCAAACCCGGGATGGTGCTTGCGGTCGAACCCATGGTCAACATGGGTACCTGGGAATGCCTGATCATGGATGACGGCTGGACCGCGGTGACAAAGGACGGTAAGCTGTCCGCTCATTTCGAGCACACTATCGCCATCACCGACGGCGAGGCGCAGATACTGACAAAGGAATAACCGGATGGCAAAAGAAGACCTGATAGAGACCGAAGGCAAAGTGGTCGAAACGCTCCCCAACGCGGTGTTCAAGGTGGAGCTGGAGAACGGCCACATCGTGACCGCCCATGTGTCTGGGAAGATGCGCATGAATTTCATCCGCATCCTGCCCGGCGACAAGGTCAAGCTCGAGCTTTCCCCGTACGACCTTTCAAAGGGTCGTATAACCTTCAGGGTAAAATAACGAGAAAGAGGATACAATGAAAGTCAAAGCATCGATCCGCAAAATATGCGACAAGTGCAAGATCATCAGGCGCAGGGGCGTCGTGCGCGTCATCTGCACTAATCTGAAACATAAGCAGAGACAGGGCTAAATAGCAGGAGGATAACGTGCCGAGGATTTTTGGTGTAGACATTCCGAAGAACAAACGTACAGACATCGCGCTGTGCTACCTGTACGGGGTAGGCCGGTTCATGGCCACCAAGATATGCGCCGAAGCGGGGATCGAACCCAGCAAACGGGCTAAGGACCTTTCCGACGAGGAGGTCGCCAAGATCACCAACACCCTGCAGAAGGGGCAGTACAAGATCGAGGGCGACCTGCGCAGGGACATCTCACAGAACATCAAACGCCTGATGGATATCGGCGCCTACCGCGGCTCACGCCACAAGAAAGGGCTGCCGGTGCACGGACAGAGGACCCGTACCAACGCCAGGACCCGCAAGGGACCGCGCCGCACCAACATGGCGATCAAAAAAGCGGAGAAATAAGACATGACTGACAACAAACCAGCGGCTGCAGCGCCGAAGAAAAAAAAGATGTTGAAGGGCGTCACCCAGGGCATCGCCCACGTGTGCGCCAGTTTCAACAACACGATCATCACGATCACCGACAAACAGGGCAATACCATCGCCTGGTCGACCCCCGGCATCGTCGGCTACAGCGGCTCCAAACGCTCGACTCCGTTCGCGGCCCAGACCGCGGCGACGGACGCGGCCCGCAAGGCCAGGGACATGGGGCTCAAGGAGATCGAGGTCCTCGTGAAGGGCCCGGGACCGGGACGCGAGTCAGCGATCAGGGCGCTCCAGGCGGCGGGACTTACCGTCACCTTGATCAGGGATATCACGCCCATACCTCATAACGGCTGCAGGCCGAAGAAGAAAAGAAGAGTATAAGGAGCAATCAAACAATGGCAAGGTATACCGACGCAGTTTGCAGGATGTGCAGGAGAGACCAGAAGAAGCTGTTCCTCAAGGGCACCAAATGCAATACCGATAAGTGTCCTGTCTCCAAGCGCGCTTTTCCGCCGGGACAGCACGGACCCTCAAAGACGCGTATAAAGCTTTCCAACTACGCGCTTCAGCTGAGGGAGAAGCAGAAGGTCAAGAGGGTCTACGGCGTCCTCGAACGTCAGTTCCGCCGTTATTTCGCGATCGCCTCCAAGTCTAAAGGCGTCACCGGCAAGGTCCTGCTCCAGCTGCTCGAACGCAGGCTGGACAACGTGGTCTACCGCATGGGGATCGGTCAGTCGCGCGCCAACGCGCGCCAGATCGTGCGCCATAACCACGTGACCGTAGACGGCGAGCGCGTCAACATACCGTCCTACATCATCACCAACGGCGCGACGGTCGCTATCGTCGGCAAGGAAAAGGCCAAAGGCAAGATGAAGGAGAACCTCGAGTACACCAAGGACCGGACGGTCCCGAAGTGGCTTGAGTTCAATGCCGGCGAGCTCAAGGCGAAGGTCATCAGACTTCCCGAGAAATCGGACATCGGGATGCCTGTTGAAGAAGCTCTTATCGTCGAGTACTATTCCAAGTAATTCGTTCATTATACGGAGGGGACATGGGAGTTAAATGGAGAGATTTTCAGTTACCGAAGAAACTTGAGTGCGAAGAGTCTTCCTACACCGATACATACGGCAAGTTCTTCGCGGCGCCGTTTGAGCGGGGGTACGGCATCACGCTCGGCAATTCGCTGAGAAGGGTTCTGCTTTCGTCAATCGAAGGCGCGGCCGTGACGTCGGTCAAGGTGACGGGCGTCCAGCATGAGTTTTCCGCGATCCCCGGGGTCCTCGAGGATATGCCGGAGATCATCCTGAACCTCAAGAACCTGATCCTGAAATCCCACTCGAAGGTCCCGAAGACGATCTACATCAAGAAGAGCGCCAAGGGTGAGATCAAGGGCAAGGACATCGAGGCTGACGAGACGATCGAGGTCATCAATCCCGACCTGCATATCGCCACCCTGACCAAGGACTCCAAGTTCCTCATGGAAATGGAAGTCTCCAAGGGCCGCGGGTACGTGCCGCAGGAGCTCAACAAGAAGGAAGACCAGTCGATCGGCACTATCCCGATCGATTCCATGTTCTCGCCCGTCAAGCGCGTCAACTTCTATGTCGAGAACACGCGCGTCGGACAGCGCACCGACTATGACAAGCTGGTGCTCGAGATCTGGACGAACGGAGCTATCACTCCCAAGGACGCGCTGCTCTACGCCTCCAACATCCTGCAGCGCCATCTGGACATCTTCGTCAATTTCGGCCAGCTGCCCGAAGAAGAGGAAGCCGAGCCCGAGATGACGCAGGAAGAAGTAGCGCTGTACGAGAAGCTCAGACTGCCCATATCCGAGCTTGAGCTCTCGGTCCGCAGCTCGAACTGCCTGAGGGAAGCAAACATCAAGACCATCGCCGACCTGGTCAAGAAGGGCGAGGACGAAATGCTCGGTTTCAAGAACTTCGGCAAAAAATCCCTCTCCGAGATCAAGCAGCTGCTGGCGGGGATGGGGTTGAGCCTGGGCATGCAGGTCGACCTGAAAAAACTGAGGAAAGTCTAACAACTATGAGACACACAAAAGCACGGGGCCAACTGAACAGGTTCTCTGCCTGGCGCAAGGCGACAGTCGTCAGCATGGCCAAGAACCTGTTGAAATACGAATCCATCAACACGACTCTGGTCCGCGCCAGGGTCGTTCAGCCGGTCGTCGAACACCTGATCGCTGACGCCAGGACCGATACGGTAGCCAACAGGCGCCGGTCGTTCGCGGTGCTCGGCGAGCACGGGCTCGTCAACATCCTCTACACAGAGATAGCACCCCGGTTCAAGGATGTCAACGGCGGTTACACCCGCATCCTCAAGCTCGGCAAGCGCCGCGGTGACAACGCGGAGCTTGCTCTCTTCGAGTTGACCAAGAAGAAGGAAAAGAAGGTCAAGGCGAAGGCAGGCAAGGCCGCCAAGGCTGAGACCGTCCCCGAAGGGACCGCCCCCGAAGGGGAGTCCGCCGAGAAGAAGGCCGGGACCGAGACAAAGGAAAAACCGCCCGTTTCGCAGAAACCGCCCAAGAAGTTCCTCGGCGGGATCCGCAAGATATTCAAGAAGGAACGGGATTCGCTTTAATCACCCAGGTTTAGAACAGACGTCATTGCGGGACCCCACAAGGGTCCCGCAATGACCATATATATATGCCCTCAGAGATCCGTTTATCCGAACGGCTAAGAGAGATCAAGTCGTCGCCCACGCTGGCCATCACAGCGAAGGCGAAGAAGCTCAGATCGGAGGGCAAGGACGTCGTATCGTTTGCCGCCGGCGAACCTGATTTCGATACGCCGGACCAGGTGAAAAAGGCAGCCTGCGACGCCATTGCCGCCGGGTTCACCAAGTATACTCCCACCACCGGAACTCCCGAACTCCGCAAGCTCATCTGCCAGAAATTCCACAAGGACAACGGCCTTACCTATGAGCCTTCGCAGATCATCGTCTCCTGCGGCGCAAAGCACAGTATCTTCAATACGCTTTTCGTGCTCGCCGATAAAGGGGACGAGGTGCTGATACCGGAACCTTACTGGGTAAGCTACCCCGAGATGGTGCGGATGTGCGAGGCCAGGCCCGTGTTCATGAAGACCGGCGCGGCCAACAATTACAAGATCACGGCGCAGGAGCTTGCAAAGGCGATAACGCCGCGCACCAAAGTGCTGATCCTCAACAGCCCGTCCAATCCGACCGGCTGCGTTTACAGCAGGGAGGAACTGTCCGCCATCGCCGATGTCTGCGTCAAACACTCCGTTTACGTCATCAGCGACGAGATCTATGAGAAGATCATCTTCGACGGCCTCACGCCGTTCTCGATCGCGTCCCTGAACAAGGATATCTACGGCCTTACGGTCACGGTCAACGGGCTTTCGAAGAGCCACTCGATGACCGGCTGGAGGATCGGCTTCCTCGGGGCAGCCGCGCCGATAGCCCAGGCGATCTCGAACATGCAGGACCACTCGACCTCGAATCCGTGCTCGATCAGCCAGAAGGCGGCCGTCGCCGCGCTCGAGATGCCGGATTCTTTCGCGACGACCGCGCGGACCGAGTTCCAGAAGCGCAGGGACTACATCGCCTCGCGTCTGGACGGAATGAAGAAGATCTCCTACGTGCTGCCAAAAGGCGCTTTTTACATCTTCTGCGACATCTCAAAAACGAAGCTGGGCTCGATGGAGTTCGCACAGAAGATGATCGACGAGAATCTTGTCGCTCTTATCCCCGGCATAGCCTTCGGCTCCGACTCGTCCGTGCGCATCAGCTTCGCCACTTCGATGGAACAGATCAAAAAGGGAATGGACCGCCTGGAACAATTCTTAAGCAAGGTATAATGACATGGGACAGACAATAGCCGAAAAGATACTCAGCGCGCATGCCGGCAGGACTCTCAAGGCCGGGGATTTCGCGATCTGTTCGATCGACTTCACTTTTGGCCAGGACGGCACATCATCGATCATCATCGACCGGGTGAAGGAGATGGGGCTGAGCGCGCTCAAGACCGATTTCTGCATGGTCATCGACCACAGCGCCCCGTCGCCCAGCGAGGGCGTCTCCCGGGTGCATAAGAAGATGAGGGACTTCGCCGCCCAGTTCTCGACGCCGCTGTTCGATGTCGGCTGCGGTGTCTGCCACCAGGTCATCCCCGAATCGGGGAAGGTCCTGCCCGGCGACCTGGTCCTCGGCGCGGATTCGCACACCTGCACCTACGGTGCCCTCGGCGTCTTCTCCACCGGCGTCGGCTCTACCGACCTCGCCGTCGCGCTTGCGACCGGGAAGAACTGGTTCAAGGTGCCGGAGACCTTCAAGATCGTCATCAAAGGGAAGCTCCCCAAAGGGGTCTATCCCAAGGACGTTATCCTGCATGTCATCGGCAGTATCGGTGCGGGAGGTGCGACCTACAAGGCCGTTGAGTTCAGTGGTCCCGTCATCGACGCGATGGACATGGACGGCAGGCTGACCATGTGCAATATGGTGGTCGAGATGGGCGCCAAGGCCGGGCTCATGCCGCAGGATACGAAGACCCTCGAATGGTTCAAGGGGCGCGACACGGGCGCAAGGAAGATAACGCCTGTCGTCCCGGACAGTGACGCTGTGTACGAGAAGGTCCTGGAATTCGATGTCTCGTCCATCCGGCCGCAGGTCAGCATCCCGCACAGCGTCGATACCGTCAAGGAGGCCGCCGATCTGAGCGAAACCAGGATACAGGAAGCGTTCCTCGGCACCTGCACCAACGGAAGGTTTAACGACTTGAAAATCGCGGCTTCTGTGCTAAAATCGAGGAAAGTGGCCCCCGGCGTCCGCCTGATCGTCGCGCCCGCTTCCAAACCCGTCTACCTGCAGGCGCTCAAAGCAGGCCTGGTCGACGTGTTCGTCAACGCGGGGGGAGTCGTCGTCGTCCCCGGCTGCGGACCGTGCGTCGGTACGCACAACGGCGTGCCGTCTGACGGGGAGAACGTCATCTCAACGGCGAACCGCAACTTCAAGGGCAGGATGGGCAATCCGAAGGCTTTCATCTACCTTGCTTCACCGGCTACAGTCGCCGCTTCTGCGATCGAAGGGCATATCACGGGACCCGAGAAATACCTGTAACAATAACCCTACGGGATCATCACTGGCAGGCATCCTCACGCTGGCACCGTAAAGAGGAGGAACCATGGAAATACACGATCTTCTGATCACCTGCATCCGCAAGAAAGCATCGGACCTTCACCTTTCCGAGAAAGAACCGCCGCTCCTCAGGATCGACGGCCGTCTTACCCGCATGGACCTGCCCGGCCTGACAAAAGAGACGCTCAAGAAGATGATCTACGGCGTGCTCACCGACTCGCAGAAAGAGATGTTCGAGAAGGACCTCGAGCTCGATTTCTCGCTGGCGCTGCCTGAGCTCGACAGGTTCAGGGTCAACGTGCACATGCAGAAGGGATGTGTCGAAGCCGCCCTGCGCCGCGTTCCCCTGACCATACCCAGCATCGAACAGCTCGGCCTGCCGCCCGTCGCGATCGACCTGGCGCGCAAGCCCAACGGCCTCGTCCTGGTCACCGGCCCCACCGGCGTCGGCAAAACCACCACCCTGGCCGCCATGATCGACCTGATCAACGCGGAGCGCGAGTCGCTGATGATCACCATCGAGGACCCGATCGAGTTCGTGCACTCGAACAAGAAATCGATCATAAAGCAGCGCGAGGTATACTCCGACACCCATTCATTCGCGGCCGCGCTTCGCCACTGCCTCAGGCAGGACCCCAACGTCATCGTCGTGGGCGAGATGCGCGACCTCGAGACCATCTCCACGACCCTGACCGCGGCGGAAACGGGCCATTTGGTCCTGGCTACCCTGCACACCCCCGATGCTCCCCAGACCATCGAGCGTATCATCGACGTGTTCCCCCCGCACCAGCAGGCGCAGGTCAAACTCCAGCTGGCGGACTGTCTGCAGGGTGTCATCTCGCAGCTTTTGTGTCCCCACGCGAGCGGCCAGGGACGCGTGCTCGTGACAGAGGTCATGGTCGCTACCGCCGGTATCAGGAACCTTATCCGCGAACAGGAGATCGAACAGATACCGACGCTGATGCAGACCGGTTCGCAGTACGGCATGAAGACGATGGACAAGAACCTCAAAGAGCTCTACCAGAAGGGTCTGATCACCCTCGATGCCGCTATGGCGAAGGTGAAGAACCCGGACGAGTTCAGACAACTCTAAAGGACATATGGAATTAAAAGGCAAGGCGATCAAGCTCGGCAACGACATCAACACCGATTTCATCATCTCAGGGCGGTATAAGTTCGCCATCACGGATATCAAGGAGCTCTCCAAGCACATCATGGAGGACATCGACCCCGAGTTCCCGAAGAAGATCGTCCCGGGGGCATCCATGATAGTGGCGGGAAAGAACTTCGGGATGGGCTCCTCGCGTGAGCAGGCTCCTCTGGTCATAAAGGGCGCGGGTATCACCTGTGTCCTGGCGCAGTCGTTCGCCCGCATCTTCTTCCGCAACTCGTTCAACATCGGCCTGCCGCTGGTCGAGACCGACACGACCCAGATCGACGAGAACGACCAGCTCGAGATAGACCTCGATAAAGGGGTCGTACGAAACCTGACCAGGAAGCGCGAGCTGTCGATCACCCCGTTCCCGCCGTTCATGCAGGAGTTCCTCAAGGAAGGCGGGATCGTCAATTACATCAGGAAACGCGGCGAGCTGAAAGTATAGACAACACAATCAATAGCGAATCCTGGGGACATGCCCCCTCAGGACACCCCTAAAGGGATGTCCCTCGGTGGCACCGTCCCCAGTCCAACTGAAATGGCATATAAAATAACGCTTATCCCCGGCGACGGGATCGGGCCGGATGTTTCTACCGCCGCCGTGCGCTGCATCGAGGCCACCGGAGTCAAGATCGACTGGGAGACCCAGATCGCCGGCCAGGCCGCTCTCGATAAGTCCGGAGAAGTCCTCCCGCAATCCGTGGTCGATTCGATCAAGAAGAACAAGATCTGCCTGAAAGGGCCGCTTACCACGCCCGTCGGCAAGGGTTTCCGTTCGGTCAACGTGGCCATCCGCCACGCCCTCGACCTTTACGCCTGCCTGAGGCCGGCCCGCTCCTACAAGGGTGTCAAAAGCCCTTACAAGGACATCGACCTGGTCATCGTAAGGGAGAATAGTGAAGACCTCTACTCTGGTATCGAGTTCGAGCAGGGCACCCCTCAGACGAAAATGATCATCGATTCCATCTCCGGCCTGTCGAAAAGACAGATCAGGCCGGATTCAGGGATTTCGATCAAGCCGATCTCCATCTTCGGCACGCGCCGCATCGTCAAGTACGCTTTCGAGTATGCCCTGCAGAACGGCAGGAAGAAGGTGACCGCGGTGCACAAGGCGAACATCATGAAATTCACCGACGGACTGTTCCTGAAGACCGCCCGCGAGGTCGCCGCCGAATATGAAGGCAGGGTGCAGTTCGAGGACAGGATCGTCGACAATATGTGCATGCAGCTGGTGCAGAAGCCGCACGATTACGATGTGCTGGTGCTGCCCCATCTGTACGGCGATATCATCTCCGACCTGTGCGCCGGCCTCATCGGCGGTCTCGGTATCGCCCCCGGAGCGAATATCGGGGAGGACGCCGCCGTGTTCGAAGCGGTGCATGGTTCAGCTCCCAAATACGCGGGTATGGACAAGGTCAACCCGACCGCGATGATCCTTTCCGGCGTCCTGATGCTCAAGCATATCGGTGAAGAAGCGGCTTCCCGCCGTCTCGAGCAGGCGCTCTCCGAGGTCCTCGCCGAAGGGAAGGCCGTCACGTATGACCTTAAGGCAGACCGCAACGATCCTTCCGCGGCCAAGACCAGCCAAATGGCCGACGCGATAATCAAGAAACTTCAATCCGGCGGTATTACCGGAAAATCCAAGGCCACTGCGTAGGTTTATACCGGCACTAGCTCTGTTAACCTACACAGTGCGATAAGAATGAAAATATCTGTCATTGGAGCAGGCAACGTAGGCGGCCTCACGGCTATGCGGATCGCCCAGGATAACCTGGGAGAGGTCGCTCTGATCGATATAGCTCCCGGGATGGCCAAAGGCAAGGCGTTCGACATGATGGACGCCGCCCCGCTTACCGGCGTTCCCTACGAGATATCCGGAAGCCAGGATATCGCTGATGTGAAAGGGTCGGGTGTCGTGGTGGTCACTGCCGGCCTGGCCCGCAAACCGGGCATGACGCGCGAGGACCTGCTTGCCAGGAACTCAGAGATACTCAAGGGCATCTGTGCCTCGATCAGATCCGGCGCGGAGCAGGCTGTCGTGATCATAGTCACCAATCCGCTCGATGTGATGACGTGGCTTGCCTGCCGCGAGCTCGGTTCAACCGGGAAGGTCTTCGGGATGGGAGTCACCCTGGACGCGGCCCGGTTCTCCGCCTGTATCGCCGATGAGCTCAATATTCCGTCCACTTCGGTCAAAGGCTGCGTCATCGGAAGCCACGGCGAGGGCATGCTGCCTCTGCCGAGGTTCACCATGGTCAACGGCAAGCCCCTTACCGAAACAGTCAGGGACCAGTCACGTATAGATTCTCTCTGCAAGCGCACGGTAGAGAGGGGCAAGGAGATCGTTTCTCTTTTAGGCAGCGGAAGCGCCTATTTCGCCCCTTCGGCCGCCATATGGCAGATCGTCCGGGCGGTCGTTAAGGACGAGAAAGCCCAATTGGCCGCCAGCGTTTATCTCAAGGGACAGTACGGCGTCAACGACGTCTGTCTCGGCACCCCGTGCGTGATCGGCAAAGCGGGTATTGAAAAGATCATCGAACTTCCTCTTGATGAGGGAGAAAAAAAGGCGTTTTGCGCGTCCGCGGATTCAGTGAAGAAAATGTGCGCGCTTTTACACTCCTGATCCTTTAACACCCTGGACACAACATCTATGTACGATGTCGCTGTCATCGGAGCGGGATGGGCGGGTTTCACCGCCGCCCGCGAAGCGTTTCTCCTCGGCCGTAAGGTTTGCCTGATCGAAAAGAACCTTATCGGCGGCACCTGCCTCAACGCAGGCTGCATTCCCACCAAAACCCTCGTCCAGTCCGCAAAGACCCTCGACAGAACTAAAAAAGCGCTTAATTTCGGCATCACCACCGGTCCCGTTTCCTTCGATATGCCCGTCGTCCAACAGCGCAAGGAGAAGGTCATGTCCTTGCTGCGCAGGGGCATGGAATCGCGTCTGAGCGGGATCGACCTGATCCGCGAGGAAGCCAGGCTCCTGACTGACAGGACGATCAAGGCCGGCGAAAGGACGATCGAAGCATCTTGCGTCATCGTCTGTTCGGGCTCCTGTCCCCGTCCTCTTAAGGGGTTCGAATTCGACGGCTCAAAGATCCTTTCCAGCGACGACGCGCTCAAGCTCGTCTCGGCCCCTTCGTCGCTTCTGGCATCGGCGAAGGGATCCACTGCCCGACGTGCGGCTGGGTCACACGGCACCGGAGCAAGTCGGCGCGTGGCTCGGGCCGCTGGTCGACGGTCCTCTTGGAGCTGCCGATCCTGCTCCTCCTGGAACTGCTCTCTGCCTGGCGTTGTTTCGAGTGCGGGTCGGCGCGCCGGCCCTGGTCGCGG
>JBLMZF010000116.1:0-24743 GCA_050258655.1 Deltaproteobacteria bacterium | reverse complement strand
GCGGCGGCAAAGGCCTTTGCCGGTTCGGCATACTCCGAATCCTCAAACCCCTGATCTATAAGAACCGCTATACGCGCCATAGTGGACCTCCTTGTACGCCGGTTTCTGCCTTGCACCGGCGATCAGCGAGTACAATAGCCCCAGCGGAAGACCGAAGAAAAAAGTGTACGCGAGAAAACCTCCCCAGAAGCCGTCCATCAGCCGCAGCTGGGGGAACAGGGCGGGAGCGATCAGCCGCATATCCACCAGCCAGACAAAAAGACCGAACAGCATCCCGTTAAGGGCGAACCTCGCTCTCCCCTCCCCGTCCGCTTCCGTCAGGGAGACCAGCGCGGCGAAAACAAGCCCCCACAACGCCGAAAGCGCCGCCTGGACGATAACCGCGGTCAGCAGGACCGCCGGGAAAGAAAATCTCCCCGAGACCGCCTGCAGGCCGAGCGGCACCGAGGCGATCAGGTGGAGCGGCGCGCTCAACGGCTGGCCGCGGAAAAGGCTGATGGCCATCTGCGCAAGGAGGAATATGCCTCCGGCGCAGAGGCCGCTGACGATACCTTCCCTTGCCTTTATCTTGTCGGCTCCGACCACAGCGTGAGCATGTCCTTCGGCATGTTATCCTTGACGTCCTTGAGCTCTCCTCCCGTGATACGCTTTTCGAGCATCCTGAAAACGCCTTTCGTGATACGGACCGGGTCCTGTCTCTGCATGTCGGGCTCCTGCCTGTTCAACTCGCAGTCGACCCTGCCCAGGAACTGGTTCCTGTCCACCTTGTCGGGCTTGTCGACGGGACGCCACCCGTCGTAGTATACCCCGCGCAGGAGGACCGGCAGCTGCGCCCCCAGCTCGACCGCTTCGGTTACCGGAAGCCGGTCGCGCAGCGAGTGAAACACTGCCCTTACCGCCTCGAACGAATCGTCCCTGTCAAGATGGAGCTCGTCCTCGACGTCCTTGAGCCATTCCACTGCCTTCTGGACGGTCTTGTCGAGTTCTCCCTGTCCGACAATACTCATCATGGACCTCCTTATATGCGCTTAATAACGATCATCCTCGAACACATCGCCGCAGTACCTGCCGCAGGCGTCATCCTCCCACGGCCAGCGCGACTTGACCCTCAGGCAGTTATGCACATCTTTGACCCCCCGCGTCTGCTCGGCATAAAGCCCCGCCTGCATCTTGTCGAACAACGACTCGGCGGTACCGTCGAGCCAGACCACCCCGTTCTCAGCCTTGATCTTAATGTCCCTTCGGGAACGCCGCAGCATCGGATCGTTGACGATCATCGCCGCCACGGACTTCTCGATATCCCTGTCGCCGGGAGACGGCTGCTGCTGAGCCAGCACGGGAAACGCGGTTGATAAGATCAGTAAACCCGAGATCAAAACATGTTTCTTCATTACCCTGCCCTCCGGATATGTTTATTTTATTGTATTTCCGTCGGGCAAGGCTTACAAACACCGCCTTCCGCTTTTTACTGATCTTTTTACGGTTTCAGTCTTTTTTGAGGAGGATAAGGAGGGCGCAGAGCGAGAGGAACGAACAGAACACGGCCGTGAGGGACATGCCGAGGACGGGGACGAACAGGGCGCAGGCCAAAAGGGCCCCGCAGGACGAACCTGCCAGATCCCCGCCATAGATGAGGCCGGGCGCGCGCCCGCCGGCGCTTGGAGCGAAAAGCCTGGTCAGCGCGGGGAACTGCGCGCCGCAGACCGCGCCGGCGGCGGACGGCAGCGCCAGGGTAAGGACAACCGGACCGATACGCCATGAGAGGTCCTGCCCGGCCTTGGACAGGAGCGTCACAACGAGAGGCGGCAGCAGGGAAAGGAACGCGGTCGCTGCGAGAAGACGGATTACCGATGCCTTCGCTTCCCCTCCCCGGTCAGACGACCCGCCCAGAGCCATACCGAGCATGAAAAAAGCCATGATCGCTGCGAAGGCATGGAACACGTACCCGTAAAGGGACTGGAAGCCGAGAAGGATAAGCGTCTGGATACCGATCATCGAGAAACCGCCGGCGGCGGCGCAGAAAATCGCGGGACTGCGCCGGTTGAGCAGGGCCGACAAGGCGGCCAGGACGCAGAGAACTGTGAAAAAAGCATACCGGCCCTTCTCCGCGATCCTTATCAGGGGCAGGACAAAGCGCTCTCCGAAACGGCTCGTCCAGGCGCCCAGCGCGTAAAGACAGCCTGAAGGACGCAGGTCGGAATTCACCGCCGCATTCGCTGCGGATCGCGTCACGGCTTTTTCATACTCTTTCAAAGAGAACGGATCAAGGCGGGACGAAAGATAGTGGCTGGCGACGAACTTCAGTCTCAAACCCCGCTCGCCCGCCCTGCGTTCCAGCAGGCGGTAGTCGTACGTCAGAACACCCCTCTGGTTGCAGGCAAGAAGATACGCGGTCTCACCGGGGATGACTTTCACGTCGGGGAATACCCTGCTCAGGGTCGCGTAGACCGAACCCAGATAATCCCTGGCCTCCCTGCCAAGGTACTGTTCGGATGAAGACACGCTGACGCAGAGGATCCCCGGTCCGGACAGGACCGCCGACACTTCCCTGAAGAACTCGACAGTAAAATACCGGTTGAGCTGCAGGGAAAGAGGATCGGAGGAATTGACGATGACGCAGTCGTAAACGCCGCGGGCGGACTTTACGAATCTCCTGCCGTCGGCAAGATTGACGCTTACCCCGGGACCGGAAAGACCCGGCAGCATGCGTGACGGCATACGCTTCTGGAGGCTGATGACCAGCGGGTCGATCTCCACGTAGCTGACCCTGGCGCCGTTACCTGCCGCCTGTCTGACCGCGCCTGCGCTGCCTCCTATCAGAAGAACGGAACGCGGGCCGGGATGCTCGAGAAGGCAGAACTGGACGGACTCCTCCTCGGTCTGTTCGTCAGGGATGGTGAACAATCTCATCCCGTTGCCGAAGAATGTGGTCTCCCTCCCTCTCGCCGTGACCGCCACGTTCCCGTAGATCGAGTTGACCGAAGCAATGAGCCTGAACCCCTTCCACTGCGACTGAAGGGACGACAGCTCGATCATCCGCGGGACGCCCAGGACCATCGAGATCGCGGCCGCGGCGGCCACTGTCTCCGGCACCCTGAAAAAGATCCCGCACAGGGCCGCCGCGAGAAGAAGCAGGAAGAGCAGCGCGACAGCGTCCATCCGCGCGGCGATCAGGAAGAAAAAGACGCCTCCCGACGCCGCGCCGAGCGCCTCGAGGGAATAGACCCGGAAACCCCACCTTTGATCGCCGCTGAACGAACAGGCCAGAGGGAAAAGGGTCCCGAAAAAGAAACAGGCGGGGCCTACAGCCAGGAAGCTGCAGACCATTGAGGGGAACAGGGGGATTATCTGGCCGGGAGACAGCGACAGCGCCATCCGCAGCGAGCGGGCGCAGACCACTCCCGCGACAAGCAGGAGATCCGCTATGATCAGACGGAGGATGAACGCTTTTTCCCTGTCATTGACGGCGGGGACCAGACGCGCGCCCGCGATGCTCCCTGCCGCCGTCGCCAGCATCCACATTGACAGCGCAAGACCGAGCGTGAACTCATTCCCGAAAAAGGCGACCAGGAGCTCACGGCTGAGCAGTACCTGACCGGCCATGGCGCTGAAACCGGCGATAAAAACGGCAAGCTGCTGTCTTCTCATTTGAGACGGGAATGTATCATGACCGCGGCAACCAGGGCGGAGCCCATCATAAGCAGGAACACCGCCCCGGCGATCCGCATCATTTTCAGCGCGCGGCCGGACCTGATGAACCGGGCCGGTCCCCAGACCAGGAAAAGCGAGAAAAAAGCGAACGAAAGCATCCCCGCCGCGAACGTCCCGAGCCCGAACGAAAGCGCGTAGACCGAAGCGGAAAACATGTTCTTCGACATCAGCGCGATCTCGGACAGGACCGCCATGAGCGGCACGCACGGCGCCATACCGATGAAAAATCCGGCGGAGAATATGCCTCCTGCCTGCAAGGGCCTGGCACAGGCGCCGCAGCGGTCATTCAGCAGCAGCGCGATGCCGAGCAGGATGGTGATAACCCCGGCGGCGGCTGCCGCAAGCTGGTGGGAAAGTCCTCCGGTCAAACGGGTCAAGACGCCTGCGGATATCCCCGCGGCAGCACCCAGCAGGACATACGCGCCGACACGTCCCGCGAGGAAGACGGCCGCGTCACGGAAGGAATCAGAAGCCCTCCTCCCCGCTCCCGCGGTGTACGACAGGAGGATCGGTGAGCACGCGAACAGGCAGGGACCGGTAGCTCCCAGCACGAACCCTATCGCGAACAGCTGTGCCGCCGTGATAAGCGAGTTCATTCCCATATCCCCGGTATCGTCCTGCCGCAGACGGGACAATGCCCCTTCAGTATCCGGTTCTCCAGGACCTCGTAACCGACACGGTGGACGAGCATCGTGCCGCACTGCGGGCAACAGGTGTTCTCTTTCGCGTGGCCGGGCACGTTGCCGATGTAGACGAACTTAAGGCCGGCCTCTCGGGCGATACGGCAGGCTTCTTCAAGCTTCTCGACCGGGGTCGGAGGCAGGTTCTGGAGCCGGAACGCCGGCATGAAGCGGCTGAAATGAAGCGGCACCTCATCCCCCAGGTTCTCTTTTATCCACACGCACATCTTCCGGATCTGGGCGGGATCGTCGTTCTGGCCGGGAATAAGCAGGTTGGTCAGCTCAAGCCATACCCCCTGCCGGCGTATGCCCTTGAGCGTTTCCAGCACGGGGGCCAGCTCGGCGCCCGAGCTCATGCGCGCGTAGAAATCCTCGCTGAAACCCTTGATGTCCACGTTGACCGCGTCCATGTACTGCAGAAGCTCTTTGAGCGGTTCAGGTTCGATGTATCCGCATGAATGCATCCCGTTGCGCAGCCCCAGCTTTTTAGTCTCCCTGGCGCAATCGCGCATATACTCGAAGAAGACTGTAGGTTCGGTATAGGTGTAGACGACAAAGGAGCATCTGTTGGAGACCGCTTCCTTCGGTATCGTCTCTGGGGGGATATCATAGGAAACCGCCTCATCGGGCCTGGTCTGGGAGATCTGCCAGTTCTGGCAGAACAGACAGCGCATGTTGCAGCCGGCGACGGCCAGGGAAAAAGCCCGGGTGCCGGGAAGGACGTGGAAGAACGGTTTCTTCTCGATAGGGTCGGCGTGCAGCGCCACCGGGTTCCCGTAACCGAGGGTATATAACCGGCCGTCTTGATTGATCCGCGCGGCGCAGAAGCCCCTCTTCCCCTTCACCATGACACACTTACGGGGACACAGAAGACATCCGACCGATCCGTTGGCGAGTTTCTGCCAGTATTCAGCGGGATGGAGAGGCCGCTGGCCGGGTCCGGCTGAGGCAAAGGAAGGGAAAAGGAAGATCAGGACCAGCAGGGAAGTGACAAGACGTTTCAGGGTACACCTCCGTGTTTTCACGGACGATTATACCATGAAGAAAGGATGGATCGGCTATTTTTTGCGGCGGGAAAGTTCCTCGATGGTCCTGGAGAGGCAGTCGCGGATGGTCTGGGCTTCCTCTATCGTCATCTCCTGCCTGCGGTTGCTGATGACGCTCCGGATGCAGAGCCGCACATTGTCGCAGGCATAGGTCGAATCCCTGCTCTCCCCCGAGCAGATGAAATTGTCCCCGCTGAACTGTACTGCGGCGATCCTGCGGCACTTGTCGTGGTCAGCGCACTTCCTGCGGCCCATACTTCGATTCTACAGGCAGGCACTGGCCCGGTAAAGGAATCGCTTTCCACGGATTTTGGACTTTTGGTACGGGTAAGGGACGAAGAAGGGATCAGGAGACTTCGACCAGCTCGTATTCGAGGTTACCCAGGCCGAGCTCGGAAGAATACTCGAGCTGCTTGAGCCCGTTGCGTCCCGGGTGGAGCTCCTCGAAGATGTCCTTGCCGGCTTCCTCGACCACCAGGTCGTATGAGGCCTTGTCGATCGCGACAGGGTCGGACGAGGCGAGGATACCGACATCGGAGACGACTGAGGGATCGTCCTTGGCCATGCAGTCGCATTCCTTGGTGATATGCGTGGCGAAATTGAAAAAGGCGAGCTTGCCCTGCTTCTTCTGAAGCACCGCCTTGGCGTACTCGGCGATCTTCGGCTGCACCCTCGATCCTCCCGCTTCCCAGTCGATCTCAATCGCGAAGGAGCGGCAGGCTCCGATACAGCTCCCGCAGCCGATGCATTTCTTGCTGTCGATATAGGTCTTGCCGCCCCTGAGCCCCACCGCTTTCACCGGGCATACCTCCCTGCAGCTCAGGCAGGCGTTGCATTTATGGGTCGCGACTATGGGCGCGACGTCCGAGTGCATCGCCAGCTTCCCCTGCCTCGTGGCGCAGCCCATGCCGATGTTCTTGATCGAGCCGCCGAAACCGCAGAGGAGATGGCCTTTGAAATGAGAGATGCTCACCAGCGCCTGGCAGCGCATGAAGGGGGATGCTATTTTGGCGTTCTTGATATATTTCAGGTTGAGCGGGACGTCGACCGTGTTCTTCGGGGATTCCTCGGGGATGTCGAGCACGGCGTGCGCGACGTTCTCGGTGAAGCCGTGGTCCTGGGCGAGCTGGATATGGTCGCGGGCGTTCCCCCTCCTCCCCGTGTAGAGCGTATTGGCGTCGGAAAGGAACGGCAGGGCTTCCCTCTGGCTGATATGTTCGCAGACCACTCCCGCGTACTCGGGTTTGACGTAGCCGGTATTGCCCTCCTCGCCGAAATGCATCTTCACCGCGGTGAGGTCGCCCCTGGACACGCACATCAGCACTTTGCTGGTGTCGATAAGCCTGGCCACCTTCTGCTTGACGCTGTCAGTGGTGTCGGAACAGTCGACATGGATCAGGAAGACCTTGCTTTTTTTCATGAACGCCCCTTTAAGACATTATATCATCAAACATCGCTGGCTGGCAACCGGGGCTTTCCGTGGGTGACCTTGACGGGATAGACCATCACCGCTTTTCTCGGCTTCGTCGGGCATCGGGCAGTGCAGATCCCGCAGCCGATGCAGAGCTTGAGGTCGATGTAGGGCCGTCGGATGGTCCTGCCGTTCTCCGTATAGTCCTTGAGCTTGATCGCCTTCTCGGCCACCGGGCAGTGCTCCTCGCAGACAAGGCACTCCTTCTTCTTTTTCCAGGGTATGCACACGTCTCGGTCGATGCGCGCCAGCCCGATGCGCGTCTGCAGTTTCTCCTCGACGGTCAGTGACGGGATAGCGCCAGTGGGGCAGACCGAGCCGCACAGCGTGCAGCGGTACTCGCAGTAACCGAGATCGAGCGAAAGCTGAGGCGTCCAGATGGACGTCAACCCTCCCTGAAGCATCAGCGGCTGGAGGCCGTTGGTGATGCAGACCTTCATGCAGTTGCCGCAGCGGATGCACTTACCGGTGAACTCCTCTTCCGCGAGCGAACCCGGCGGGCGCAGCACCTTGCGCGGCTTTTTCCTGTTCAACAGGGGCAGCGACGGGACGGCGATACCCGCCGCGGCCGAAGCCAGCGCGAAAGAAAGGAACTGGCGCCGTGTGATACCGTTCGAAGCGGGCTCTGCCTCCGGGCGGGGACGGCCGAAAAGGAATCTGGTCCTGCGCTGGGGACAGCCGGAGACGCAGGCAAGACAGAGGATGCACTCCCCTTTGTCGTATGAAAGGTCTTCGCGTATCGCGCCCATCGGGCACTGCGTGACACAGCGCATGCATCGGACGCAGCTTTCGGCCTCTCTGCGTATCAGGCTGAAGCGGGATAAAAGCGCGTAGAACGCCCCGAGCGGGCAGAAATGCCGGCACCAGCCGCGCTGGACGAACGCGGCATAGCCCAGAAGCGCGAGAAAAAAGCCAAGGATGAAAAGAGAATGCGAGAAATACCGGGGATCTATACCCAGAAAGGATGACTTCAGGTCCCGGTAAAGGTCATAGACCCCGCCGTAAAGGTGGAAGGTGCTGATCAGGTACTGGAAGGCCTTGTCGATGGCGAGCGTGACTGAAGGGATGAGGTTCAGCGAGACGAAACGTCCGGCGATCACCAATGGATCGAACGGCCAGGCAACCTGGACCTTGAGCAGTCCGGCGACGGCCGCTGCCAGGAGGAGGAAGTATTTCACCCGCGACATGCGGAAAAAAACCCTCCCTCTCCCGCGGCTCAAAGGACCGGCGAAGTCGACCATCGTGCCGAGCGGGCACACCCAGCCGCAGAAGAACCTTCCGAACGCCAGCGAGAGCGCCGCCATCAGGAGCGCAAGTTCCAGGCCCGCCAGCAGCGTCCTGCCGGCGAGGATGGTCAAAGCCATGATCAGCGGGTCCAGCTTGAATATCGCCGCGGGCGGGATCAGCCCCTGGAGCGGGTAGGTGGTCGACCAGAGGATATAGACGAACAGCAGGAGGAAGAACAGCTGGCTGGCTTTGCGTATTATCTTCAGATCCTTCATCGGTCCGTTACAGCTTGACTATGTCGGCCTTGCCGATGTCGATGCTGCCGATCCCCCGGCCATGGGCCTCCCTTATATAGGATATATCGAGAGGCTGTCTGCCCATCATCACCGCCGCGTAGGAATCGCACAGCACCGGGTCCGTCCCGCAGACCACCGTCTTCTTGAGCTCGACATCGTCCAGTGAACCACCGGTCGGTCCATGACGGAGCAGGACACGATAGGCATCGATGACGGTCAGGTCCGGGGAGATGAACTCCGTCATATCGACCAGCTTTTTGTCGATATTGATGTGCATAAGGCCCCTCACCCCGCCGCAGACACCCATCAGGTTCTTCATCGAGAGGGTAAGCCCCGTCAGGCCATGATGCTTGAGGATGGGCACATTGATGAAGACGTCGCATTCCACCGCGTCGCGGAACACCGGCCAGTCCTCCATCTCGGAAGGATGGCCGAAATGCGCCTTGACGAAGTTCCATTTGTCGCAGAAGTAGACCCGGGCGCCTTTTTCCTCGGCGGCCTTCTTGATCCCGCTGTTCTCATAGCATCTCTGCGGGCTGTTGCAGGAGATATCGAAGACGTTGACCCTGCGCGCGCCCGCCTCGAAACACATCTGCGCGAGGCTGGCCACGACGAAGGGATTGGTGTTGCCGGCGTATTCGGGGGCCCTGTCCCATCCGATGTTCGGCTTGATGACGACAGTATCCCCCTTGCGCACGAAACGGCCCATCCCGCCCATCGCCTCCACGGCGCTGCGGGTGATGGCCGCGGGGTCATCGCCCACGGCGACAGTCAGGTCATGCTTTCCGCTGACGCGTCTGGCCGGACGGCCTTTGGCCGGTTCCTCGGCCCCGGCGAGGAAAGGGAACATCTGCTGGAGGGCGGCCGCGGCGAACCCGGAACCCAGGAGCTTCATGAATTGTCGACGGGAAAATTCCATCTTTACCTCCCTGTTCTGGCTGTCCTATTGTACCATGAAAGGATGTTTTGTGGTATCATAGACGGCATGGACGCTCTGCTCGAATTCAGGAACGTGACCGTTTTCAGAGGTGAGAAGAAAGCCCTCGACAGGCTGGACCTGACCATTCACTGCGATGAGAACACGGCCATCCTCGGTCCCAACGGCTCGGGCAAATCATCCCTGATCAGGACGATCACCCGCGAGAACTACCCTTACGCCGGCGGGAAGAAAGGGCCGGTGTTCCGGATCTTCGGACGGGACAGGTGGAACACCGAAGAACTGCGCGGGATGCTGGGGGTCGTCGGCGCCGACGCCCAGCAGGCGGTGAACGTGGAAGAGACGGCTTTCGATACTGTTCTTTCGGGGTACTTCTCATCGGTCGGTCTCTTCGGCCGGTCGCCGACCGCGGCGATGAGGAACAAGGCCGACAGGACGATGGGATTCCTGGGCATCCGGCATCTCAAATGCCGGAAGATGACCGAGATGTCGCTGGGTGAGGCGCGCAAGGTGCTGATCGCCCGCGCGCTCTGCCATGATCCGCGCGCGCTTGTGCTCGATGAGCCAACGTCAGGGCTGGACATGAAGGCGGCCTCCCTCTTCATCAGGCTTCTGAGGAAGATCGCCGCGAGCGGGAAGAACATCATCATGGTCACTCATGACGTGGAAGATATCTTCCCGGAGATAAACAGGGTGATAATGCTGAAGGCGGGACGCATTTACCGGGACGGACCCGCGCGGAAGGTGCTGACAAAGAGGAATCTGCGCGGTCTTTTCGACCTACCGCCCCATCATAGAATACTGCAGGTACCCTTCGCCGAGCGGTCTGGCTAGGATCACCAGGTCCTCGTTGTTATCGCTCAGGAAGACCCGCACGGTCTGGAACCGGGCCTTTTTAAGGAGCGCGACCACCTGCGAGAACTTGTAGGTGTAGACGCTCCCTATCTCCAGCTCCTCTCCCTTTTTCAGAGGCACCGACACTTCCGACAGGCTCATCTTGCAATCCTTCTGCACCAGAAGCGATCTGCGCGCGCGCATCGCCTGCCCGACGGCAGTAACGGTCGGCAGAAGCTCGGTCCTGAGCTCCACGCTCTCCGCGGTGAGCCCCAGGTCGGGGAACGGCTGGGAGCCGGAGATATTCTTCTCCTGCTCCTGCTGGGAGCCCAGGTGGCAGTCCATCAGGAACAGGTCCTGCTCGGTCAGGCTGTCGGCAAGCAGCGAGAGGAACGAGGACGGTTCGTGGGAACAGAAGGCGTTGCCGAGGCAGCAGCACAGGACCGGCGAGCTCACGGAAGACTTCAATTTCGGTAGATCGTCGAGATACCCGACGAACGCCGTTTTCTTCAGGCCGGGAGGCCCTTCGAGCCTCTCCATCGCCCGGTCGAGCATCCCTCCGTTTATGTCCAGCGCGCAGTACTCAACCGCCCCTTTCGCGGCCAGTGCCTTGAGGATTATCCCCTCCCTTTCGCCGTCACCGGCGCCCAGACTTGCCACCGTGACCCCTTCCGGGATCGATTCAGCGAGGAACTTCATCTTGTCTTTGAGGAGTTCAGTGAGCTGGCGGCACTCAGGCCGCGCCGACATCTCAGGCAGCCTGTGGCTGCGCAGCGCCTTGAACAGATACTCCCGGACCTTGTCTTCCTTGATCAGTTCGATCTTCATGGCTTTTACTTGAAGCAGAGCGGACATTCCCCCGCCAGCGCCTGCAACGGCCCGTTGCCCGCCGCTATCCCCGCGACGAACGCACAGCCCCTGCAGCCGATACACTGATGGAGGAAACCGCAGTCTTTGCATTTACCCTCAAGGAAACTGTCTATATGGCGGCTGTAATACATCGGCCCCGACAGATAGATCTCCTTAAGGCTCTTGGTTTTCACATTCAACGGATACTCACCGTTCTTACGCAGGTCCTGGTGCTGGTCGAGCGGCGTGCCGGCGCACGGCAGCACGCTGCCGTCCACTGATACATGCAGTCCGCAGAGATACCGCATGCATCCTGAGGCCGGCACCGGGGTATAGGGGTTCCAGTCGTACCCGTACTCCTTCCTGTCGATCGAAAGCAGCGCAAGCTTCAGCCGCTTCTGCTCGACGGGAGCAAGCCGCAGGTCCACAGGCCCCCTGCCGGCGCGCGTCATCATCTCAACGTTCGGGTAGATACGCCTGTCGCGGCAGTACCGCCAGAAAGCCTCGGCCTCCTGCTGGTTGCGGGATGTGGCGATGAAAGTCGCTCCCAGCGAGAGATGCCGCTGCCCATCTGAGCCGAAGCCAGCCTCGAGCAGGTTCTCCAGGCCGTTGCGCATCAGGGAATACGCTCCCTCCTTGCCTGCCAGGAAATCCTGTACAGCCGGGACGAAAGAATCGAACTTCACCAGGACTGACGCGTTACGGGACTTGAGGAACCCGGCCAGCTCCTTGAACACAAGGACAGCGTTCGTCGCGACCACCGGCACCATCTCCAGACCGTCGATGAACGTGACCAGGTCGTTGAGGTGGCGGTACAGCGCCGGCTCCCCGCATCCTGAGAGCACGACCGAGCGCGCCCCCATTTCCTTCGCCTGCACGATCACGTCCTTGAGCATCACCCCGTCAGCCTCCTGCGCCGGCCCTTCCGGTCCCGGACGGGGACAGTACCTGCACCTCAGGTTGCAGGAACGGGTGATCTCAAGCTGTATCGACAGGAGATTGTTTGCGTCACGGGCGGCATACGCTTCCGCGGGACTTGCGGCATATCCGGCAAGGACCGGAGGCACCGACCACTCCTGCTGCTGCACCTGCATTTTCTCGATTTCGGGATTCTGCGTCTCCATAGGTTTCATCTACTATCTCACAACCTCATTTCCTGTGAAATCGGCGGGTTCCCCTATTTTCTGACTTTGTTCTACCGGGGACCGGACAAATGAAAACACCGCGCCGGTGCGCGTATGGCCGGCACCCGCGCGGCGTTTTTCTCGTCGGAAAACTACTTCACTGCGTACGGTTTCTCCCAGACCTTCGCTTCGATCGATTCCTCGATGAACTCAAGATGTTTCTTCTCGTCGTCAAGATTGACGACCACAAGCGACCTTGAGTTGGGGACAAGTGAAGGCCAGTTGAGCGCGTCGTGGTACATCTTGTTGGTGAGCTTTTCGTTGGTGTCCATGGCCTCGAGCGCGCCTTTCGTCCCGCCGACGCTTCGCATGTCGGTAAAGCCCTTGATGAAAAACCCCTTGAAATCCGGCGAACGTTCGGGCGGTGAGGCGCCGAGCTCCATTATCTGCTGGACAAGGTCGCCGATGTGGCGGTTATGGTCGTTGAGGAATTCGTTGAAACGCATCTTCACGACGGGGTGGTCGATGCGGGGGATCGCCTGCTCGTAAGCTACCGCCGCGTCGATGTCAAGCTGGCACAGTTTGATCAGGTCCTCGGCCAGTTTCTTTATATCTGCCATATCTCCTCCCTCTTTTATCACTTTCAGTCTAAGGCAAAAGAGGGCGCGGCCGAAGGACAAAAATCTGCTAATAGTTGACGGGCTTCTAGAAAACGATGGTCTTGGAGCCGAAGCGGATGACGCGGTGGGAGGTGTAAGCGAGGACCGCGCTGGAAAGGGCGTGCTTCTCCAGGTTCTTCCCCTTCCGGGTCAGCGCGGGTACGTCGTCCCTGTGAGAGACAGACTCCACCTTCTGGCAGATGATCGGGCCTTCGTCGAGCTTCTCGGTCACGAAATGGGCCGTTGCCCCGATGACCTTGACGCCGCGTTCATATGCCTGGTGATACGGGCGGGCGCCCTTGAACGACGGGAGGAAACCGTGGTGGATGTTGATGATATCCTTGCCATAGGAATCGAGGAATCCCCGGGAAAGGGTAAGCATGTACCGGGCCAGGACGAGAAGATCGCTTGCCCCTTTGACGAGGGCGAGGATATGGTCTTCCATCCGGTTGGCGGCGTTGGCGGGGATGAAGTAGAACGGCACGCCGAACTGGGACACGATCTGCCGGTGCGACTCGCAGTTAGAGAGCACGAACGGGACTTCCACATTCAGCTCGCCGGATCGCCAGAGGTAGAGCAGGTCGAACAGGCAGTGATCGGGCCGGGAGACAAGGATGCCCATGCGCATCTTTTCCCTGCTGTCAAAGACGTGCCACTCTGCCTTGAACCTGTCGGCGACAGCGGCAAAGCCTCCGGCGAACTCCTTGACGCCTGTCCCCTCACCGGGGTAGAACACTATACGAAGGAAAAAACGGCCATTGGAAGGGTCGGTGGAATGCTGCTCCGCGGAGATGATGTTGCCGCCGGAGCGGAAGACGGAATCGGTGACAGCCGCGACGATTCCTTTCTGGTCGCGGCAGGTAAAAAGGAGGATAAGGGGGACCGGACTTTCTATCATGGGACTATTGTACCTCAAGGTCCCAGATAAAACAACCCCACAGTCCTCTTTTGGATCGGCTGATACTCGTTGAACAGAAGGACCGCTTCCCCGGTGGGACGCGCGACCCAGTCGATACCGAGACGGCTGAGCATGACCTTCATGTCCGGGGTCAACTCGAGCACCTCGGAATCGCCCTGGCCGATGATAAGCATCGCCGGCTGGAAGTCAAGGACATCGCGGATATCCGTAGGCGAAAGCCTCTCTTCCTCCTTGCGCGACCAGCCCTCCACCACCTTGTCCGGATAGACGATAAGGTCGCTTTCATAGACCTTATCGCCCATCCGCACCCTGCCGTACGCGTAATCGTCTATCTGCATCTCTTCCCCTTTGTAGACTTAGTACAACGTCTACTGTTCTGTCTACCGTTTGGCGCCCACGTAACCGTGGAGCGTGATCCCCGATCTCTCCTCGAACAGGGCCTCAGCTTCCTTGAGCGGGACACCGGCGATCTGGATGTTCTTCAGGTCGCACTGACCGAGCCCTTCCTCCATTGCCCGCTCGACATGCTCGACCCTGTCGAACCCGAGCATCCGCGCGCCGATGGCGTCACATGCGACGAAGTCGGTGCTGCCGATGGTCAACCCCGATTCAAAGGTCTTGCCCCCGATCGGCCCGGAGCCGATCATCGCGGGATGGCCCACGATGATGCCGATGGTGATCGGGAAGCGCTTGCACATGCCCACGATGAACCCGTGCATGTCGTCGAAGAAATGCTGGGGATGCAGCCCGGTCTCGCGGGGATGGCCGTAGTAATCAGCGGCCGGGAAGGACATGGCGATGTTCTTCATCGTCAATGTCACGGTCGCGGTCTTGTGGACCTTGTGCTGGGCCAGGGAGATGACGCACTGGTAATCCAGCACGTTCTTATTGACCATGATCGACTTCTGCGGGCCGTAATCAAGCCCGACCTCGACGAACGGGGGTTTGTTGTGGTCGACGAACTCGACACCCTCCTTCTTGATCACCTGATCGATGCCCATGAGCTTGAATATCTCGGCGGTGTCGCCGTCTCCGGAACCGCCCGTGACGGTGATCTTCTTCGGATCGTTCTGCTTCACGCAGTGTATGACCGCCTCGACCGCGTCCGCACGTGTGACGGCTGTGGTATCCCCGGGAGTGGCCCAGGTGTCGTTGGGGTGGATAGCGACATGTTTTCCTTCTATAAAATCCCTTACGGAATCTATCATCCCCATGACCTTGGAGATGCCGCTTTTGACGCTCATGTCGTTACAGATCGCGACTTTGCTCTTCATGGGAAAACCTCCTTATATCCCATGCTACACGCCGCTTTCGCCGAGGTAAACTCTCCCCTTCGGCTTTTTTCTGACTTTTTTCAAAGAGCCTTGCTTTCGACTATCCTGACCCCGGCGGACTTCATCTCTTCCACCGCCCGCTCCACATCGCCCGGTCTGAGGTCTATTCCCCGGCAGCCATCGATCACGACGAACGTCTTGTACCCGAGCTTCACAGCGTCGTGCGCGGAATACAGCACGCAGTAGTCCGTCGCCAGCCCCGCCAGATAGACGTCGGTAACGCCGTTCTCCTTCAGGTAATTGTCCAGCCCCGTGGACCGGGCGTGGGCGTTGTCGAAAAAGGTGCTGTAGCTGTCGATGGTGCGTTCCGTGCCCTTGTAGAAGATCCTGCGGATCTTATCCCTTGTGAGTTCGGAAGAGATCATCGCTCCCCTGCTGTCCTGGATACAATGCTGGGGCCAGAGGACCTGTTCTATTCCCTTGAGCACGATGACATCACCGGGCTTGCGGTCCGCGTGATTGGCGGCGAAACTGAGGTGATTATCCGGATGCCAGTCCTGCGTGGCGACGACGAGATCGAACTTCCCCTGCAGGCCGTTGATCACCGGGATGACCTGGTCGCCGTCCTTCACGGGGAGTTTGCCCCCGGGCAGGAAATCGTACTGCACGTCAACGATTACAAGGACTTTCTTCATAGTCTTATTATAGCGAGAAAAAAACGGGGTCAGAATTGTTTTCCGGAAAAATAATTCTGACCCCGTTTTCTGGTTCCTTTTAGACCGGCTTAATACCCCGGCTGCGGCATGGCCGGCATCGGTTTTTCCTTCTCAGGCAGGTCGCTGATCAGGGCCTCGGTGGTAAGCATGAGGCCGGCGATGCTCGAAGAGTTCTGGATCGCCAGGCGCACCACCTTGACCGGATCGATGACGCCGTCCTTGATCAGGTCGGTGTACTCATCGCTGCTGGCATTGTACCCGAACGAACCCTTCTCTTCCTTGACGCGCTGGGCCACGACCACTCCCTCGACGCCCGCGTTGGAAGCGATCTGGCGCAGCGGGTCCTCGAGCGCCCTGCGGATGATGTCGGCGCCGATCTTCTGGTCGCCTTCCAGCTTGAGAGCCTCGACTGCCGGTATTGTCCTGATAAGCGCGACACCGCCGCCCGGGACGATACCTTCCTCGACCGCCGCCCTCGTCGCGTGCAGCGCGTCCTCGACCCTCGCCTTCTTCTCTTTCATCTCGGTCTCGGTCGCGGCACCCACGTTGATCACCGCGACGCCGCCGGAAAGCTTGGCCAGGCGCTCCTGCAGTTTCTCCTTATCGTACGAGGAATCGGTCCTCTCTATTTCCTTCTTGATCTGCTCGATGCGCGCCTTGATGTCGGCGGTCTTGCCCGCGCCCTCGATGACGGTGGTATTATCCTTGTCCACCTTCACCCTTTTCGCGCGGCCCAGGTCCGCCAGCTGCACGTTCTCGAGCTTGACGCCCAGGTCCTCCATGATCGGCTTTCCGCCGGTAAGGATGGCGATATCCTGGAGCATCGCTTTTCTCCTGTCGCCGTAGCCCGGGGCCTTGACGGCGCAGACGCTCAGGGTACCCCTGATCTTGTTGACGACCAGGGTAGCCAGCGCCTCGCCCTCGACCTCTTCAGAGATGATCATCAGAGGCTTGCCCTGCTGCGCGACCTTCTCGAGCACGGGGATAAGGTCCTTGATGGCCGAGATCTTCTTTTCATGGATCAGGATGAAGGGATTGTCCAGCACGACCTCCATCTTCTCGGCGTCGGTGGCGAAATACGGCGAGAGATATCCCTGGTCGAACTGCATACCCTCTACCAGCTCGAGGGTGGTCGCCATGGACTTCGCCTCTTCTACCGTGATGACGCCGTCCTTGCCGACCTTATCCATCGCGTCCGCGAGGAGGTTGCCGATCTCCTGGTCACCGTTGGCGGAGATGGTGGCTATCTGGATGGTCTCTTTCTTCTCCTTGACCGGCTTGGACATCTTCTTGAGCTCGGCGATGACGGTCTCGACCGCCTTGTCGACGCCCCTCTTGAGGGCCATCGGATTGGCGCCGGCGGTCACGTTCTTGATGCCTTCCTTATAGATGGAACGGGTAAGCAGGGTAGCGGTGGTAGTGCCGTCGCCTGCCGTATCGGACGTCTTCTCGGCGACCTCCTTGACCATCTGCGCGCCCATGTTCTCATACGGGTCCTCGAGGTCCACTTCCTTGGCGACAGTGACGCCGTCCTTGGTGATGGTGGGAGAACCGAACTTCTTATCCAGCACGACGTTGCGGCCCTTGGGCCCCAGCGTCACGACCACAGCATCGGCAAGCTTCTCGACCCCTTTAAGGATCTTGGCCCTTGCCTCTTCACCGAACGTAAGTTGCTTTGCCATTTGTGATCCTCCTGTTAAGATTATTCCTTCGATTCCTTGAGTATCGCGAGTATATCCTCTTCCTTCACAATAAGCATCTCTTCCCCATCGATGACGATCTCGGTCCCGGAATACTTCCCATAGAGGACCTTGTCGCCGACCTTGACCTCGGGAGCGACGGTCTTGCCGTCATCGGTGATCCTTCCCTTGCCGACCGCCACGATCTTTCCCTCGAGCGGCTTCTCTTTGGCGGTATCCGGGATGATGATGCCGCCTTTCGTCTTTTCTTTTGCTTCGAGAGGCTTGATCACGATGCGATCGCCCAGTGGTGTGACTTTCATACTGCTTCCTCCTTGTTGATGTATATACGTTAGCACTCCGCCCCACGGAGTGCTAAGATACGGGCAAAAAAAAATCTACTCCGCGCCCTGCGGATCTACAATGTGAGATTTATAGCAAAAACCGAAAAAGTTGTCAAGAGAAAATCTATTGCCGCGGTTACGGCTGTATCCTGAGGTCGTTGATCACGTCGGTGACGCCGCGCGTCAGCTCCGTCGTGCGCAGCACCCCCATCATCTCCAGTGAATCCCTGACCGTGCCCTCCAGGAACACCCTGCCGTTGATCACATTGACCCCTATGTTCGTAGGATCAAGGCCGTTTATACGGTACAGCGATTCGACCAGGTCGCGGGCGATCCGGTTGTCCGAGAGGTCCATCCCCGGCTTCACCTCGATGTCGTTCATGATGCCGGCGACACCCTTGAAGTCACCGATGGTCCTTTCCAGCCGCACCTTCTGCCAGAGGAACTGCGTCTGCCCTGTCAGATATACCAGCCGGCGCGCGACCCGCACCTTTATCTTCTCTCCGTCTACCCAGGAAAGCAGGTTGACGATATCCCTGATATTGGCCTCCAGCATCTCGTCAGGCGGTAGAGGGACGTCCCGCGGAAAATCCACGGTGAGGTCGTTTATGATCGGCTGGCCGTGGGCGGCGTTGAGCGCGTCCCTGAAAGCGCTGACGCGGTTTATGTAAAAGGGGACGGTGCCGGTAAGGCGTATCTTGCCTTCCTGCTCCTGTACCTTGATGTTTTTGGTGTCGACGCTCGAATCCCAGCACAGCTGCTCGAGGATCTCGCTCCTGCTCTCTTTCTTTTCTTTTTTCATGACACTCCTTTTTTCTATTCCCACTGTCCGGTCAGTATCGGCGCCAGGGGACGCTTGCCTTTTTCGAGTCCGAGGTCCTTGAACAGCTCCTGCTCCGCCGCCTTCTCGCTCTCGGTCTCTATCTTTATGCCGAGCTCCTTCTGCGGCCTGGCCGAAGCGGAGATCAGCACGAACTGGGTGCCGGGATAATCGAGGAGCTGGACCGGATCGGCGTCGATGAACTTGAGCGTCCGGAACTTCGCCTTGAGCTGTGACGGGTACTGCGGCTTGCGCCGGGAGCCGAATCTCATGCCCCGCGGCGAAGGCTGGTCGGGATTCTTGACCGAGATGATGTAGCTGGCCTGGTCCTCGATGCGCAGGACTTCCTGGACCGGACCGCGCTTGACGGGCAGGTCAAGCTTGAACACAAGGTGCGTATGGTCGCCGTGGCGCAGGAGCTCATACTCCCCTTCTCCGGCCGGCCGTGCCACCGGCTGCCGCTCAACGCCGCGCGTCTTCGTCGCGTGCACGTTGCCTCCCGTGTCCTGCTGTATCCGGACCGCATTAGGCGAGACGTCATCGATGAACCCCCAGAAACGCTTGTGGCCGCGCACTGACGGAAGCGGCATCTTCTTGTGTCCGACTATGATCAGCCTGAAGCTGCCTTTCGGCTGGCGGGGGTGCATGATCATATACAGCCTCTGCACGTCCTGCAGGCCGTGCGGATGCGCCTGCGCTCCCGCGGGCATGACTTTGGGGCGGTAGAAGAAATAAAGAAGCCCCTTCTCCATCACGTTCACCGTCTCGTGGGCCCTGATCCGTTCTCTATATCGCGCGCGTGTCCTTCTTTCTTTCGCCGTATCTCTCATATATCTATACCTCCACTCTTCGCCTGGCTGCCCCGGCGGGCCGTTTCAACCTGGCCTGAGGCCTGCCGGAAAGATAGACCGCCCTGCTCCCCGGCGTCTCCTCGACATCCACCTCGTAGCACCAGGGATGGTTGTCTTCCTGATGGATTGCCTCGTTGATCGTCCTGCACCAGTATTCCGCGAGGTTCTCTGCGGTGGGGTTGATCATGTTGAATGGGGCCATGAGGTTGATCGCGGTATGGTCCCAGCGGCGGATGATGTCCTTGACCCGCGAGAAATCCACCACCATCCCCTCGACGTTGAGCTCGCCGGCCTCGCACTTGACCGTTACCACCCAGCGGTGGCCGTGCTCCGCGGAGCACGGACTGGGATACTTGAGGTCAAGCCAGTGGCAGGAGTCGATCGAGACCGTCGTCTCCGTCCTCCAGAGACCCCCGTTCATAAAGGGACCTCGAAACGCAGCTCCCTGAGCCGCTGGGCCAGACGCTCGACCTCGGTGAAATACTCGTCGTCAGAAAGACCGCAGACGAACTTGAGCTTGTCCTCGATCTCGCTGTAATCGTTGAAATAGATGAACGAATCCCCGAAGATCTCGGGATAGGAAAAATCGAAAGGAACGACCGGCAGGGTCCCGCAGAGCACCGCCTCCACCGCCACATAGCCGAACGTCTCCTTGCGTGACGGCACCAGCACGGCGCGGTACTTGGAAAGCTCGTTGTAATAATCCGTCTTGGGCAGACGCCGCACCTCGACCCCCTCAGGCACGTAGTCGATCCCCTTGTCGGGCGACTTCCTGCTGAAGAAAGCCGCCTCGAAGGTCTTCTTAGGACGTTCGAACCTGACCTGGGGTACCGGCATGCCGGCGACGTGCACGCGCGAGGCCAGTTCAGGGTAGCTCAGCGTGATCAGGTCGCGGTGGTAGTTGGTCTGCACGAATATCCTGGTAAAGTAGCAGAACATCTGGCGTTCGATGCTCGAGTACGCCGGCAGCACCCTCTGGATATCCCACGGCTCGTAGAACCCGCCGTGGGCGAAACCGTAGAACCGCACCTTCACGCATCCCTGGTTCTTGAGGAAGCTGTAGTACATCGGCAGGAACTGGAAGGCCAGGTCGGTGAAGATGAGGTTGACCTCGCGTTCCGGATGGTACGACTGGCAGAAGTTCTCGAAGAGCCTGGCCTTGTTCACCTCGAAATGCTCGGTCCACTCTTCCTGCGACCGGTTGCCGCAGATCAGCCTCGACGGCACCTGGCGGACCAGCTCTTCGACCAGCAGTTTCTGCCAGTTGGTGTCGGAAAGATCGTCACACAGGATATAGTTCATATCTCAATTGTTTTTCTTTTCCAGCTCCGCGTGTTCAGCGCCCGGCTGCTCGAGTTCGCCCGTCAGCATCTCAAAGGTGTCCGAGCCGCAGCCGTAGCATTTCGGCACCGGCTCCTTCTCCTGCACGGCGAATCTCATCTGACAGTCCTGACAGACAAATGTACAATCGGTCCTGGTCTTTTCTCCTGCATGTGCGCGCACTGCTGCCTCCCGTTTTGTCTTATCTAATCTAGAATACTATGGCATGCCCGGAGATTGAATATCCCGCTTCTCCTTTTTTTTGACATTTCTCCTCCGCTTATGGGATAATGAATCCATGGACGCGGAGAAATTCACAAAGCTGCTGCGGGAACTGCCATCCGGGAAAGGCGTGTTCAATCCCTGGCGTGATGTCGACCGGCAGAACGACATCGGCCCCTCCTGTCCCGCCATCCGCAGGCGCCAGATCGAGTCGTTCCTGAACAGCCGGCAAAAGAAGGCCCGTTTCCTGATCATCGGTGAGGCGTCGGGGTACCAGGGATGTCATTTTACCGGCATTCCGATGACCTCCGAACGGATCCTCCTGGGATATATGCAGAAAGCCGGTATCCGCGCCGGGACTATCCTTCCGGACCTCGTCCCCGAAAGGACGAGCAGACCGGAGATCAAGCCTTCTGGTTTTTCCGAGCCTACCGCGACCATCGTCTGGGGAGCTGTCATCGCTTCAGGTTTGGACCCCCTGGAAGTCTGCATCTGGAACACCGTCCCCCAGCACCTCTACAACCCCGCCAAAGGGATGCTCAGCAACCGCAACCCGACTAAAGACGAGATAGCTCAGGGCAGCCAGATCCTCCGCCGTTTCCTGGAGATATTCCCGGACGCGGAATTGATCGCGGTCGGCAATGCCGCCGTCGCCGGGCTCACGCTTTTGGGCAGGCCTTTCGTGAAAGTGCGGCATCCTTCGATGGGCGGAAGCAGGTTGTTCAGGGAGCAGGCAGGAAGGATATTTAAGGGTTAATTGGCGGCAGGTTTCTTGACCATCCACCATCAGACGACCGGTCTGATAGATGAAAGCCACCGTATCATTCGAGTTGTCCGTGAAAAGGATGTTATTGTCGAACTTCTCGACTTATTTCTGGCCGGAGGGTTGAGGCGGCTGGGGAGCGGCAGGCGGGTTGACCGGAGGCGGCGCGGAAGCGGCCTCCGAGGCGGTCGGAGCGGGCGTCCGCTGCAGCTCGTTGATGGCCTGGGTTATCTTCTGCTGGACGCTCTTGGAATCATCATTGGCTTTCCTGATGTTCTCCGAGATGGAATTGACGGCGTCGGGCGTCAGGTCATACCCGAGATACCTGCGGATATCGGCAAAATCGTTGAGCATAAGCTGATACGATTCCTGCTGTACCTGCAGGGCGTCGAACATCCGGTCATAGACGTCTATCGTCATCAGTCTGCGCTGCCTGCTCTTCTTCTTCAGGTCGGAGCTCTTGAACTTCTTCAGCTCGTCCTGCCAGGAGGAGAAATACTCGCGGCTGACCGCGTCAAGCTGGTTCTGTCGCGCGATAAGCTGCTTTTCCCTGCTCACCAGCAGGTTCACCCTCTTGGTAAAGAGCTGATACTGCTGTCTCAGATCGCTCCCGGTCCTCCCTTGAAGCCCGTTCAGAGATGATACTGCCGTATCGAGGTCCCGCGAGGCCTGAGTAAGGCTTTTCACCGTCTCGTCCATCCGGACCGAAGTCGCCGAAGCCCGCTGGTAACTGGTGGTAGCGCATCCGCTTGTCAATCCAAGGCAAAGGAGCAGGAACAGAAGTTGTCTTTTCATTACCTTATCTCCAGTTTGTTATCGAATCCGGTGACGCCGCGCGTGAACACGACGATCTTGACCACAGCGTCGTATGTGACCTTGTCGGGCACGCGCCCTTCCAGAGTGACCTTCCCTTCCACCCCCCTGACCCGGACATGGTTGGTGTCGAGCCCCACGCTCCTGAGGAAGGCGTAAAAGATGTCGGCCACGATCTTCTCGTCCGGCACCTTCTCTGGGACCACCACCTCGACCCGATTGTCGATGTCGTGTATGCCTTTGATCTCAGAAACTACCGCGTTGAGCCTGTCTTTCTGCCAATAGCTGTCGACAGTGCCGGTGATACGCACCGTCCTGTCTTTGACACTGACATCCAGTTTGGTGGAATCGAACGCAGGGCTGAAGAACAGCGCGCTCTTGACGAACTCCTCGAGCTGCTCGTCGCTGAGCAACCGGATCGCTTCGGGGTACTCTATGGTGAGGTTATTGACGATATCATAGCCGTTGGAAACCAGCCAGGCGTCCTTCCAGGCTGATTCCTTTGCGTAATAGGAAGGGACCATCCCTTTCAGTACGATCTTGCTGTCGGTCATCTCCACTTCCACCCTGGAAGCGTCCACAACGGGGTCCCAGAACATCTGGTCGACGATATCCCTCTTTGTCTCTTCCCGGCTTTTTACGTTCATAGTCCCTCCGACTATTCATTATAAAGCCCTGCCCCAGCCTGGCCGCTGACCCGCTTTCGCCAAAAACTGACTTTTTTCCATCCTCTCGACGCTGAGAATCAAACAAGAAAAAAGCGGATATCCGTCCCTTAACCATCAGCGGGAATTCCACTAAGATGGTTGTTGTAAGAAAGGAGAATGCCATGACAAACAATTATCTGATCGGCCTTTCCCCATGGGGCGCGATGATAGCCGGCTGTTTGATCATCCTCGTGGCGCAGATCGGTTTCTCGCTCCTGGGCCTTGCGCTCGGGCTGATGCCGTTAAGGGCACGCATGCGCGGCCCCTCCGCGCAGCAATTGGGCGTGGGAGCGAGCATCTACTGGGGGGTCACCAGCCTTATATCCATCTTCGCGGGCACCTGGTTCGCCAGCCATCTTTCCGGGCCCATCAATACATATGATGCCGTCCTTACCGGCATCCTGACCTGGGCTCTGGCGGGACTGATCGGCGTATACATCGCCAGCACCTCTATCGGGACACTGATCGGCGGGTCTCTGGGCGCGGTGATGAGCGGGCTCAAATCGATGGGAGCTTCGCTGGGCGGGATCGGCGGCGCGGCAGGGGCCACCGGAATGGGAATGTCCGGACAGAAACTAAGACAGAGCTGGCCGCAGCTGCGCAATGAGTTCGAGGATATGATCAAGCATCCCGAGTATGCCAAGGCCATGGCCGGCAAAGCGCAGAGCTCAGCGTCCGATACCGACACCCTGTTCAGGCAGATCATGTCTCAGGCGATGGGACCTGGCCCAATGAATAAGGAATCGGTCGCCACCACCATACAGCAGAAGACGCATATCAGCCACGAACAGGCGGAGATGACCGCTGACAGGCTTGTCACGCGGGTACAAGACATGAAGGAGAAGATCGGCGAGGTCAAAGAACAGGTCACGGAGAAGTCAAAGGAAGTCGCCCACGATATAGGCATCGCTTCCCTTTGGACCTTCGTGCTTTACCTGGTCTCTATCGGCGTCGCTGTCTGGGGTTCCTGGGCAGGCGCTGTAAGGGTTTAAACGGAGCGTGAGACGGGTTAAAAAAAACCGCGTAGGTGGTCATTCCACCTACGCGGTTTCCATTTATATTGGATCTATTTTTTCTGCTCTTCACTCATAGGTTTAACAGCAATTGTGGGCGGAGTACCTGGTGTCGCTGGCGTTACCTGAGGAGGAACCATTACAACAGGAGAAGCAGGAATAACTCCCATCTGGTTTTGATCAAGCAGGATCTTTACTTCGCTGGTTTCCAAATTATACCAGTTTTCAGTAACAGCATCTATGACAACCGGAATAATCCCACCCAAGACATCTAAGATTACCCAACCTCCCCCAACTTTAGATTCTATAATATACGTCTTATCTTCAAAACCAGCCTTTTTGAATGTTACTGTTACAGGGTGCAGATTAGAAAGCATCAAGGGACAAGGTGTTTTCCCCATACGGTTACCATTTATGAAAATATCTGCCCCTTGAGGTTCAGAGTCAAAAGCTACCTTACGACTCTTT
>JBLMZF010000115.1:0-6808 GCA_050258655.1 Deltaproteobacteria bacterium | reverse complement strand
ACTAGCGATATAATAGAGATATGAAGAAATCATTAGGCGCTCATACACTTATCTTCCCGACACCGGTCCTGGTCGTAGGCACATACGGCAAGGACGGCAAGCCCAACGTGATGACCGCGGCCTGGGGCGGGATCTGCTGCTCCGAGCCCCCGTGTGTCTACGTCTCCCTGCGCGAGGCGACCTATACCTTCGGCAATATCATGGAACGCAAAGCCTTCACCATCGGCATTCCTTCTGAGACATACATGAAGGAGGCTGATTATTTCGGCATGGCCTCGGGCAGGAACGAGGACAAGTTCGCCAAAACCGGCCTTACCCCCGTCAAAAGCGACATCGTCGACGCGCCCTATGTGGGCGAATTCCCCTTCATCGTCGAGTGCGCGCTCTTCAAGACCGTCAAGCTCGGCCTGCACACCCAGTTCATCGGGGAGGTCAAGGACATCAAGGCCGAGGAATCGGTCCTGACCCCGAGCGGACCGGATGTTTCAAAGATAGAGCCTCTCGCCTTCGATCCCGCATCCCGCTATTACTTCAGCATCGGAAAGCCCGCCGGCAAAGCCTTCTCGATCGGCAAAAAATAGGTTGACATAGGGTAGGGGGGTATGGTATCCTTCTCGTACAGGAGGATTGCCATGACCGGACATGCCGAACAGCTGGCGTACCTGAAGAAGATCGAAGGACAGGTCCGCGGCATCCAGAAGATGATCGAGGAAGGCAGGTACTGCGTCGATATCATGGACCAGATCCACTCCGTGATCGGGGCGCTCTGCCGGGTAGAGAACGAGATATTCAAGAAGCATGTAGACGGCTGCGTCGTAAGCGCGCTCAAGAGCGGCTCCGACAGGGAAAAACAGAAGAAGATAGACGAGATCGTCGGGTTGCTGGAACGTTTCAGGAAGATATGAAGATGATCAAAATCCTTTTAGCGCTTTGGTTCCTGTTCGTCTCTTCGGCTGTGCTGGCGATGCCCGAGCCGTCCGGCGGGGCGGGACACAGGCCGTGCGCCTGCTCGGCTCAATGCGGCGCGCACTGCAAATGCTGCGACACAGCCGCGAGTCCCAATCCCTGCGGATGCAGCGGCGTCAGGATACAGGCGATGACAAGCGGGAACATGCTCCCCGCAGGGTCGTTTTGCGCGTTCTCGGTGCTCCAGGCCGGCGAACCCGTGTACCGTTGCCTGTGGCAGGAAGATATTTTCCATCCGCCCCGCGCTTTATCCTGAACGGTTTTCGCGAACGATATTTAATAACAATAATTAAATGGAGAGAACGATGAAGAAATATCTTTTGACTCTGATGCTGCCGGCGCTCCTTTTCCTGGGAGCCGGCTGCGCCACGGCAGGGACAGCTTGCTGCGCCACCAAGGGAAAATGCGCCTGCGAATGCGGCTGCGCCAAGAGCGGGAAATGCGCGTGCGGGAAAGACTGCGCGTGCAAGGACTGCAATTGCGGGCAGACCGGAAACTGCACGTGCAATAAATAAGGGCTGAGCGTAAAGAAAAAACGGGGTCAGAATTGTTTTTCCGGAAAATAATTCTGACCCCGTTTTTTTATTTCTTGGGCTCGTAAGTCATGCAGTCCGGGTGGTTGTCGTGGATGCCCACCTTGATGCCCTGATGGGCACTGCATTCCCAGGACTGGTTGAATTTGCAGTCGGTCTGCCTGCAGGCTCCGACCTCGCCGTCCACGAAAGGTACGCCGGCCTTCTGCATCGCATAGGCCATCGTGTCGCATTCAGGACAACCTGCGCCCTGTGCATCGCCCACGGTGATGGCGATAGTATTACAGTGCTTTTCCTTATTATAAACGCACATCGTTACATCGCAGACATTGATCTTAGGCATTTCAGCGTGCATAATCCCTCCTTCAATAATATTTCAACATAGACCTTTTTCCGGGACAAGTCCTGTTCGCCTTGACAAAATGACTTATTTCTGCTATATTATCTACTAATATGGTAGGAATGGTGGGGATTTGGTAAATACCTGAAGGAGAACAAAATGAAGTTGTCCACAAAAGGCCGCTACGGGGTCAGGCTGATGTTTGATCTCGCATCGCATTATGGCATCAACGGTCCGATAACCCTCAAAGACGTCGCCCGGAGACAGGAGATCTCTGAAAAATACCTCTGGCATCTGATCCCTCCGCTCAAGAGCGCGGGGCTGGTCAATTCCGTGCGCGGTTCCCGCGGAGGATATGTCCTTTCCCGTCCGCCCAAAGAGATAAACCTGCTTGAAATAGCCGAGGCGCTTGAAGGCCAGATGTGCCTGGTCGAATGCGCCGAACGTCCGTCCATGTGCAGCCGTTCCGCCGCGTGCATAGCACGGGAGGTGTGGGCGGAAGCTTCAGCGAAGATGCTTGAATACCTCGCCGATTTCACTCTGGAGATGATGGTCGAACGGCAGAGGAGCAAACAGGAAAAATTGAGTTATGCCATCTGATCTTCCCAAAAAGGAGCCTTTAATGGACAGGAAACAGAAACTTGAAACGCTTTTGCTGCACGCCGGACAGACCGCTGACCCCGCGACCGGCGCCCGGGCGGTCCCCATCTACCAGACCACGTCCTACCAGTTCAGGGATAGTGAGCACGCGGCCAATCTGTTCGGCCTGAAGGAATTCGGCAATATCTACACCCGCCTGATGAACCCGACGACCGACGTGCTGGAGAAGCGCGTGGCGGCTCTCGACGGAGGCGCGGGAGCCCTTGCGGTGGCAAGCGGCCAGTCCGCGATCATGCTGGCGCTCCTTAATATAGCGCAGGCAGGCGATGAGATCGTTTCGGCCGATAATCTTTACGGCGGGACGTATACGCTTTTCCACAACACCTTCAAGCGCCTGGGGATAACGGTGAGGTTCGTCAAGTCCAACGACCTTGCGGCCTTCCGGAAGGCGGTCACGCCGAAGACCAAAGCGCTTTACGCCGAGGCCATCGGCAACCCGAAGCTCGACGTGGCCGACCTCGATGGGCTGGCGAAGGTGGCGCATGAGAACAAGATACCGCTGGTCCTGGATAACACCTCGGCGCCCTATCTTCTGCGGCCGATCGACCACGGCGTCGATATCGTCGTTTATTCCGCGACCAAGTTCATCGGCGGCCACGGCACGTCGCTGGGCGGGATCATCGTCGATTCCGGCAGGTTCGACTGGACGAACGGTAAATTCCCTCTGATCGCCGGTCCCGATGCCAGCTATCACGGTATCGATTTCGTCGAGGCTCTCAAGCCGATGGGGAATATCGCCTACATCATCAAAGCCAGGGTAGCGTTGCTGCGCGACCTGGGCCCGGCGATATCGCCGTTCAACTCGTTCCTGCTGCTCCAGGGGCTGGAGACGCTGCATCTGAGGATGCCGCGCCATGCGGAGAACGCGCTGGCGGTGGCCCGGCACCTGAAGAAGCACCCGAAGGTATCCTGGGTGAACTATCCCGGCCTGGAAGACAGCCCGGAGAAGGAGCGGGCGAAGAAGTATTTGACTAAAGGGGCCGGCGCTATCATCGGGTTCGGCATCAAGGGCGGTCTCGAGGCGGGGAAGAAGTTCATCGATTCCCTCGGGCTTATTTCACATCTGGCCAACATCGGCGACGCCAAGAGCCTGGCGATCCATCCGGCGACGACCACTCATCAGCAATTGTCCTCCGAGGAACAGCTGGCGACGGGTGTCACTCCTGATTTCATCAGGTTGTCAATCGGGATAGAACACGTGGATGATATAATAGATGATATTGACCAGGCGCTCGGGAAGGCCTGACAGGAGAAAATATGAGCAGGATATTCGAGGATATAACTAAAACGGTAGGGAATACGCCCCTGGTCAGGCTTAACCATGTGACACAGGGGTTGCAGGCGACCGTGCTCGCAAAAGTCGAATCGTTCAACCCGCTGTCGAGCATCAAGGACCGGATAGGGGTCGCAATGATCGAGGACGCGGAGAAAAGGGGCGTTCTGCGCAAAGGAACGACGATCATCGAGCCGACCAGCGGTAATACCGGGATCGCCCTGGCTTTCGTCGCCGCGGCGAAAGGCTACAAGCTGATCTTGACCATGCCCGAGACGATGAGCGTCGAACGCAGGCAGCTGCTCAAGATACTCGGCGCCGAGATAGTGCTTACTCCCGGCACTGAGGGAATGAGGGGCGCGGTTAGGCGCGCCGAGGAGCTGGTCAAAGAGACACCGAACTCGATCATCCTCCAGCAGTTCTCCAATCCGGCCAACCCTGAGATCCACAGGAAGACGACCGCCGAAGAGATCTGGAAGGATACCGACGGCAAGGTCGATTTCCTGGTGGCGGGAGTAGGCACGGGCGGTACGATCACCGGCATCTCCGAAGTGCTCAAAAAGCGTAAGCCCGGGTTCAAGACGGTCGCTGTCGAGCCCGCGGGCTCTCCCGTTCTTTCAGGGGGGGAACCGGGGTCGCACAAGATCCAGGGCATCGGCGCCGGGTTCGTGCCTCAGGTGCTCAATCGTGGTATAATCGATGAGATCATCAAGGTAAAGGATGAGGACGCGGGCACTACCGCCCGGAGGCTGGCTAAGGAGGAAGGGATTTTGGTCGGGATCTCCAGCGGAGCCGCCGCCTGGGCCGCCCTCGAAGTGGCCAAAAGGCCCGAGAACAAGGGCAAGACGATCGTGGTGATCCTGCCGGATACCGGCGAGAGATATCTTTCCACCTGGCTTTTCAAGGATGTCTGATAGATGAAGAAGAACGAGTTGGGGATAGCAGAGACGAAGCTGTTCACGTTCGAGGGGGTCAAGCTCGACAACGGGACGCGGCTGGGGCCGGTGACGCTGGCCTATGAGACATACGGCCAATTGAACCCGCAACGGTCCAACGCTATACTGATCCTGCACGCGCTCTCCGGAGACGCCCACGCCGCCGGCTTCCAGCAGGGCGCGAAAAAGCCGGGTTGGTGGGACGCGATGATCGGGCCCGGCAAGGCCTTTGACACCGATAAATACTTCATCATCTGTTCCAACGTGCTGGGCGGGTGCAGGGGATCGACCGGTCCGTCGAGCGGGAACCCGAAGACCGGCAGGCCGTATTGCCTCGATTTCCCGCTGATCACCCTCTGGGATATGGTCCGCTGCCAGAAGACCCTCGTCAATTCGTTCGGGGTCGACAAGCTCCTGTGCGTGGCAGGCGGGTCGATGGGCGGGATGCAGACGCTGGCCTGGCTGGCCAAATACCCTGAGTCTATCCGCGGAGCGGTCCCGATCGCGACAGCTCTTAAGCATTCACCCCAGCAGATCGCGTTCAACGAGGTCGGCCGGCAGGCGATCATGTCGGACCCGCACTGGAAGAACGGCGATTATTACGGCGGGCCCATGCCGGCGAAGGGTCTGGCCCTGGCGCGCATGATCGGCCATATCACCTACATGAGCGATGTCTCGATGGGCGATAAGTTTGGCCGGCAGAGAAAGAACCCGGGGCAGGCATTCACGTTCACCGCGGCGGATTTCGAGGTGGAGGGATACCTCCATTACCACGGCGATAATTTCGTCAAGCGTTTCGATGCCAACTCCTATCTGTATATCACCAAGGCGATGGATAATTTCGACGCCTCTCTTGGCGGCAAGCTGCATGAGGTCCTGCGCGGGGTGAAGGCGCGGGTCATGGTCCTGGCGTTCAAGTCGGACTGGCTTTACCCGGCGTACCAGTCCAAGGAGATAGTCAGGGCCTGCAAGCTCTCCGGCGTCGAGGCGAGCTACTGCGAGATAGATTCGACGTACGGCCACGATGCGTTCCTCCTTGAGACGGAGGAAGAGACCCACCTGATATCGCATTTCCTCAAGCGTCTTTATAACGAGGCGGGATAGAGAATGGAAGCGGTGCGTATCGACCATAAGCTGATCCTGGGGCTGGTCCCCGATAACGCCAGCGTGCTCGACCTGGGCTGCGGCGACGGGGAGCTTCTGTCGCTTTTGACCATGGAGAAGAAGGTCCGCGGGCAGGGCATAGAGATCGACGAGAAGGAGATCTACAAGTGCGTCGCCAATGGTCTCAACGTCCTCCATGGCGATATAGATAGCGGGCTTTCCGAGTATAGCGATAACTCATTCGATCTGGTCATCCTCAACCAGAGCCTTCAGCAGGTGGAGCATCTCGAGAAGGTGCTGACCGACTCGCTGCGGGTCGGAGGGGAGGTCATCGTCGGCTTCCCGAACTTCGCGCACGTCGGCTCGAGACTGCAGCTTTTCTTCGGCGGCAGGTCACCTGTGACGCCTTCGCTCCCGTACACCTGGTACGAATCCCCCAACCGGCACTTTCTGAGCATCACCGATTTCACCGATTATTGCGCCAAGCGACGGATAAAGATCCGCGCGCGTTTTTTTCTTGGGGCAAAGAAACAGGTGAGGTTCCTCCCCAATCTTCTCGCCCACTCCGCGATTTTTCTGATATCGAGATAATAACCGCAACGAAAGGGGGATACAGAGATGCCGTACATCAACTTGAAGCTTGTGGGCAAATTGACGAAAGAGCAGAAGCAGAAGATCGCCGCGGAATTTTCCGAGACGCTGCTCAAGGTCGCCGGAAAGCCGAAGAACGCGCTGTATCTGGTCATCGACGAGGTCTCGGGCGAGAATTGGGCCCAGGGAGATAAATTCTTCGGATAACCGTTATCCAACTTCGTAAGTTGGCACTCACGATAACCTTTCCAACTTACGAAGTTGGAAAGGTAAACAGGAGGCAAGGTGAAGTTTGAGGCGTTTTCGATATTAGAAAAGGTGCGCGCGGAGAAACCGGTCGTGCACCATCTGACCAACTGGGTGACCATCTACGACTGCGCCAACGTCGTCAAGACGCTGGGGGCTT
>JBLMZF010000114.1:0-2626 GCA_050258655.1 Deltaproteobacteria bacterium | reverse complement strand
GCACGATCTTGCCGGCCTCCAGCGCCGGGACGATCACTTCCTCGACGGTCTGTCTGCGGCTGGTCATATAGAGCATCATCTCCGTGACCGGGGAGATCGAGGTATTCTTCTTATCAAGGAGTATCTTCCTGATCTTCTCGCTGACCGCGGTGCCTCCGGGCTCGCGGATGAAGACCACCTTACGCCCTTTACGCCTCAGGTACGAGTCAAGCAGGCTCGCCTGGGTGCTCTTGCCGCACGACTCGGGCCCCTCGAAGGTGATGAAAGCGCCTCTCACAGTTTCTTTCTCCAGGTCGTCCCGGCCCTGGTGTCCTCGAGGATGATGCCTTTGGCGTCAAGCTCCTTGCGGATCCGGTCAGCCTCGGCGAAATCCTTGCGTTTCTTGGCCTCGATGCGCCGGTTGACCAACTCATCGATGGCGCCGTCACCTTCCGCGGTCTCGCGGGTAACGCTCTTGAGCTTCTCTATGTCCAGGCCGAGCATGCCGGTCAGCTCGCACAGCAGAACCCCGGCGTCGGAAAGGAACTTTGCGTCGCTCATATGCTTGTTCGCCTCGTTGACCAGGTCAAAGACAGCGGCCAGGGCGCGGGGCGTGTTGAAATCGTCGTTCATCGCCGAGATGAACTCCTCTTTGATCTTCGCTATCTCGGGGAAGTTGTATTGTAATGCGGCGCCCTTGTCCGGGCAAACGCTGTCTATCTTCTCCGCCAGGCGCACGATACGGTCCAGCGCCTGGGTGGCCTCGGTGATCTTCGCCGCGTTGTAATCCACCGGATGGCTGTAATGCGCCGAGAGGAAGAACAGCTTGAGGATCTCGGGATGTTTGTATTTATCCAGGAAACCTTTGATGGTCACGTAATTGCCGAGAGACTTGGACATCTTGGCGCCGTCGATGGTCAGGAGGCCGTGGTGGACCCAGTACTTGGCGAACGGCTTGCCGGTCAGCGCCTCGGACTGCGCGACCTCGTTCTCATGGTGCGGGAAGATAAGGTCTCTTCCGCCGCCGTGAATGTCGAGCATCTCCGTCTTGAGATACTTCATGCTCATCACCGAGCATTCGATATGCCATCCCGGCCTGCCCTCGCCCCACGGGCTCTTCCAGCTGGGCTCTCCCGGCTTGGCCTTCTTCCACAGCGCGAAATCAAGCGGGTCTTTCTTGCTCTCGTCGGGCTCGATACGCTCGCCGACCTGCATGTCCTCGACGCTCTGTCCGGAGAGCCTGCCGTACTGCGGGAACTTCCTGACGTTGAAATAGACGCCGCTTGCGCTCGGATAGGCGAAGCCTTTCTCGATCAGCGTCTTTATCGCCTCGATGATCGCGCCGATATTGTCGGTCGCCTTTGGTTCGAAATCCGCTTTCCGGATGCCGAGGCGTTCCATGTCCTCGTAATAGCTCCTGGTCATCCTGTCGACCAGCTCGTTCCACGGGATGCCCAGCTTCGCCGAACGCGCGATGATCTTGTCCTCGATATCGGTGATGTTGCGGATGAAATGCACCTCGAAGCCGCTGTAGACGAGGTAGCGCTTGATCAGGTCGAAGATATAGAGGCTGCGGGCGTGGCCGATATGGCTCTCGTCGTAGACGGTGACGCCGCAGGAGTAGATGTTGACCTTAGGAGCTTTGAGCGGGACGAACTCCTCTTTCTTCTTGCTTAACGTGTTCTGGATGTAGATAGGCATCTGGATGCGGGGGACCTTGGTCCGGTTATCAGGTTTTTCCGTTCTTATCGAGCTTCTCTATCCTCTTCTGAAGATCTTCGATCTGCTGGAAGATGGGGTCGAGCACGTGGACATGGTCGAGCTGCGTCTCTATCTTCTTGCCGTCCTGCTTGGTGACACGGCCCGGTATGCCGACCACGGTCGAGTTGGGCGGGACATCCTTGATGATGACGGCGTTGGAACCGATGTAGGAGTTGTCTCCGACGGTGATGTTGCCGAGGACCTTGGCGCCGGCGCCGATGACGACGTTATTGCCGATCGTCGGGTGGCGCTTGCCCTTCATGATGCCGGTTCCGCCCAGGGTCACACCCTGGTAGAGCAGCACATCGTTGCCGATCACGGCGGTCTCGCCGATGACCACACCCATGCCGTGGTCGATGAAAAAGCTCTTGCCGATCGTCGCGCCGGGATGGATCTCGATGCCGGTGGCCCACCGCGCGTACTGGCTGATCACGCGTGCCAGGAGCAGGAGCCGGGCCTTCCAGAGGAAATGCGCTATCCTGTGCCCCACGATGGCGTGGAAGCCGGGATAGAGCAGGACGATCTCCATGTAAGAGCGCGCCGCAGGGTCCTTAGTCATCGCGGCCTCGAGCTCCGGCCTGAAAAAGATGAAGAACATGATCAGCTTCAGCAGGAAAAGGATCCCGATCGCCAGGACTATGCAGAGTATGATGCCTACCATGATGTCACCCCTTTGAGATGATGACGGCGGCGTGGCAGGCTATGGCCTCCTTCGCCCCGATCTCACCGAGTCTCTCGTTTGTCTTCGCCTTGACGCCGACGCGCTCCTCCTCTATCCCGAGGAGGGCGGCCAGCTGACGGCGGATCTGTTTCTTGAACGGGCCCATCTTCGGTTCTTCGGCGATCAGCACGATATCGATGTTCCCGATGGAAAACCCGTGTTCCC
>JBLMZF010000113.1:0-5699 GCA_050258655.1 Deltaproteobacteria bacterium | reverse complement strand
GAGACGGGAATCCGCGTCGATATCGTGCCCGACTTGACTTACTGATCGATCGGTCAACTTGGCCAGTTCCGCGGTCGTATACGGGGCCTTATTCAACAGCCGCAGCAACCTCGCGCGGTCGGCGGTTATTTGTTGCTTTTTCCGGTTAACCTGTCTTGCCATCAACTCCGGATTGATGGTGGCCGGCCTGGTCCCTCCGTCCCTGGCGATAACAGGTACACCTTTCGATCCGGGAGTCAGCGGTATGTAGTCCTTGATCAGATTAGCATGGTTATAAAGCGCCGGATCGCTGGCGATATCCTTCTTTATCGTCGCCAGGGTGAAAGTCGTGATCTCCTGCAAACCCTCAGCGTCATAAACCGCCTTCTTCAGCAATTTCTTGTACATCGCGATACGCTTTTCATAGGGAAGCACGCCCCTGAATCGGGTGATCAGGTTCTCATGATGCGCGAGCTCCGGCACGTTCCTTGTGTCGCCCGCCACATATTCCATGCTGATCCCGCTCAGGGCGGCAAGCGCGGAACGTGTGTGCGGGCCGCTGTCGAGCAGCCGCTTCAACACCTCGCGGTCGGCCTTCCTCTGTTCGGCCGGACGCTGATCCCTTGATTTGACCAGATGGGGATCTTCGGCGAGTTCCGACACATCGTAGACATCATCCGAGACGGTCTTAAGGGGGATCCTGGTCATCTGCGACAACTGGGAAGGAGTATAATAACCGGTGCTGAGAACTCGTTTGAGCAGCGCCCGCTCGGCTTTGCGTTGCTGTGAGGACCGCTGGTTACGCTTTTTGACCACCTGTTCCACCTTCACCTGCCCGCCGCCGACTTCAAGTTTTACAATATCAGCATTGTTTGGAGCGAAATCCTTTTGCATTGGAATAGCCACGATCTCCTGCCCGCTCCCTCCGTCCATACCGAAGGCCGGGATCCCTCCCGGGATAGCCAGTATTTCGCCGCCGGCGCAATAACTCCTGATCACCTGGCCCGATCCGGTCTGCGCGGTCTCGCTGATGTTGTATTCGCCGTTCTGGAACGACTGGCGGTATGTCCGGAAATACTCGTCCGGCGACCAGCGCTGGCGGGAATCAAGGCCGGTAAGGTCACTGCTGTCGATACTTTCCGATTTGAACCTCGCCTTGAACCACTGCGCCAGGATCAGCGAATAATAGACCTGTCTCAGGGGAGCGTAGACCTTTGCAGTGTTGACTTCCTTTTCCAACCTGGGCAGGACGAACTCCCTCATCAGCCCCGAAGAATAATCATTGAGCTCCTTGAAGCGCGGGTCTTTGAGATCATACTTCGCCGAGCCCTTAAGATAATCGCCCTCGAGCATCACCTTCAGCTGAGCCTTGTAGATGTAGGCGGCGCTGGTGGTCTCGCCGAGGATGATCTCGCCGGGCACGATCCACGGACGCGACAGGGTCGGGATGGTCACCTTCTGGCTGCCGAAGAGCTCTTCGGCCTTCTTATAAAGCCGGTCCCAGTACTTCCTCCCTTCCTGAGTTGCGGGCGAGGTGAAACGGGCGGTATCCTTCTTGAGCTGGACGTCGGTCTCCAGCATCACGCGGCCGATATCGGTCCGCGCAAGGAGCGGGTCGATGACCTTATCAGGGGAATCGGGTTTGAGGTTGACCCAGAAGGAATCATTGGGCAGGGTGATGCCGATGTAGAAAAAATCGAGAAGGACCTGAGTGTCAGAGGCCAGTTGCGACTCGTCGAGCTTTGCGTCGCCCTTATCGACCCACAGCCGCAGGTCATCCATCCCGCCGTTAAAGCCAAGCGACCGCAGATGCACGGGCCTGAACCTCTCAGGGGGATTGGACGGCATGAACCCGACTTGGGCGTAAATATTCTGGTCCCAGATCAGGCTCAGACTGATTATTATCGCGACGACTTTATTAATCATTTTAATTATATGGTATATATAGAAAGGATACCACGCCACAAGATCGATTCAACCCTCCCGGGCCCTCCCCTTGAAACCGCTTTCAATACGGGGACGTTCCCAAAAGGGACACCTCTCCCCGTTATATCTCTCTTTACATCAATAAGTTGCAAAAGTAACTTTAGGTGTTATAATATGCCTCATGATGAAAAAAATGATACTCTCAGTGTTGCTCTGCCTTGCCCCCTCACTTTGCTGGTCCCAGGATGTAAATTCCCTCATCTCCGATCTAAAAGCTCGAAACTCCAATGTCCGTTTTCAAGCTAAGAATTCTTTGGCTAAAATAGGGAAACCCGCCGTAGGACCGTTGATTGAAGCATTGAAAACCGGCGAACCTGAATTCAGGGAAGATGTCGCCCACGCTTTGGGGCTGTTAAAAGATAAGGATGCGGTCGAGCCATTGATCGAAGCCCTGCGAAAGCCTGGATTGAGAGCGCGGGGATTGGCAGCATGGGCCCTCGGCGAGATCGGGGATGAACGCGCCATACAACCGATCGTCACGGCAGCGGTGAACGAAACCGACCGGCATCTGCGCGAAGATGTCTATCGCAGGGCGTTGGCGCAGTTCCCTCCCGCATCCGTAAGCAAAGCGATGTTCCCCGCAACCCAAAATGTCGACGCAGATATTCGGCAAAGAGCATTCTGGTTCATGGGAGAACTCGGCCTGCCGGCCTCCCCCTCGGAAACCGGATCCACGCTTGCGGCGCTCAAGGACCCCTCATCCGAAACAAGGGCTAAAGCCGCGTTCTACCTCGGCAGTCTGAAGAAGCCTGAAAATATCCCGCCCCTTAGCGCTCTTCTCTCCGATCAAGCTCCAGCCGTCCGCAGATCTGCCGTCGAGGCATTAGGGAATATCGGCAATCCCTCCGCCATCCCTTATCTGAAGACCGCTCTCATTGACATCGATGATGATACGAGGATAGCCGCGGGCTCCGCGTTAAGCGGCATGGGACTCCCCGGACTCCAGGCCCTTATTGAAGCGATGGATGCGCCCGAACCGGTCGCGCGCCTTATCGCCGGTCACCAGTTGTGGGGGCTGACCGTTTCCTCCAAGACTCCGGAGATCAGCTCTAAAGCCGCAAAGGCCCTCTCACGCGCCGTGAAGGAAAATAATTTTCCCGCTATTGCCGGCGGCTATGACTATTTCATGCGGTGGCCGATCCCCGAAGAAACCCTTATAACCGCATTAGAACAATACGGCTACCGGGACATGGCGCAGGATTTTATCAATGAAGGTACGGGAAGGATGAAAGAAGCGGCCCGGACCTGGGCGGGCAGGAACGGATATACTGTTGAATGGCTCTGTATCGAAGGCGACTGCTTCTGGTCGATCAGACAGCGCTAGTCACATATACATAGCGAAGCGGGATATTACCGGTATTGCGGATATCGTGGATGGTCTCAGGCGGGATGTAAACGACCGCGGGCGCAGGGACTACATGAGCAACCTTGCCGGCAATGACGACATCGGCGGTTCCTTCAAGAATAATGATCGCCTCCTCCTTGCCCTCGGTCTTATGCTCTCCGACAGTTTCAGCGATCTGCAGGGTGACGAACCCTGATTTCAAACCGGCGGTCTCCGGCTTGCCCGCAAGCAGGCGCACGTATTTTTCGTTGCTCTTGAGTTCCACTATCTTCGACTTCATCTGCATCCTCGATTGATCATTGCCGAGGCGTACCCGGCGCCGAACCCGTTATCTATATTGACCACGCACACGCCCGGCGCGCAGCAATTAAGCATCGTAAGCAGCGCGGCCATCCCCTTGAAGCTCGCGCCGTACCCTATCGAAGTCGGCACCGCGATGACCGGGCAAGACGCCAGCCCTCCGATCACCGAAGCCAGCGCCCCCTCCATCCCCGCGACAGCGATGATGCACTTGCTCTTGCGGATGCTCTGCATCCTGTCGAGCAGGCGATGGATCCCGGCGACCCCGACGTCATAATGCCTTTCGACCTTGCAGCCGAAGACCTCCGCCGTCCTGGCCGCCTCTTCCGCCACAGGGATATCCGCGGTCCCGGCGCACACAATCGACACAAGACCGGTCTGCTTCCTCTTCCCCCGCTGGATCGTCACCGTCCTGCCCAGCAGGCTGTACTCGGCCGACGGATACTTCTTCGCGATCCTCGTAAAGACCTGGGGAGGGCACCGCGTCAGGAGCACCGACCGGTTATGCTTCGCCAGGCTCTCGCATATCGCCAGCACCTGCTCCGGCGTCTTCCCCTGGCAAAAGACAACCTCGGGGAAACCGGTGCGGATGGCGCGGTGATGGTCCACCTTGGCAAAACCCATATCCTCATACGGCAGATTGCGCAGCCGCTGGAACGCGGCCTCCGGCGTAATTTTCTTCGCCTTCACCTGCCTGAGCACTGAGATTATTTTTTGCTTTTCCACGTTCACCACCCGCGCATCTAATCTTTTCTCCGGGTGAACACCTGTCTCATCGCGCCCGAACGGTAACCTTTGAGGTCGATCGTTATCTGCTTGAAACCCATCTTCTCCAATTCGGCCGCAACCTTCGCCGCCTTCCTGGCGACCAGGGCTATCTGCTTCGGATCAGTCTCGATCTTCGCCGCCCCGTCGAGATACCGCACGCGCACCTGCCCGACTCCCAGCCCGCGCAGAAACTCCTCCGCCTTCTCCACCATCTCAAGCTTTTCGTGATCGAGCGTCTCGCCATGGGGGAACCGCGTGGCAAGACAGGCGAACGCCGGCTTATCCCAGGTCTTCAGGTCCAGCTTTCGGGAGAATGCGCGTATCTCGGCCTTGGTCAATCCCGCCTCCTGCAGCGGACTGCGCACGCCCAGTTCCTTGAGCGCCCTCATCCCCGGCCGCACATCCAGCGCGTCATCGGCATTCGACGCCTCGACCACCGGCCCGATCTCCTCCTCACGGCAATAATCCTGCAGTCTGCCGAACAAAAGCTTCTTGCAGTTGTAGCACCGGTCGAACGGGTTGGTCAGGATATCCGACGGCATCGGCACCTCGAGGAAACGGTGGCGGATGCCGATATGTTCGGCAAGCGCGATCGCCTCCCTCTTCTCCAGCTCGGGGAAGAACGGCGTCAAGAGCGTCACCGCATTGGCCTGGTCGGCGAACATCTCAGAACAGACCTTGGCCAGAAAAGTGCTGTCCACCCCGCCCGAAAACGCCACGGTGCAGGGGCCGATATCGGAAAGAATGCTCTTGAGTTCGGAAAGCTTTGCGGAAGGGGTGGGCATCTAACTCTGCTGCTTGAACTTGCTTGTCACTTCCTGGATCTCTCTGGGGGAGAAATGCCGGACAAGTATCTTGTTGCCGTCGAAAACGGATATGCCGCCGTCAGCCTCGGTCATGGAGGTGAAAAGCACCTTGCCGTTCTCATCCAGGGCCGAGACGCCTCCGGTCTGGTTGCGCTTGAGCACGAACTTCGCCCCGGGCTTAAGCGACTTCATCGACTCGACCTTGACCGTATCGTCCTTGGCCGAATAGCTCAGCAGCACCTGCAGGTCGCCGTTGGAAAGCGTCTTGCCGTTAGCCTCATTGATGGGATTCTTCCCGCTCCAGAACTCGGCGGTGTTGAAGATGATCGCGTCCCCCACCATGGCCAGGCTGTATACAGGCAGCACCACGCACCCGAGGAAGACGAGCTCATCGGCCCATTTGCTCTCCTGGTGCCTGTGGAAATCGTAAACTTTTTTGGTAAGCGCGAAGGAACCGGTACAGCCGGTAAGAAAGGTGACGCAGAGTACGACGGCGAGGACTCTCTTCATTGAAA
>JBLMZF010000112.1:0-14450 GCA_050258655.1 Deltaproteobacteria bacterium | reverse complement strand
CATGAAGGATACCGTCAATTATATCAACGCCATCCCGATCGCGCGCAGCCGCGGCATCCAGCTGCGCCAGACCAAGAACTCCTCGGACCAGGAATTCGTCAACCTGATCACCCTCAGGCTCAAGACCGATGAGGAGCAGAGGACGTTCGGGGCGACCCTTTCCCCCAAGCGGGAGCCGAGGATCGTCAAGATCGACGATTTCATCGTCGACGCGGCGCCGTCGGGCGACCTCCTGGTCATGAAGAACCTCGATGTGCCCGGTATCATTGGCAGCGTCGGAAGCCTCCTGGGCACCCACGGCATCAATATCGCCGCGATGGTGTTCGGCCGCAGGATCCAGGGAGGCACGGCGGTCAGCATACTCAACGTCGACAGCCCGTTGACCCCTGAGATCATCGAGAAACTCCGCAAGACCCAGAACATCCTGGAAGTCAAGACCGTAAAACTCTAAGGGGCGTATGATAAAACTGCTCGCAGCCCTGTTCCTGCTTGCGTCCGCCTCCGCGTCGCCTGCTTTTGCGGACGACGTCACGCTTGTCTTCTCGGGAAGGACGCACGGGATGATCTATCCCTGCACCTGCCCGCTCGATCCGGCGGGAGGGGTCGCGCGCAGGGCTACCGTCATCAGGCGGCTGGCCGGGCGTAACGTCCCGTTCGTGCTTGTGGACGCGGGAGACTCGTTCGCGGGAGGCCAGCTGGACCAGTACTCGCAGAACGAACAGCTCGACAAGGCGCGCACGGCGGTGCAGGTGGCGGCGATGTCCGCGATGGGATATGACTGCGCGGCCGTGGGCGAAAGCGAGCTTGGTTTCGGCTGGGAGTATTTCCGCAAGACCGCCGCTTCCGCGAAATTCCCTTTTGTCTGCTGCAACATCCAGTCGCCGGTCCTTAAGCCGTTCATCGTCAAGAAGGCCGGGACTATGAGCATCGGTATCACCGCCGTCTCTTTAGAAGCCGTCCAGAAGAAGATGACGGGCAGCTCGTACATCGATCCGGCCAGCGCCTTGCGCGGGACGGTGAAGGAGCTGCGGTCCCAGGGCTGCGATACGGTTATCCTGATCAGCAATCTTGATGAGAAGGATTCCCTGGCGCTTGTCCGGGAAGTTCCCGGCATCGACGTCCTTATCCTGAACAGGCCCGCCAGCGACGGCCCGGCCCCGCAGGGATTGCCCGCGACCGTGCTCAAGACCGCCTGGCAGGGGCGCATGCTCAATGAGGCGCTGCTGCGTTACCTCGGCAACAAGCTTGAGGACATAAGGAGCATTGAGGTCTCATTGTCCGCGGATATACCCGACGATATGCAGATGTCGGCTATTGTTCCCCGCTGTTTTTCCGATGTCCAGTGCCTGACGCCCGGCAAGATCGCCGCCTGCGTCAATCCGGGGACGAGACAGGCGCGGTGCTCGTTCACCGCGGCGTCCAAAGTCAGGATGTTCGTCATCCTGCCCAAAGATTGCCTTACCTGCAATACCGCCAGCATCGTCACCGGGCTGACGAAAGCCGTCCCCGGTCTGTCGACGGTCATCCTGCCGTACCCCGGCAAGGAAGCGGAGGCGTACATCAAGGACCTGGGTATCAGGGAACTTCCCGCGTACCTTCTCGGCAAAGAGGTGGAGAAGGAGAAGGCGTTCGACAACCTTAAGCAAAGGCTGGAGCCGGCGGGCGATCTTTACCGCGTCAAGCCCGAGTTCTCCGGCATCGCGTATTTCCCGCTCCGTCCCCGTCTCGAGGACAGGGTAGACGTCTTCGTCGACCTGTTCGACAAGGGGGCCGACAAGGTGCTGGCGGCGGTGCGTGAGTTCAAGCCGGAGGTCCATTTTATCGCCGGGCATGAGGGCGATACGATCGGCGCGCCCCACGGCAGGAAAGACGTGGAGGAGGATCTGAGGGCCGTCTGCGTCAGGAAGATCTACCCCGGCATGTTCTACAACTACATCAGCTGCCGCGCCGGCGATCCGGAAAGCAGCTGGTGGAACACCTGTCTCCAGGGCGTCGATCCCGCTCCCGTAACCGAGTGCGCGCTGAGCATGGAAGGCAGGAAGCTGCTTGACGAGAACATCGCTCTCGGCAGGGAGCTGGATATACAGAACGGGCCGACGTACCTTTACGAGAACAGGGAGATATTCGGTTCGTCGAGCTCTCCTTCGAAAGAAGAGCTGCGAAGAGTGTTCATCAGGAAATGATCCCCGCGGGGATCCGTGCGACTTTCATAATCACAAAGAGGTGCCCCCTATGGCGACAATCTACCTTATCGACGTGACCAACCGCGACGGCGTTCAGACGTCGCGCATCTGTCTTTCGAAACTGCAGAAGACGATGATCAACCTCTATCTCGACGAGATGGGGGTGTTCCAGTCGGAGTTCGGCTTCCCGATGACGCGCCATGAGACCAACTATCTCAACGCCAACATCGAGCTGCAGAACCGTGGGGCGCTCAAGGGTATCCGTCTGAGCGGATGGATCCGCGCCACCGAGGAGGACGTCGACGAGGCGTTCCGCCTTGTGCCGGGGCTCAAGCACCTCAACCTTTCCATCTCCACTTCGGACCAGATGATCGCCAACAAGTTCAAGGGCAAGCTCGACCACGTCAGCGTCATCAAAGAGATGGTTGACGGCGTCAAGAAGGCGCGTAAGCTCGGGATCGAAGGGCTGGGCGTCAACGCCGAGGACGCTTCCCGCACACGCATCGAGTACCTGATCGAGTTCGCCCAGGCCGCCAAGGCCGCCGGCGCGGACAGGATCCGCTACTGCGATACGCTCGGTTACGATTCCCCGTTCAGCATCTATGAGCGCATCAAGAGGCTGGCCGGGGAGGTCAAGCTCCCCATCGAGGTCCACTGCCATAACGATCTCGGCATGGTCGTGGCCAACTCGGTCACCGGCGCCCAGGGCGCGATCGACGCGGGGCAGGACGCCTATATCAACACCTGCGTCAACGGCATGGGCGAGCGCGCCGGCAACTGCGACCTGGTCGCGGTGATACTGGCCCTCAAGTACGGCAGCGGCATCGAGGGAAAATACGTCCTCGACCCGAAGATCAACCTCAAGAAAGCGTGGCAGATCTGCAAGTACGCTTCCTACGCGTTCCAGATCCCGATACCGATCAACCAGCCCGGCATCGGCTCCAACGCGTTCGCGCACGAGTCAGGTATCCACGCCGACGGCGCGCTCAAGGACCGCAAGAACTACGAGCTTTACGAGTACGAGGACCTGGGCCGCGGCGAGCCGGAGATCATCGAGACCGGCAGGCAGATCACCATCGGCGAATATTCGGGCATCAAGGGCTTCCGCAATGTCTACGACAAGCTCGAGGTGGTCTTCAAGGACGACAGGGAGGCCGCCGAGGTGCTCGAGCTGGCGCGGTATGCCAACGTCCACAACCAGCTTCCCCTGGTCGACGGTGAGATGAAGTTCATCGCCAAGTACCCGGATATAGCGAGAAAATTGTTCACTACTAACCCCTAACAGGATTACAACATGAATACTGTGATCGTAGGCGCCCAGTGGGGCGATGAAGGCAAGGGCAAGATAATCGACATCCTGTCGGCTGAGGCCGACTACATCATCCGCTACCAGGGGGGCAGCAACGCCGGCCACACGGTCGTGGTCGACGGCAAGGAATTCATCTTCCACCTGATCCCCTCGGGTGTCCTGCACAGGGGCAAGGTCTGCTGCATCGGCAACGGCGTCACCATCGACCCCGAATCGCTTCTGAAGGAGGTCGAGGGGCTGCGCGCCGCCGGTATATGCGTCGACAAATGCCTCAAGATCTCGCCGCTGGCCCATCTGATCATGCCGTACCACAAGGTCCTGGACAAGCTGCGCGAATCCAAGCGTACCCACAGGATCGGCACGACCGGGAGGGGGATAGGTCCCTGCTACGCCGACAAGATCAACCGGATCGGCATCCGGGTGGTCGACATCCTGAACCCGCGCGTCTTCAAGGACAAGCTCCAGGACAACCTCACGGAGAAGAACGAGATATTCCGGAAGGTCTATGAACACTCCGGCTTCAGGTCATCCGACATCTATTCCCGTTACGTCGCTTTCGGCAGGAAGCTGGCACCGTACGTCTGCGATACCTCATCGCTTCTGACCGCCGCCGCTAAGAAGGGTAAGGACATTCTTTTTGAAGGCGCCCAGGGTACCTTCCTCGACATCGATTTCGGGACATACCCTTTCGTCACGTCCTCGTCGGCGACATCCGGCGGCGCCTGCACCGGCACCGGTATCCCGCCGACCATGATCGACCGCGTCATCGGCGTCGCCAAGGCATATACGACCCGTGTCGGCGAAGGTCCCTTCCCGACCGAATTCGCCGGCTGCTTCAATGAATTCATCCGGAACAAGGGGAACGAGTACGGCGCCACGACTGGAAGGCCGCGCAGATGCGGTTGGTTCGACGCGGTGATGGTCAAGACAGCCATACAGCTCAACGGTATCACTGAGCTGGCGCTGACCAAGCTCGATGTCCTGGACGGGCTCGAGTCCTTGAAGGTCTGCGTCGGGTACCGCTACAAGGGCCGGGTCTTCCGGGATTTTCCCGCCGATTACGAGGTGCTGACCAAGGCCGTCCCGGTCTACATCGACGTCCCGACCTGGTCGACCCCGTGCTCCGGCATAAAGGAGTACCGTAAGCTGCCGGCCAACGCGCGGGCGTACGTTAAGCGGCTGGAAGGGCTGTTGGACTGCCCGGTCAAGATGGTCTCGGTCGGTTCTTCGCGGGCGCAGACCATATTCCGTTAAAAAGCGGCTTTTTGTTGTTGTAACCCCCTATGCCGCTTATAATTCCCTTGACGGTATTTCCCGCTTATGTTATAGTGGGAATTACTCCCTAAATGATTTGAATTACAGGCTTTATACGGGCGCAGGTCTGAGGAGACAGGCGCTTCCGTGACGGTGAAACTTTGTTCCTTTCTCCTTTACAGCCATGGACGACGAAAAACTAAAGAACAAGGTGTTGATCGGTCTTTCCGTCCTTTGCGTGATCCTTCTGGTATCGGCGTTCAAGTCGTGCAGCGACGCCGCTCTGCAGAAGAGGAAATGGCGCAACGAGATGGACCAGCGGCTGACCTCCGAGGAGAGGGCCAGCAAGGTCCAGCAGGACCAGACCGTCCTCGAACAGAAGCTGAAGCAGACCCAGGATGCCTTGCAGCAGAACGCCAGGGAGCTCGACGCGGCGAAGAAGGCGTTGCTGCAGGAGCAGATGGTTAATCAGAACCTCAAGAGCGAAATCGACAAACTCAACAAGCTCAAAGAGGCGCTTGAGAGCGATCTCAAGGAGGCGCTGGTATCGGGCGGAAAAACCGCCAGGCAGGCGCAGCCCAAAAAATAATACGTTCTCACTCAGCGGCGAAGGAGGTGTTCCATGGCGATTTTGCGGAAGATGAAGGAGAAGCTTAAGAAAGCGGTTCGCGTCAGGAGCGGCGGCAGGAAGGCCCCGGCGAAGACCGTCCGTCCGGCAAGGCGGATCGTCAAAAAAGAGGAACTGGCCGCGGTCAAGCCGGCCGAGAAGAAAGAGCTGCTCGGCGTGCAGGAGACCGCCATCGAGACCAGTAAATATTTTTCGTACGCCCCGATGCGCCAGCGCAAGGTCATCCCGCACGACCTGCCCTACCGTTACGACAGGGACAGGATGGTGCTGCAGGTGCGCGATCCCTGGTGGCTGCACAGCTACTGGGAGGTGGCCCAGAATACCTGGACGGGCCTGCGCGACAGGCTCAAGGACCTTTTCTACAGCGCCAAGAAGGTGCTCAGGGTCTACGACGTCAGCAACATCATCTTCAACGGCAAGAACGCCCACAGATATTTCGACATCGAGGTGAACCCGGACGCGATGAGCTGGTACATCGACGCGGGCGGACCCGGCAGGTCCTGGTGCGTCGACTACGGTCTCAAGCTCGCCAACGGCGAGTTCGTCACCATCCTGCGTTCTAACACGGTGACATCCCCGCTGGAGGCCCCGTCGTGGATCACCGATGAGGAATGGATGGTGCCCGAGGAGATATTCGGCCGCCTCTACGGCATGGGCTTCGGTTTCGGGACGTCCTCGCCCGTAGGGAAGGTCATGCAGGAGAGGTTCCGCCGCGCGCTCTTTTCCGGCGCGATCACCTCGCCCGGCATCGCTTCGATGGCAAGCCCCATCAAGAAGAAACCCAAGGAACGCAAGTTCTGGATGATCGTCGATTGCGAGCTGATCGTATACGGCGCGACAGAGCCGGACGCCAAGGTCACGGTGCAGGGCAAGCCCATCAGGCTGCGCCCCGACGGGACGTTCACGCTGCGCTATTCACTGCCTGACGGAGAGCAGGTCATCCCGGTTAGAGCGGAATCAGCTGATGAGGTGGAAGAACGTGTCATCACCCCTATCGTCAACAGGCAGACAAAGACAAGCCAGAAGATGCTCAAGGAGTTCAGCCGTGAATAAGGGTTATCTTTGCATGGTCCTGCACAGCCATCTGCCGTTCGTGCGTCATCCCGAGCACGCGGATTTTCTCGAGGAGGACTGGCTGTACGAGGCCATCACCGAGACCTACATACCGCTTCTCTGGGTCTTCGAGGGGTGCGTCCACGATAAGGTCGATTTCAGGATCACGATGTCGCTGACCCCGACGCTGATCTCGATGCTGACCGATCCGCTCCTGCAGGAACGGTATCACAAGCATATCAACATGCTCGTGGAACTGGCGCATAAGGAGATAGAGCGCACGACCTGGCAGCCTCAGTTCCAGAAGCTGGCGACGATGTATCTGAACCATTTCTGCCGCTGCCGTGACACCTATGAGCGGTATCACCGCAACATCGTGACCGCGTTCAAGAACCTGCAGGACCTGGGGAAGCTTGAGATCATCACCTGCGGGGCCACGCACGGATTTTTCCCGCTGATGCAGACGTCGAAGGAATCGGTGCGCGCGCAGGTGCGCGTTGCCGCCCAGCATTACGAGAAGCATTTCGGCAGGAAGCCGCGAGGCATCTGGCTCCCCGAGTGCGGGTATAACCCGGGGGACGATGAGTACCTGCGCGAAGTGGGGATCAATTTCTTCTTCACCGACGCGCACGGCGTCCTTCACGGCACGCCGCGCCCGAAATACGGCGTCTTCGCGCCGGTGTACTGCAAGAACTCGGGTGTCGCCGCGTTCGGCAGGGACCTGGAGTCGTCGAAGCAGGTATGGTCCTCGGTGGAGGGTTACCCGGGCGACTACAATTACCGCGAGTTCTACCGCGACATCGGCTTTGACCTCGAGTTCGACTATATCAAGCCCTACATCCATCCGGACGGGGTCAGGATCAACACCGGCGTCAAGTATTACCGGATCACCGGCACGGGGAATACCAAGGAGCCGTACAATCCGGAATGGGCCAGGAACAGGGCTGCTGACCATGCCGGTAATTTTATGTTCAACCGGCAGAAGCAGGTCGAATACCTGTACGATTTCATCCAGAAGAAGCCCATCATCGTCTCGCCGTACGACGCGGAGTTGTACGGCCACTGGTGGTACGAGGGCCCGATGTGGCTCGATTTCCTGATCCGCAAGATATATCACGACCAGGATACCATCAGGATGATAACTCCTTCTGAGTACCTTGCGGAGAACCGGCGCAATCAGGTCGTCACCCCGTCTTTCTCGAGCTGGGGCTGGAAGGGCTACAGCGAGATGTGGCTGCAGGGCCCCAACGACTGGATCTACCGCCATCTCGATATGGCTTCGACCCGGATGACCGAGCTCGTCAAATCTTTCCCGGACGCGCAGGGGCTCTACCGGCGCGCCCTTAACCAGGCGCTCAGGGAACTCCTCCTCGCGCAAAGCTCGGACTGGGCCTTCATCATGGGCACCGGGACGCACGTCCAGTACGCGGTCAAACGCACGAAGGACCACCTGCTGCGTTTCAACCAGATCTACGAGGACATCCAGAACACGTCGCTCGATGAGGAATGGTTGGCCGATATCGAAAGCAAGGATAATCTCTTCCCTGAGATCGATTACCGGGTCCACCAGTAGGGCCTTCGCCTTTTTCCCCACGCATATTTAAAGGGATAATGACTGAAAGAACGAACGTACCCGTGCATGTCGCCGTCATAATGGACGGCAACGGCCGTTGGGCCGCCAAGCGCGGCCTTCCGCGCTTTGCCGGCCATTTCCGCGGCGCCCAGAGGGTCAAGGAGATCGTCAAGGCCGCGCGCGAATCCGGCGTCAAGGTGCTGACCCTTTACACGTTCTCGAACGAGAACTGGAAGCGGCCCGCGAAGGAAGTGGAGACGCTGATGGGCTACATCCACGACTTTCTGACGCAGGAAGAGCCGGGCATGCACAAGGAAAAGATACGCCTGCGCGTGATCGGGGGGAGGTCGAGACTGCCGGAAAAGGTGCTCAGTACGATCGAGTCCATCGAGCGGTCGACGGCCGGACACGATGTGATCACCCTGGTCCTGGCGATAGATTACGGTTCAAGGCAGGAGATGGTCGAGGCATGCAGGGCGGCCGCCCGCGAATGCGCGCGGGGTAAGCTCTCGCCCGAAGATATCGACGAGAAGCTTTTCTCATCGTACCTGTATACGGCCGGCCTGCCCGATCCCGACCTGCTGATACGCACCAGCGGGGAGCAGAGACTGAGCAATTACCTGCTGTGGCAGCTTTCGTACGCGGAGTTCTACTTTACACCGAAGCTCTGGCCCGATTTCGGGGCAGCGGACCTGAAGAAGGCGCTCGGCGAATATGCCAGGCGCCAGCGCCGTTACGGCGCGTAACGCAGTCATTGCGAGGCTATAGCGTATCGTATCCGAAGCAATCCGGATTGCTTCGGAACATATAATCCATCACCTCGCAATGACAGGTGATACCCCCTATGCTGACAAAACGCTTATACAGCACTATCATCCTGGTCCCTTTGATAACGGCGGCGCTTTTCAACCGCTTCATGTTCTTTGCCGTCATCCTGGCGTTCAGCGTCTGCGGGCTCTACGAGTTCTACACGATGCTCGAGCGCAAGGGGATCAGCATTTACAAGTATTTCGGTATCGGCATGGGCGCGATCATCCCCCTGTCGATCATGGTCCGTTTCGAGCTGACCAAGAAATGGGAACTGCTCTTCATCGTCTGCGCGCTGCTCTTTTTGACCATCATGCAGTTCAAGCGCAGGCAGAACAGCGGCGCGGTGGTCGGCATCTCGACGACGCTCTTTGGATTGCTTTACGTCTCCTGGTTCTTCAGCTTCCTTGTGAAGATCAGGCTGCTCGACAACGGGTGGGGGCTGCTGACAAGCCTGATCATCATGACCAAGCTGGCCGACGTCGGCGCTTACCTGATCGGCTCGCGCTTCGGCAGCCATCTGCTGATCCCCAGGATAAGCCCCAATAAGTCGATCGAGGGGGCGCTGGGAGGGCTTGCTTTCAGCGTGCTGGGCGCTTTCGCCTGCCAGGGGATGCTCCCGTTCTCCTATTGGCAGCTTACCATCATAGGGCTGATGATCGGGGTGGTCGGCCAGCTCGGCGACCTCTCGGAATCGCTGATGAAGAGGGACTGCGAGATAAAGGACAGCTCCGACGTGATCCCGGGGATCGGAGGCGTGCTCGACCTGATCGACAGCCTTCTTTTCACCGCGCCGGTCTTCTATTTCTACATCACCATCGTCCTGAACTACGTGACAAAGGCATGAAGCGCGTAAAACGCCTGGCGGTATTCGGTTCAACGGGCTCGATCGGGAAGAACACACTCGACGTCGTCAGGGATTTCCCCGACCGGTTCCGGGTCGAATCGCTCTGCGCCCATTCGAACATAGAGGAGCTTGCCGCCCAGGTGAAGGTGTTCAGGCCCCGCAAGGTCTGCGTGGGCGATCCTTCGCTGGCCCATAAGCTTGCCGGGCTCTGCGGCAGGGTGGAGGTCCTCAGCGGGGAGCAGGGGCTCAAGGAACTGGCGGCTGATACCGCCAGCGATACCGTCGTCATGGCGATCACGGGCGCTGCCGCGCTTGCCCCCGTCCTTGAAGCGGTCGGCGCGGGAAAGGCCGTCTGCCTGGCCAACAAGGAAGCGCTGGTCATGGCCGGCCCGACGATCATGGACAGGGCCAGGCGCAAAGGGGCCAGGATCGTCCCGGTGGACAGCGAGCAGTCCGCCATCTGGCAGTGCCTTAACGGCGAGGACAGGGGTTCGTTGCGCAGGATATACCTGACCGCTTCGGGCGGACCGTTCCTCGGCTGGGACAGGGAACGCCTCTCATCCATCACGCGCGAGGACGCGTTGAGGCATCCGCGCTGGAAGATGGGCCGCAAGATAACGGTAGATTCGGCGACGCTGATGAACAAGGGCCTCGAGGTCATCGAGGCGATGCATCTGTTCGGCGTCACCCGTAAGGAGATAGAAGTGGTGGTCCACCCCGAATCGGTCATCCATTCGATGGTCGAGTTCCGTGACGGGGTGGTCATGGCCCAGATGTCCGTGCCTGACATGCGCATCCCGATCCTGTACGCGCTGTCGTCCCCCGACCGCCTGCCGTCGCGGCTTGCGCCGGTGGATTTCTTCGCGTTGGGAGCGCTGACATTCAAAAGGCCCGACCTTGGCTGTTTTCCCTGCCTGAAGCTCGCCTATGAGGCGGCTGAGGCGGGAGGGACCGCGCCCTGCGTGCTCAACGCGGCGAACGAGGTCGGAGTGGAGCATTTCATGAAGGGAAAGCTCGGCTTCCTTTCCATCGCCAGGTGCGTGGAGAAGGTGCTGGAGCGGCACCGCGTGGTGGAGCGGCCTTCGGTCCGCCAGGTCTTCGAGGCTGATTCGTGGGCGCGCGAAACGGCGCGGGCATTACTGGAGACGATATGATATTCAAACCGGAGTTCCTGTACACGCTGTTCTGGCTTTTGAAGGCCCTTGTCGCCCTGTCGGTGCTGATCGTCGTGCACGAGTGGGGGCATTTCATCGCCGCCAGACGTTCAGGCGTGAAGGTGGAGGTCTTTTCCATCGGCTTCGGCAAGGTCCTTTTCTCGAGGAAACGCAACGGCACAGAGTTCGCTGTCAGCGCCGTCCCGCTCGGCGGTTACGTGAAGCTGGCGGGGGACACCGCCGAGGAATACAAGGGGAAGCCGGAAGAATTCCTTGCCAAGAAGGCGGCGACCAGGGCGAAGATCATCGTCTTCGGGCCGCTGATGAACTACGTGCTCGGTTTCCTGTTCCTGTCCTTCGTGTTCTTCCTCGGTTTCCCGAAGCTGGCGACGAAGGTCGGCGACGTCAAGCCCGCCATGGGAGCCGCTTCCGCTGGCATCCGCGCGGGGGACGTGATCACAGACGTGGACGGGAAGAAGGTGGAGACCTGGGACAACCTGCAGACGATGATCAGGGGCGCTACCGGTAAAGATAAACTGCAGATCGGGCTCCAGCGCGGGGGCCAGCGCGTCGAACTGTCGGTGCCGCTGATGCAGGGTATCGGCCAGGACGAACTGATGCAGAAGAAGACGGTGCCGCAGATAGGCATCATCCCCGACGTGGACGAGCGCAAGATCGTCAAGTTGGGTTTTTTCCGCTCGTTCTGGGAGGGCGCTCGCGAGACCCTGCGCATCACCGGATTGACGTACAAGGGGCTCTGGTACATGATCATCCGCAGGATGCCGGCCAGCGAATCGGTGACCGGACCCGTGGGGATATTCGACCTGTTCAAGCACGCCAGATCCCTGGCGGAGTTCCTTCTGCTTTCGGCGATCATCAGCATAAGCCTTGCGCTGTTCAATATACTGCCGATACCGATCCTTGACGGGGGACACCTGTTCTTCCTCGCGCTGGAGAAGGTCAGGGGCAAGCCGATCAGCAAGAAGACGGAAGATCTGATCCTCAGGATCGCGCTCTCGCTCCTGATCGCGGTGGCGGTCCTGGTGACGCTCAACGATCTCAGGAGGCTGGGTGTCGGGCGCAAGATAGCGGAACGGTTCAAGGGACATCCGCAGAACCAGACGGTACCGCAGCAGAACCAGACGGTGCCTCAGGAGAATAAATAGGAAATGAAGAGAAGCGGCAAACGGACACGGCAGGTGCGGGCGGGCAGCGTCCTTATCGGGGGCGGCGCGCCGGTCTCGGTACAGTCGATGACCAAGACGCGCACGGCGGATGCCAAAGCCACTTCCGCCGAGATAAACCGCCTGGCCGCCGCCGGCTGTGAGATCGTTCGCGTAGCGGTCAAGGACGAGGCTGACGCCGCGGCGATCGCGCGGATAAAACCGAAGATCCGCATCCCCCTGGTAGCCGATATCCATTTCAACTGGAAATTGGCGATGGCTTCCATGGAAAGCGGCGCGGACAAGATCAGGCTCAACCCGGGGAACATCTGCAAGAAGGCCGAGGTCCGCGAGATCTGCGCCCTGGCGAAACGCAGGGGCATACCGATCCGCGTCGGCCTTAATTCAGGCTCAGTCAAACGCAAAGGGGACCAGGTGCGCGATATGGTCTCCTCGGCGAAGGGATACATACGGACCCTCGAGGGGTTCGGTTTCAGGGATATAGTGGTATCGCTCAAATGCCAGAACGTGCGGGATACCGTCCGCGCGTACCGCGAGATGTCCGCGGCCTGCGGCTACCCGCTGCATGTGGGAATGACCGCGACAGGAGCGGCGCCCGCCGGCATCATCAAATCGAGCGCGGCCATCGGGTCGCTCCTGCTTGACGGCATCGGCGACACGATACGCATCTCGCTGACCGACGACCCATCGGAAGAAGTGGCTGTCGGCCGCTGTCTCCTTCAGTCGCTCGGCCTGCGCGCCTTCGCGCCCGAGGTCATCAGCTGTCCGACCTGCGGCCGGTGCCAGGTGGACCTGGTGTCCATCGTGAACAGGCTTGAAAAGGAGCTTGCCTCGGCGCGTTTCGGGAAGAAGGCGTCCGCCGAGCAGATCGCGGTGATGGGCTGCGAGGTCAACGGCCCCGGCGAGGCCCGACAGGCGGCGCTCGGAGTGGCGTTCGGCAGGGGCGCGGGGCTGCTTTTTAAGCGCGGCACGCCGTTGCGCAAGGTCGCGGCCAAAGACTGCGTTAAGGAATTGCTGAAAGAGATCAGAAAACTTTAATATACACCGAAAGCGAGGCAGCTATGCTCTGGTCAAAAGGTTTTATTCCCACATTGAAAGAAGCGCCGCAGGAGGCTGAGTCCGCCAGCCATAAGCTGATGCTCAGGGCCGGTCTTACCCGCATGCTCATGGCCGGCGTCTATACCTATCTGCCTCTGGGCCTGAAGGTGCTCAATAATATAGAGAGGATCGTCCGCGAGGAGATGAACGCGGCGGGGGCGAACGAACTACTGATGCCCGCGCTCCAGCCGATGGAGCTCTGGTGCAAGACCGGAAGGGATAAGACCGTCGGCGACGTGATGATCAAGTTCACCGACCGCAGGGGCCGGAACGTCTGCCTGGGCCCCACGCACGAGGAGATCATCACCGAGATCGCGCGCACGCATATCTCGTCATACAAACAGCTGCCGCTCGTGCTTTACCAGATCCAGACCAAGTTCCGCGACGAGCTGCGCCCGCGGTTCGGCCTTGTGCGCGGCTGCGAGTTCATCATGAAGGACGCCTACAGCTTCGACCAGGACGAGGCGGGGCTGAACAAGAGTTATAAGACGATGCTTGACGCCTACAACAGGATATTCAAGAGATGCGGCCTCTGGCACCTTGCGGTGGAAGCCGACAGCGGCGTCATGGGAGGCAGCGTCTCCCACGAGTTCATGGTGCCGGCGGAATGCGGTGAGGACATGGTCTTTTACTGCCCCGCCTGCAAGCTTCCCCGGCCGTTCAAGGAGGATTCCAACGCCGTCTGCACCTCCTGTAAGGGTCAGCTCGAGAAGAAGAGCACTATCGAGGTCGGACATATCTTCCAGCTTGGCACGAAATACAGCGCCGCTTTGGGGGCCCAGTATCTCGACGCAAACGGCAAGCTCAAGCCTTTGATCATGGGATGCTACGGGATCGGGGTCTCGCGCCTTGTGGCGACCGTCATCGAGCAGAACCATGACGCAGCGGGCATCAAGTGGCCGCAGGAAGTGGCCCCGTACGCTGTGGAGATCATCCCGCTCGACCCGAACAACCAGCAGGTAATGGACAAGGCCCGTGAGTTGTATCTTTCGTTCCAGCAGCAGGGGATGGAAGTGCTGATGGACGACCGGGATGAGAGGGCGGGGGTGAAGTTCAAGGACGCCGACCTTATCGGCATCCCGCTCCAGCTGGTCATCGGCAGGGATTTCGTGAACAACAAGACCCTCGAGCTCAAGGTGCGCGCCACCGGCGAGAAGCTGGTGGAGGCGGAGCCGAAGATCGTGGAAGCGATCCAGGCGCGCCTTAAGCCCGCCGAGTGGGAGCATTAAATCCAGGAGGTCTTATGGATAATCAGGAACTTATCACCCGCATCGAGCCTTTGATCAAGGATTTCCTTGAGGAGCGCGGATTTGAGCTTGTCGAGCTTACTTACAGGTTCGAGAACGGCAGGAACGTGCTC